>JBBDHZ010000001.1:0-1658 GCA_040880645.1 Minisyncoccota bacterium
AGGGGCTTACTCCAGCGGGACGTCATCTTCGAGACCAATCACCACGCGTGAAAGACCATCCTTAATCTTCTCCTGACCAAAGTTAATTAACAGCCCAAGCTTGCAGTTGGCAAGGCGCAAGTAAGTGAGCACCACCTTTTTGTGTACCGGAGAGGTCTTCTCCACCGATTTCAACTCGACCACAACCTTGCGCTCAAGCAGCAAGTCGGCCCGGAACCCCTCGTCGAACACAACGTTTTCCCAACGAATCGCTATCGGCGCTTCGGTTTCCACGAGCAAGCTGCGGTGGACCCCAAGTAGTGGACCACGAAGTGGTCCGCTTAAGAGTAAGGGCCAGCGGCCCGCGAACCCCTTCCCAGGGTTCGCGCGGACGCAGCGCCGCGCACCCATGTTGGGTGCGAGAACGCGTCTAGCCGGTAACTCTGGCTTTGCCAGATATTTTACGATCGAATCTTCGGTCGCTTCCGCCGCCGGCTGTAGACCTTCGCCGGGGTGCGATAAGCCAACGCTTGGTGCGGTCGCTCGTAACAATAAAACTCGAAGTACGTCTGCAGCCCACGATCGAGCAGCGGCACGGTGTCGAAGGCATGCCGATAAATCGACTCGTACTTCACGCTCCACCAGAGCCGCTCGATAAACACGTTGTCGATCGCTCGGCCGCGGCCATCCATCGAAATCGCCACGCCCCACGATTCCCATCGGCTGGTCATCGCACGACTCGTGAACTGAACTCCCTGATCGCTGTTGAAAATCTCCGGTTGCCCATGCTCCCGCGCCGCTTCGATCGCTTCGATGCAAAAGGTTCCGTCGAGCGTGTTCGACAATTGCCAACTCAACACAAACCGGCTGTACCAGTCGATCACCGCTACCAGGTACATGAAGCCGCTGGGCATGGGAATGTATGTGATATCGGCGCTCCACACCTGGTTGGGACGCTCGATCGGTAGATTTCGCAATAAATACGGGTAAATCTTGTGGTTTTCGTCGCGATCTGTGGTCCGAGGTTTCGGGTATATCGCCTCGATGTCCATCACCCGCATCAACCGCTGCACGTGCTTGCGATTGATAGGTAAACGGGGCGTGCTGAGCACCTGAGCCAAGCGCCGCGAACCGTAAAACGGCGTCTTCAAATGTTGCTCGTCGATCCGCCGCATCAGCGCTAAATTCAGAGCGCTTTCGACGCCCGGCGTCAGGTAGTAGCTCGATCGATTGAGTGCTAACAGTTCGCATTGCTGGCGGATGCTGAGTTGAGGGTGATGGGGTTCAATCCAAGAACGCTTCAGATCAATCGAGGGTGGCAGCTTTTTTTTTGAGCCAGTCGAGCTCCATCTGCAGCTTGCCGATCTGCTGGTAGAGTTCCGCCTCGCGCGATTCGTGATCCACGCTTTCACGCTTGCGGCCATCGGCGAAGACTTCCGCGACACCTTCGAGCAATTGCTTCTTCCACAGGCTGATCTGCGCGGCATGCACGCCGAAGGCCGACACCAATTCGCTGGCCGTCCGATCTCCCTTGATCGCCGCCAACGCTACCTTGGCCTTAAACGACGCCTGAAACCGCTTCCGCTTGCCTCGCATCCAAACACCTCCAAAAATGACCCGGGGTTATTTCCACCAAAATTCTATCTAAACCCGTGGTCCACTTTTCGGGGTCCACCGCA
>JBBDHZ010000002.1:0-1656 GCA_040880645.1 Minisyncoccota bacterium
TTGTCACAAGTTCTCCAGTGCGTTCTTGTCGCTTGCTCGTCACTATCGCAGAACGTCCGCGGTCACCCGGTGGCCGTGAATGACGCCCCATTTGCATCACCCGAAGTCGGCCACTCGGGTGCACCGTCGTGGTTCGTCGCGAATAGCGCCGTTGTGCCACATTAAGCGGACGAAGCATCCAATCATGGCCAAAATGCAGAGACGTCAGCCACAGTGACCAGCTTCATTTGCTTGAAACCGCGTTGAAGATTCAACTCGTTCGCGGCAGGATCATGTCGGTAAATGTGTCGGAACAGTCCTTCCAGTTCCTTGATCTCGTCGTCTCTGATGTTGTCCCAAACCTCAAATATCGAACACGTTGTCCAAAAATCTGGTTTAGACGCACGATGGCGTTTGAGCCGTTGCCGAATTCCTCCTTGGCCTGTTGCGATCCCGACGTAAACGACACGGTTATCGTTGTAAAGCACATAGAAGCCACGCAGCCCCTTCGGTAATTTATTGATCTGATCAATCGAAATGTCTTCGAGGCATTTCTTGATGAGGCGGAGCGGGCTTTGTGGCATCGTCGCGATTTGTTAGCTCGTTTCGTGGAAAGTTTGACGGCTAGACGAAACCTTCATCGACTAATTTGTGCTCTGATTCCGTGATTTCATGACGTTGGCCGGAACCTTCAACAACTCGGCACCAACTTTCCGAAATAAGCTTGGCGTTTGTGCCGTCACCTTCGAACCAATAGTTGAAGCCGCCATACATGCCAGAAACGGCAAACCAATTCGGATTGTCAATTGTTGGGAAGGGAGGTTTCAACTCCGGTAGCGGAAGTTTCTCGTCAACGTCAGTGTTGGCGATCCTCTCGCGAATGACCGTGTGAAAGCGATCTTGGAGCAACCGCAGAGTTGTAGTCGGGATATTTCTCATCGTGTTTATGCCGACGAACGGTTGGGATCAGCGGGGACCGGGAGTTGAGTATCCATTCGTGAAGACCGACCACCGGTCCTCCGTTGCATCCGATGGTTACCCGCCACCTGGTACCGATGACGCAGATAGTCAGATGGCACCATCAGGAGGGCGCTTTTGAGCAAGGTAAAGTGTACGCGATTCCCCATCCGATCGTATTCCGACCACGTTGCCGACCTTGAACATCTTGATCTGCCGCAAGTAGTCGTCGAGTTCGGCAACCAGGTTTTCAACGTTCGCAATCTTCGCGCCGGATTCGACGTATCGCGCGAAGAGCGTGTTTGCGTCAAGGTCTCGCCCCGTGTAAGAGACGCACGCAAATGTAGCGACGCCGGTACCGTCAATAGCAGTGAAGACCTCAGCATCACTTTCATCTTGAGACGGCAGCACGAAATCGCCCTTGCGCATCGTGATGCGGCCCATATCGACAGCCACGAGCATCTTCTTGGTGGTGGTCGTCATTCGTCGGATCGATTGAAGCGACGTGCGTTCGCCATTTAGTCGGGTAACGATTACGGTCAGCGGGCGGCGGGAGTTGACGATCCACTTGCAGAAACGTCACCACCGCCGCTCCGTTGCATCGCATGGTTCGCCGGTTTACGTGACGAGCGACGAACAATCTTGCGACCCGACTCGGCTTGCAAACGACGAATGCGAGCGAAAATGCGATCAAGATCAAAACCATCGTCTGCACCCAAC
>JBBDHZ010000003.1:0-9327 GCA_040880645.1 Minisyncoccota bacterium
TTAAAAGTTCAGATTACGTCATCGACATCGGCCCCGAAGGCGGAGACGGCGGCGGTATGATCGTGGCCAAGGGGACCCCGGAAGAGGTTGCGGAGAGTGAGGACTCGCATACCGGCCGGTACCTGAAACGGGCACTTCGTTAGAGGAGCTTGTTTGGTGCCCGGCGATACGTTCCGTGCACGGAACGTAAAACTTGACTGATACTACCGGTGGGGCATACTATCGCCAGGTGTAACGTTGTATTTTCCAGAAACGAAAGGAGCCCGTAATGGCGACAAAGAATACACCAGAAAACATGACTGAACTCGGAGTGGATTCCATAAAAGTAGGGCACGAGGTCTGCCTGGTTACTGAAACAGGCAGTGTCTACACCTTACGAAGGAGACCCGACCCCTTGGGAGAACAAGACTCTCCGTCGTTGTTTGAGATAGTGGACGGAAATCACTTTCCTGAGCCTACCGCGGTAGAGAGTGTCGGACACCTTGATGATAGCCGGAACCATAGGCCGGGAATCGTCAGGACGGGCCGACCGCTTGCATTTCAGGTTACGGATCCGGATTATCAGTACAGCCAGGAATTCTTTGAAACGTCCCGTGTCACCGAAATTACGGACACCCAGCACTGAAGGGTAAGAGTGCCACCATCAACACGAAAACCGCCTCCCGGGGCGGTTTATTTTTTAAGAATGAAATGGTAGCGTCAACGTATGCGCCCTAACAACGAATCACGCACCGCTGCTCACCGTGGGCCTTTTGAAAAGTTTTCCACACACTAACGCCGTCCAAACGAAGAGCGGGTGTACAATGTACACAGCGTTCCCATTCATCATTGTTTTTTTGAAAGGAGGTCAGCGATGCCGGCGCCACAAGTCAATCTCTGCGTACGAAGGCCGTCCCCCCTTTCCCAACAAGGAGGCAAAGGTCGTGTAAATTGTTGGGGCTGCCCGTTATTCGCTAACAGGCGACCCTGTATGCCGCACTCCGTCCGAGCGATCCAGTGGTTCATTGGAAATTCAGCAACCGCTTAAAAACCCGGTCACCCGGCTCCAACCATCGCCAACACCCCCTGCCGTGGCCGCAGGGGGTACTCTTATGGCTTTCATTGCCTTTCGAGAGAAGCCGTACGGAGAACGCGGACGATTTTTCCGGTCGAGCGCACTTGATGCTATACTGACTGTATACATATATCAGTATTTACGTATGGATCTACAAAAAGCACCGAAACAGTTCTGCGAAAATATAACCGTTGGCTTCGCCAAAGAGTTTTTTGTTATGGCGCTGATCTCCGGACAGAACGCCGGGGTGTATTCGCTCACTCCCCAACACGCCAAACGCCTACAGCAGTACCTTACAAAAACAGTGGCTGACTACGAACAAAAACACGGCGAGATAGAAGCAGAGTGGAACCCGAATGTCAAAAGTCCGATTCAACTGGACGATGTCCCGGGAGGAGAATCCGGGGGGAACGAACAGAAGAGTTAGAGGGGTGAGGAAAGAACTCGATTGACGCGATCGAAGCGTGCTATAATCACTATGACATTATACGTAACGAAATGATTATGAACTGCAACAAATGCGGAAAAGAAGGGGACGGGCACAAGTGCGATATGTGCGGTGCCGAGGCTGCCGAGCACGACCCGAACCACGAGTGCGGCGGTGATCACTGTATGGTCAAGTGCTCCGGCTGCAACGAGGCCGAAGCAAAGTGTGCCTGCGTGTAAGCAGTGCCCCGCAACACCGACAACCAGCAGGGAGTTCAAAACTTCCTGCTGGTTTGTCGTTATTGAGAAGAAAACAAAAAACCCCGATGCACGAAATGTGTGCATCGGGGTCGCGGTGGGCAGGGTCCGCCGGACAGAGTCAGTCCATGGGCTGTGCTCTTACGTGATGACGCCAACCATCTCCAGCATCGTTACCCCGGGCGCCGTATCCGGGATGCCCGCGCAGGTCACAAAGACGGGGGTGCTCAATTTCACGATGGTCAGAATCGGGCGGGCGGGACGTCTGCGAATCCGAGGAACGGTGGGAACGGTGCGGAGTCATACGCTGCCTCCTTGGAAAGAACAAAAAGATCGTTGGTGTGCGCACGATGCGCAACACACAAAAAGAAATCAGTCCCTCGGGTGAAGGACTGACTCGTAGCGCTTAGTGTTCTAGTTGTTGAGATTAAGAGACACGAGCAAATCCTCCACCGGTTGGACCGATAGTAATGAGATTTGTGACCTTCACAATGTTAAAAGTTGCCCGTTGCATTGCTTTGTAGTATATCCATATCTATTGAGTTTGCAAGGTGTGGATAGTATGGTAGTGAAGTAATGAAACGTTCTGATCTGACTAACAAAAAACTTCCGGATGCTCCCGGTGTCTATTTCTTCAAGCATAGCCGGCAGATACTCTACATCGGCAAAGCAACTTCGCTGCGTGATCGCGTGCGAAGCTATTTCACCGGCGATATCGAACTCACCCGAGGGCAGCGGATCCGCCGGATGACCGAGGAAGCGACAAACGTTACATATCAGAGTACGGACTCGGTCATTGAAGCGCTGGTTTTAGAGGCGGCACTGATCAAACAGTATCAACCGCTTTATAATGTCCGGGAAAAGGACAACAAGAGTTTCACCTACGTTGTTATAACAGACGAGGAGTATCCGCGCGTGTTGACCGTCCGTGGTCGTGAGCTTGACCACGCGATGAAGGTGCAAGCCTCACGAGACAGCCGTCCCGGCCCGCAGAGTCGTTCCACATCAGTCGCAACAATTTTGCGCCAGACACCGATCAAAAAAACATTCGGCCCGTTCACGTCCGGAAGGTCCCTTCAGGAAGCGCTCAAGATCATACGACGAATCTTTCCGTACCGTGATCGAAAATGCATTCCGGCAGGTCAGCAGAAAGATCCGGACAATCCCCGGCCGTGTTTTAACCGGCAGCTGGGTCTGTGTCCGGGAGTATGTACCGGGGAGATACCGAGGCGTGACTATCAACGGCATATCCGTAACATCGTGCTTTTTTTTGAAGGGAAGAAACGACAGCTGGTCAAAAAACTGGAGACCGAAATGAACCGTGCGGCTCAGCAGCGCGCGTTTGAGCACGCAGCGACGCTCAAGAATCAACTCTACGCCCTGACACACATAAACGAAACAGCTCTTCTGACCCGGGACTTCTTAGCGGAGCCGAAGGCCGGGGAAAAACTCTACCGCGTCGAGGCGTATGATGTGGCGCACCTTGCCGGGAGTGCCCACGTGGGGGTGATGACGGTGGTCGAGGACGGCGCGGCGAACACAGACGAATACCGCAAGTTTCTGATCCGTGGCCAGGACGGAGCAAATGACACAAAAGCACTCCGCGAAATCCTCTCACGCAGGCTGACCCACCCCGAGTGGCGGATGCCGCAGCTGATCGTTGTCGACGGCGGTAAAGCTCAAAAGAATGCCGCCGAGCGACTCCTTACGGACGTGGGTGTCTCGATACCGGTGGTGGCGGTGGTGAAAGATGAGCGCCACAAACCACGCGATCTGATCGGCGACGCGCGGATCATCAAGCGCCACCAGGATATGGTCCTGCTCGCCAACAGCGAATCGCATCGCTACGCGATCTCGTTTCACCGCCGGCGACTGCGCAAAGACCGTTTGTAGATAACCGTGGTTCGTTCCTCCAGGCTTCTCGGTGGAGGAACATATTTATACAGAGACGCGATGGGTGATATACTGGTAGCGTATGAGTCCTCAGCACCTTACCATCGGCGTCGTGCGCGGCGGTCCGTCCTCGGAACACGATGTATCCCTTCAAACCGGAGCCGCAATACTCAGGGAGCTCGGCAAGCGTTTCGATGTGAAGGATCTCCTGATCGATCCACACGGTCACTGGCTTCTCAACGAAACGCCGACCCGACCCGAAAAAGCCCTACGCCGGGTTGATGTGGTAGTGAACGGTATGCACGGAGAGTACGGCGAGGACGGCAAGGTACAGCAGCTTCTGGATTCGATGCAAATTCCGTACACCGGATCCAACGCGTTTGCTTCGGCTCTGGCGATGAATAAGGTTCAGGCCCGCACGCATCTGGCGACGCGCGAGATCAAACAGCCGATTTACCGCTCCCTGAGAAAAGACGAATACTCAGACGAGCTGGTCGATGAGTTGTTTGAAACATTTCCTCAGCCCTCGGTTGTTAAACCGCGCGCCCTTGGCTCGTCGGTCGGTGTATCGATAGCGCACACGCGCCAGGAGCTCCGCGAGGCGCTTGAGCGTGTTTTTGCCCTTGCGAATAATGCGCTGATCGAGGAGTATCTCCAGGGAAGAGAAGCGGCCTGCGGTGTCGTCGATCACTACCGCAGCGAGCGGTTGTACGCGCTTCCGACCATTGAGATACGGCCCGTCGGACATGAATACTTTGACAACGAGGCAAAGTATGACGGCACGAGCGAGGAGATCTGCCCCGGAAACTTTAGCGAGTCAGAACGGCGGGAGATACAAAGTACGGCCCGGATGGCCCACGAACACCTCGGCCTCCGGCATTATTCTCGAGCCGACTTTATTGTTACGCCGCGGCGGGGAATCTACCTTCTGGAGGTGAATACCTTGCCCGGTCTGGCACCGGCATCGCTTTTTCCAAAATCACTGGATGCGGTGGGGAGCACGCTGGAGGAATTTTTGACGCATATTGTGTCTCTGGCACATCCGTACGCCTAGACCGTTACCGTTGCAATTTACTCAGAATACTTTAGAATATGATTTCGCTTGATACAAGAAGGATCGAGCGAACCTGCTGACGTCAGACGGGCGAGCGAACAGGAATACTCCCGCGTCCGGCGTCGTTTCATTTGGGCCCATAGCTCAGCTGGCTAGAGCACCTGCTTTGCAAGCAGGGGGCCGCCGGTTCGAATCCGGCTGGGTCCACCAAACGTGCAAAAACTCCTCGCTTGAGGAGTTTTTGTTTGTTCGCTATGCTACCGGGACAGCAGCAAAACAGAAATGGGCCGTTAGTTCAGTCAGTAGAACACTCGATTCGCATTCGAGAGGTCACCGGTGCAATTCCGGTACGGTCCACACGAACGACGTGAGGGTGGGGCGTAAGCAGGCAAACTGCTTTGCCTGCGTCCGGAAGTGCAAGGTCGAACGAATTTGTGTTTTTTGCAAGCGACTTTGTTTTCTTATGAATCACGACAGTGATGAATTAGAAACACAAGAAGTGCCCTTGTGGTGCGAAGTGTTCCGCACAAAAAAGCTCAAATTCGCTTCGCGGATGTTTTCGGAGAAAACACAAGAAGCATCCCGAAGACCTGGAGAGACAGGCGAGCCCGGGCAGGAGCCACTTAGTGAACGGCGCAGCGATAGCGAGCAGTGGAGCTTAGTGAGCTGACGCCAATTCCGGTACGGTCCACACGAACAACGTGAGGGTGGGGCAATGGGTGAACTGCGCATACAACCCCGGGCTTGTACCTTCGTGGGTTGACATTCGGCATTTTTAAGCTAAAGTAGAAAAAGGTGTCCGAGAAGAAACAAGTCATTGTAGAATTGGAGGTTGACATGGACGTGAGGACAACAGAGGAACGGGTGATCGACATCATTGCAACCCAGATGGGCGTCGATCCGGGCGAGATAAGCGGTGATGCCCATCTCAACGATCTCAAGATTGACAGTCTTGATCTGGTGCATCTCATCCTGGCTTTCGAGCATGAGTTCGATGTCGTTATTCCGGAGGAGGAAGATACCGGAATTGAAACGGTTGCAGATGCAGTTACTCTCATCAAGAAGCTGCACAAGAAGCAGCAAGGGAACAATTCCACTGACAGCTCCCAAGATCAGCAGATCGTCTGATCCGACTCACCAACTTTGTCCCTCGCCGGTCGGTATGCCCTTGCGTATCGGCCGGTTTTTTGTATCTGAGGTGTCCCGACCCGGGTGACGTGCTAGAATAGAGCAACTACCAGATAACCACCCTTGTTATGGCTATGGAAGACTCGATCCTCACCTTTCCGGAACAGTTCACCTATGATCCGGCGATTGAAAACGCCGAAATGCTTGCCGATCAGTTTCGACATTTTGTTCTTGCCGGTATGGGCGGATCACACCTGCACGCCGATCTTCTGAAGGATCACGATCCATCGATCGACCTATTCATACATAAAAGTTACGGTCTGCCAAACGAAGCCCACCATCCGCCGGCTGATGAGCTGGAGAAAGACCGTACGCTTTTTATCGCCAGTTCGTATTCCGGGAACACCGAAGAGGTTCTTGATTTTGCAAACGACGTGCAAGCCAGAGGGTACGCTTTGGCTTGTGTCGCTACCGGCGGCGCGTTGATCGATCTCGCCGTGGAAAATAATTTGCCGTACATACAGCTGCCTGACACCGGTATCCAGCCACGAACCGCGCTCGGTCTTGCGCTCATTGCCTTGGTCAAGCTGGTCCAGCCTGACCTGCTTCCCGACCTCCACGCGCTTGCAAAGACGATCGACCCGGCGGCACTGCGCCCGCGCGGAGAGGAGATCGGGGAGCTTCTTCGTGACCATACCCCGATCATCTACAGCTCCTCGAACAATAGTTCAGTCGCGTACAACTGGAAGATCAAGTTCAACGAAACCGGCAAGATCCCCGCTTTTTACAATATTTTCCCGGAGCTGAACCACAATGAGATGACCGGGTTTGATGCGCACAAAACCAACGAACAGCTTTCAGGTCAGTTCAGCTTTATCTTTCTTCGCGACGAAAACGATCACGAGCAGATACAGAAACGAATGGACGTTACCAAGAAGCTCTACGAGAAACGCGGATTTACCGTGATCGACGAAATCCTTCACGGAACCACATTCTTTGAGCGATCCCTTAACTCACTTCTGACCGCGGACTGGGCAGCACTGAAGACCGCCGAGATCTACGGCGTTGAGCCTGAACAGGTCCCGATGGTGGAAGAGTTTAAGAAAAAGATCGCGTAATCATCCTGCCTATGTATATTCTTTTTGACGTTGGTGCAACCAAAACACGTATTGCCGCCACCCGTGATCGAGAGACCTTTACCGAACCGACGATCGTCAGAACGCCAAAATCGTTTGATGAGTTCAAGGCGACCTTTGTTGCCACTGCCCGCGAGCACGGCGATGGAGAAGTGATCGACGGTGCGGTCGGCGGTATGACCGGTGCGCTCGACAAAACCCGCGGCGTTATTGTTCACTCGCCCCATCTGCCGGACTGGAACGGTCGAGCGGTTGCCGATGAGTTGGGGAGTGAGCTTGCCGCACAGGTGACCGTGGAGAACGACTCGGCTGTCGTCGGCCTCGGTGAGGCGGTATACGGGGCGGGAAAAGGGCACCGTATCGTCAGCTACGTCACCGTCTCTACGGGTGTGGGCGGCGCCCGAATGATCGACGGCCGAATAGACGAGAGCGCGTATGGGTTTGAACCCGGTCATCAGATCGTCGATCTTTCCGGCACGCTCGAGGAGGATAACGCCGGCGGGACGCTCGAAGGGCTTATCTCCGGCACCGCGCTCGCTAACCGTTACGGCAAGGCCGCGGCCGATATACACGAGCCGGAGGTGTGGGAGACGCTCGCAGAGCGCTTGGCGGTCGGCCTGTACAATCTCTCGCTGGTTTGGTCACCGGAGGTTATCGTCCTGGGCGGGTCAATGATCACGGGTGACCCCGCCATTGATGTGGCAGCAACGGAAGCGCCGTTCCGGGAGCGGATCACCCGAGTCTTCCCGACGGCGCCGGAGATCAAAAAAGCAGAACTGGGAGATATTAACGGAGTATGGGGCGCGTTGGCGTATCTTAATGCCTCAACTGAACTGTGATAAACTAGACAACGAACACTATAAAACTAATACCGCACTATGGGACTGAAAAATTATCTGATGAAGAAGGTGATGAAGTCAAAGCTCAAGGACGCGCCGCCCCAGCAGCAAGAAATGATAATGAAGCTTGTTGAGAATAATCCCGCACTGTTTGAAAAGATCAGCAAAGAAGTGAAACAGGAAATGAAAAACGGAAAAGACCAGATGGCGGCCAGTATGATCGTAATGAAGAAATACCAAGGCGAAATCCAGAAGGCAATGCAGCAGAACTAGTCGCCTGCGAGTCTATGCGCATTCGCTACCGACCCAACTTCACGGTTCAGCTCACCACCGGCGCGGCAGCGTTTCTGGGTGTTTTGGCGGTGACTAACTTCACCGTGCCGGGGGGCGTGCAGTGGGTCGGCGCGGTACTGATCGGTTTTTCCGGATTTCTTGTGGGCGGGTATCGTGTGCGCAAAACGATCCGCAACGTTTACCTGCTCGTGGGGCATCCGAATTCCGACGCAACCTTCTGTAGCGCTGTCGCCAACGCCTACGAACAGGGTGCACGTGAGCAAGGATACACGGTGGTCCGTCAGGACCTGGCCCGGCTTGATTTCGATCCGATCCTGCACAAAGGATACGAGGAAAAGCAGGAGCTTGAACCGGACCTTAAACGCGTACAGGAGAATATCAAATGGGCGGACCATATTGTGCTGATCTATCCGAACTGGTGGGCAACGATGCCGGCACTGCTCAAAGGGATGTTTGACCGCATTTGGCTCCCGGGCTTCGCTTTTCGTTTCAATATGTTTTCCTGGCGAATGCTGCTCAAAGGGCGGACCGGTCGGGTGATTATTACCCTTGACAACCATCCCTGGATGGCGTTTCTGCTCTTCGGTGACTTCACCAACGAGATCCAGAGCGTTTTGTTTGAGTTTGCCGGCATTCGACCGACCGATATATCGACCTTCGGCTCATTAAAGTTCCGCTCACACAAAAGTAAACAGCGCTTGCTGACAAAAGCCTATCGAATGGGCCGGCGGGCGCTCTGATTGAGTAGCGCGCAAAAATGTAGTATACTTGGTATAGTAATTCGGGTGCGTTGCCCGAGAGATCCTTACATCCCCCAACCCTTGCTTCACCTGAAAGGAGGTGCGCGATGAGCAAGAAACCGAACGACCAACCCACGAACAAGGTGGACCGTCAGATCGAACTTGTCCGGGATCAGATCAGAGACCTGGATTGCTTCTACCACGCCAACGGCAGTACTCCTGATCAAAGAGAACAAGCCAGAGTACGTGCGAAGATTCGAGCGGGCCGGATACTGCGTTTCGCCGGTGGTCGAGGCTTTACCAAGAGCGACCTTGGTTCACTGACCAAGCTCAGGGAACTGGTCCGTGCAATCGAGAAGCGTAGCTGAAAGAGCTGACGAAAGGAGCAGACGATGAGCAGGCGAGCGGTAGGGGGGCGATTGAGCCGGTGTTGCGGAAACGTGTATGCCGGCCTTTCTTTTTTTCTCCACTTTATAGTTACCTAGTATATGTCACTCAGTATCGG
>JBBDHZ010000004.1:0-9207 GCA_040880645.1 Minisyncoccota bacterium
CGGGCGACAAGACGTTGGCGTTGGAGTTGGAAGAGAAAGGTTACGCGTTGGTGGAAGGCGAACGAGAAGTAGTGCTGAGCCCGACGTAGCCGTAGCCGATTCGTGAGGTTCGGCGTGATACGAGTCGAATGGCCAATGGAATCAATCATGATTGCAAACGAAAACAACACCCAACGGATAAGCGATGAGTTTGCTAGGTTTCACGCCGACTTGAAGTCCGCGACGCCGGCGTGGCTGATGGGGTTGCGGCGGGAAGGCTTTCGACGGTTCGAGAAAGCGGGATTTCCCACCACGCGACAAGAAGAATGGCGGTTCACGAATGTCAAACGCATCGCCGAAACAGAGTTCGCTCTGACTAAAAATCCCGCGCCGCTGCGCCGCGAGAGGATCTCGCCATTCGTGCTCGATGAGGATTACCTGCGGCTCGTCTTTGTAAACGGCCACTATGTTGGTGAGCTGTCGGCGACGGGAGCGGCTCCGCACGGCGCGGTCGTCTGCAGTCTGTCCGCGGCGTTGGCCGACCATCCGGCGCTCATCGAGGACCATCTCGGACGGCTTGCAAGTGACGATAACGCATGCTTTGCAGCCCTTAACTCGGCATTTATTCGCGATGGTGCTTTCGTCCATGTGCCGCGAGGCGTCGTGGTCGAGCGGCCGATTCATCTGCTCTTCATTTCGACCGGCAACAGCAGTCCGACCGCGTCCCATCCGCGCAACCTAATCATCGCCCAGCGCGACACCCAGGCGACGATAATCGAAAGCTACGTCGGTTTGAACGATGGCGTTTACCTGACCAACGCTGTCACCGAAGTATCGGTCGCCGAGAACGCGGTCGTCGATCATTGTAAACTGCAGCAGGAAAGCGCCGGAGGCTACCACGTCGCCACGACCCATGTTCGGCAACAGCGAGCCAGCCGGTTCTCATCGCACTACTTTTCACTGGGCGGGCAGCTTGTGCGGAACGAGGTCGATGTGACACTCGATGATGAAGGCTGCGAGTGTACACTCAACGGTCTGTATATCGCCGCCGGCGATCAACACATGGACAACCGCACGCGAATCGACCACGCCAAACCGCACTGCAACAGCCACGAGCTTTACAAGGGCATTCTCGACGATCGTGCCAAGGGTGTCTTCAATGGCATAATCTACGTGCATCCCGATGCACAAAAGACCGACGCCAAACAAAGCAACCGGGTGCTGTTGCTCTCGGACGACGCCGTGATCGACACCAAGCCACAGTTGGAGATCTACGCCGATGACGTGAAGTGTACGCACGGCGCAACGATCGGACAGATCGATGAGACAGCGCTGTACTATCTGCGCTCGCGGGGCATTACCGAGGATCTTGCTCGCTCGCTGCTCGTTTACGCCTTCACCAATGAGATCGCCAGCGAGCTGAAGTTGGAAGCTGTGCGAGAGCACGTCGAGCGATTTCTACTGGCCGGCCAGAGCTTAACCGAATTGTGAGGAGTGTCCGTAAGGCTGCTTGAACAAGACGAATCATACGCGTTGGCACATTCGAAACCTGAAATAGAAGGAGCGAAACATGTCTGTTACATCAACCGAAAGTGAATTGCTGGTGAGCACCGATTGGGTCGATGAGCATCGGCAGGATGAAAACGTGCGCATCGTGGAGTCGGACGAAGATCTCCTGTTGTACCAGCAGGGGCACATTCGCGAAGCCGTGAGGATCGACTGGCAAACCGACCTGCAGGATCAGACGATCCGCGACTATCTCTCGAAAGACAGCTTTGCCGAGCTGTGCGCCTCGAAGGGCATTTCCAACGACACGACCGTGGTTTTCTACGGCGACAAGAACAACTGGTGGGCGTGCTACGCGCTTTGGGCGTTCAAGCTGTACGGTCACGAAAAGTGCTTGATCATGGACGGTGGCCGAAGGCGCTGGGAGCTCGATGGTCGTGAGTTCGTTCGCGACGCAGAGCCCGATTATACACGCGGCAGCTATGCAGCCAAAGATCCGGACCTTTCCATCCGCGCGTTTCGCGATGAGGTGCTCCAGCATCAGGCCGCCGGCAAGTCGATGATCGACGTGCGCTCGCCCGGCGAATACACGGGCGAGATGTTACACATGGAAGACTATCCGCAGGAAGGCGCGCTGCGGGCAGGCCACATCCCCGGCGCAGCCAGTGTTCCGTGGTCCCGTGCGGTCGACGACGACGGCACGTTCAAATCACACGAGGAACTGGAGCAGATCTACCTGGACGAAGCCGGCTTGAAACGAGACGACGAGACGATCATCGCCTACTGCCGGATCGGCGAACGGTCGAGCCACACGTGGTTTGTGCTGAAGTATCTGCTGGGATTCGACAATGTGAAGAACTATGACGGGTCGTGGACTGAGTGGGGCAACCTGGTCGGCGTGCCGATTGAGAAGAACGTGTAACGCAGTCGTAAGAGCACATCTTTGTGATCAATCAAACATCCAACCGCCAAAACAAACTCGAGGAACTTAAGCAAGAGTTCGACGAGCTGGATGTACGCGACCGGCTGGAGATGTTACTTGACTTCTCGGACGAGCTCCCGGACCTGCCGGAAAGCTATCGAGCACAACGGGACGCTGGCGAGAACCGCGTGCATGAGTGCCAAACCCCGGTGTACATGTGGGTCGAGGTGGTCGACGGCCGGATTCAGATTTACGCCGATGTTCCTCGAGAATCACCAACGGTACGCGGGTTTATCAGCTTGCTGGTGACCGCGCTCTCCGGTGCCACACCGGCCGACGTGCTCGCGGTGAAACCGACGTTGTTGACCGAATTGGGACTTGTCGAAGCGTTAGGAATGGTTCGCATGCGCGGGCTTCATGCCATTTTGCATCGCATCAAATCGGAAGTGCAACGGGCTGTCGGAGAAACTGGTTAGCCCGCAGGATGGTCGGCTAGGAAGAATTAAAAAGGTCGTCATGATGTCAATCAGTGTTCAAAACCTGTGTAAACAAAAAGGAATCTCGTTGCTAAGTCTGGCCGAACGGAGCGGGTTAGATCTCAAGCGTCTACAGTCCATTTTTCTCGGCCAATGGACACCGAGCCCCAATGAGCGAGAAAAAATCGCTCAGGCTTTGGGTACGTCGAGCAACGGAATTGCCTGGGAACATACCACTTCGGTCGAGCATTTCTATGGACCGGGTTAATCGCAACGAAAGCGCAGGCGAACAAAGATACAGAAAGTCACTGAAACCCAACGCGTAGCACAAGGAGATAGTCATGCCTAAGTCGGTGAGAGTCGCCGAGGTCACGGAGCTTGAACCGGGTGAAGGAAAGACGGTTGAGATCGAAGGTGTCAGCCTGGCATTGTTCAACGTGGACGGGACGTATTTCGCGATTGCGAACGCGTGTACACACGTCGGTGGGTCGCTGGGCGAAGGCTCGCTGATCGGCAAAGAAGTAACATGCCCTTTGCACGGGGCGCAGTTCGACGTGACCTGTGGCAAAGCGCTCAGTGGCCCTGCCCGTGGCGACGCGAAGAGCTTTCCGGTCAGCCTGGTAGGCAATGACGTGTTCGTAGAACTGGAGTAGACATTGTTAACAGGAGCATAACCATGAGCATCGGCACAATCGAAGAATTGAAGACAAAAAAGTGTCAACCTTGTGAGGGTGGCGTCCCGCCAGTCCCGCGCGAAGAGGCCGAGCGACTGCTGAAGGATCTGCCTGGCTGGCAACTGACGAAAGACGGCAAACGGATTCGCCGCGAGTGGACGGTCAAGCACTTCATGGCAGCGATGGATTTCTTCAACCAAGTCGCCAAACTCGCCGAAGACGAAGGCCACCACCCCGACCTGCATTTGGTCGGCTATCGAAGTGTCGCGATCGAACTGTGGACCCACGCGATTGGCGGCCTATCCGAGAACGATTTCATTACAGCCGCGAAGATCGACGAACTGCCGATCAAGTTAAAAGACACCTAAGCCCGGAAAAGGAGCGCCAAGCATGTCACAAACTGAGATTTCCATTACCGGCGAACCGATCTCGGACGCCATGTGTCGATTCACCGTCGATCGACCTGTCTATCCTGACAAGTCGTTCGCCTTTCTCAGCAAAGAAGCGGCTGAAGGCTCGCCATTGGCGAAACGACTGTTCAAGATCGACGGTATCACAAGGGTCCTGATCTCGCACGAACAGATCACGATCAACAAATCGGCACAGGCCGATTGGCCAGTGATCGGAAAGTCAATCGGTGCCGCGATTCGAGCCCACTTGGCCACCGATGATCCAGCCGTGTCCGACGCCGCTTGGGAAAATGTGCCTTCCAGCGAGGAAATCCGCGAGCGTGTGCAGCAGGTTCTGGACACCGACATTAATCCTTCGGTCGCAGCACATGGCGGCGTCATCAGACTCATTGATGTAAAGGAGAACCAGGTGTTTATCCAGATGGGTGGCGGTTGTCAGGGCTGCGGGCAAGCGGACGTCACGTTGAAATTTGGAATCGAAAACGCGATTCGTGCAGCCGTTACGGGCGTGGGTGACATTCTGGACGTCACCGACCACGCCTCTGGTCGTAATCCTTACTATGCGCCTGCCAAGAAGTAACTCTATCTATGCCTCGCGTGCTCCTGCTCCTACCGACGACCACATATCGAACCGAAGCCTTTGTGGGCGCGGCGTCTCGACTGGGAGTGGACGTAACCGTCGCGTCCGAACAACCCAATACGCTCGCGCGGCTAAATCCGGCAGGCCTGCTCACACTTGATTTTAAAGATCCAAAAATAGCGGCGCAGAGGGTGGTTGAGTTTTCGACGAGCCACAGAATCGACGCTGTGGTGTCGGTTGATAGCCAAGTCGTTGTGGTGGGGGCGGCGATATCCGTGGCGCTGGGACTTCGCCACAACTCAGTCGAGTCAGTCACTGCCGCCCAAGACAAACATCGCATGCGGCAACGGTTCAAGCAGGCGGGCGTTCCTTCTCCACAGTTCACGCTCTGCTCACTGGACCAAGACCGCACCACTCTGGCAGGTCGAGTTGACTTTCCTTGCGTTGTTAAACCCCTTTCGCTCGCAGCCAGCCAAGGAGTGATTCGTGCTGACGACCGAGGGCAGTTTATTCGCGCCGTTAACCGTCTGGAAGCAATTCTGAAACGTGAGCACGGCACGTCCGCTGCCTCAGATACTTCCGGCGAGGGCAGG
The DNA here is from genome assembly GCA_040880645.1 of Minisyncoccota bacterium. GTDB lineage: Bacteria > Patescibacteriota > Minisyncoccia > Phycocordibacterales > CSBR16-193 > JBBDHZ01. Next base: position 5,141 of record JBBDHZ010000004.1, read on the forward strand.
GCACAATCACAAGTTCGGTCGCCCGCGTCGTCCAGACAATTCCTCGTCGAGCAGTTCGTTGGCGGGCCGGAAGTTGCCTTGGAAGGAATGCTCACGCGCGGTGAACTTCATATGCTCGCGTTGTTCGACAAACCTGATCCGCTACACGGACCGTTCTTCGAAGAGACGATCTACGTGACCCCATCGCGGCGTGTCGCAGAAATGCAAGAAGAGATCGCCCAATGTGCCGCCCAAGCGGCCCGAGCGCTGGGGCTCACGGAAGGACCTATCCACGCCGAGTTGCGACTGGCAAAAGATGGCCCATCCGTGATCGAGGTCAATGCCCGTTCGATCGGCGGTCTTTGCTCGCGCGTGCTGCGATTTGGTACGGGAATGTCGTTAGAAGAGTTGATCATTCGCCACGCGCTTGAGGAAGATTTTGAACTGCCCGAGCGCCAGACGCAGGCGGCAGGCGTGATGATGATTCCGACTGCACGCGCCGGTCGGTTAATCGAAATTCGCGGCCTCGATGAGGCCAAGGTGGTGAACGGGATCGAAGACGTGACGATCTCGGCGCACCTGGGGCAACGGTTGGTTCCTCTTCCCGAGGGTTCTCGATATCTCGGCTTCATTTTCGCGAGGGCCGAGTCGCCAGAAGCAGTCGAGGGGGCGCTGCGCGCATCGCACGCCAAGTTGGAGTTTGTGATTGAGGCATCCGTTAGTCGTACTCGCGAAGACGACCGCACATCGCCGGCGATAAAGTCTGTGGAGGATGTCCGCTGCGCGAAAGCCGCGGACAAGACGTCGTGACAAAACATCACGCGACCGTACTCTGGAACCCACACGAATGACCGATCCGTGCGAACAGTCGTTCGTGGAAAATCAGGACACGTGCGAAGTAGTCTTCGCCTATCACGACCGGACGAAGCACCATTTCAATCGTCAGGCGCGATCGCTGGGCTACATGGATTGGGCGAACCAGCCGAACCCGTTTCGATATTACGAAGGGGCGCGGCAAACGAAACTCGACGTTCATCGTCAGCCGCGGCCTTTGCCATACGACCGGCTGTACGAAAAGGACGCGTTGCCGGCACAGCAGTTAAATCTCGAATCACTGGCCGACTTTTTTCGTTACAGCCTCGCCCTTTCGGCTTGGAAAGAATGCGGCGCATCCCGCTGGGCGCTGCGCATCAATCCGTCAAGTGGAAACCTGCATCCCACGGAAGCCTACGCGTTGCTGCCGCCGCTATCGGGCGTCAGCGACTCGCCGACCGTCTGTCATTACGTGTCGGAACTGCATGCCCTGGAGCGGCGAGCGTCTCTTTCCGCGGAAGTGTGGCAACACCTGACGAATTTGCTTCCCGATGGTTCGTTCTTGCTTGGACTCTCGTCGATCTTATGGCGCGAGGCGTGGAAATACGGCGAACGCGCCTTTCGCTATTGCCAGCACGACATCGGGCATGCCCTGGCGGCTTTGAGATTCTCAGCAGTGTTGTGTGGCTGGGATCTGCAACTGGTGCAGGGTTGGTCCACTATGGATATCGCCATGTTATTGGGTCTGGATCGAAGCGATGAGTGTTTCGATGAGGAACGTGAAGAGGCCGAGTTACTTTGCATCGTTGGGCCGGGTCTTGCGTCGCAAGATGAATTGGTTTTCGTGCCGCCTGCGGAAGGAATCCGGCGTCAGATTCGCGATGTGGCCTGGCACGGTCGAGCTAACCGTCTGAGCAAGGAACATGTCCCGTGGCCGGTCATCGACGAGGTGGCGAACGCCACGGCAATGCCGAAGGACACTCGCATTGCTGATCCCCGAAACGATATCCAGTCGCCGATCGCGCATGCTGCCCGAGACGTTGATGCGCGGACGATCATTTCACAGCGACGAAGTTGCTTAGGGCTCGACGGACGGAGCACGCTTTCGTTGACAGCGTTTCTACGAATGCTCTGGCGAACGATGCCAGGACCACACACACCCTGGGATGCCGTATGTTGGCGACCGTGCATTCACCTTGTGTTGTTCGTTCACCGAGTCATAGGGCTGCAGTCGGGCGTTTACGTATTCGTACGCGACCACGCGAAACTTGATGTGCTCCGGCGCGTCATGCGGTCGGACTTCGTCTGGCAATCGCCCGACGGCGTGGACAGTGATTGTCCACTGTACTTGCTTCGCGAAGCCAATTGCCGAGATGCTGCCCGCACACTAAGTTGTCAGCAAGACATCGCGTCCGACGGATTCTTCAGTCTCGGCATGTTGGCCGATTTTGCCGAACCAATACGTCGGCACGGAACCTGGTTCTACCGCAATTTGTTTTGGGAAGCAGGCGTGATTGGACAGGTCTTGTACCTGGAAGCGGAGGCCGCCAGTGCATGTTCAACGGGGATCGGCTGCTTCTTTGATGACGCGGTGCATGACGTGTTGGGATTGACGGACAACCAGTTTCAGAGTCTGTACCATTTCACAGTCGGCATGCCGGTTGAAGATCGCCGCCTGCAAACCTGGCCGCCCTACGGCAGCGATGCGTGAACTGGCTGCTGTTTCGCGCAGGAATTAGAAGGCATCGATCCTCAAAGGACTCGACTCAGAGGGACGTAAACAGCGAGAGCATTGAGCGGAAAGGTTGGCAACGACTTACCGGGACGTGGCCTGCACCCGCTACGGCTGTGTTTGTGACGATTTGTGTATTACGGTAAATGACGGTCGCATCGTCGATGCGGTACGGGCCTGCGGGTTGGCTGAGCGCTGGTTTCTCGATCAGGGAAAGGACGAGCCGCCGGTTGCATCGATCGAAGGTCGTCCCGCGGATTTCGATCAGGCCGCCAATCATGCCGCTAACATTCTTGCGAACTCCCGCAGTCCGCTAATCTATGGCCTTTCGCGGAGCAGCACGGACGGCCAGCGCGCAGCCGTCCGGTTGGCGGATCGAATCGGCGCGACAATCGACACGAACGCTTCTCGATGTCACGCACCGTCGATCATGGCCGTCCAACAAGTTGGCGAAAGCACGTGTACCTTGGGCGAGGCGAAAAACCGCTGCGACCTGGTCGTTTTCTGGGGTTGCGATCCAGTCAATTCGCACCCGCGGCACGGCGAGCGCTATTCCGTCGATCCAACTGGGATGTTTTTGCCCCGCGGGCGAGAGGATCGTTACGTGATCGTCATCGATGTCCGCCGCACGGATTCGGCACAGCTTGCTGACTGGTTCATTCAGCTCAAAAAGGGCAGCGACTTTGAGGTGATTTGGGCGTTGCGTTATCTATTGCACGACGGTGACTTGACGAACGACCAGTTCGGCCTGCCCAACGACGATTTGCGGTCGTTGGCGGAGCTCTTGCGTTACTGCCGTTCCGGCATCGTCTATTTCGGTCTCGGACTCGCCAAGACGATAACGGGGCATGCGACGGTCGAAGCATTGTTGCGACTGGTCGAAGACTTGAACGCTCATACGCGGTTTTGCGCGCGGCGGATGCGCATTCCTGGCGACGTAACTGGAGCCGATACGGTACTGTGCTGGCAAACCGGTTTTCCTTTCGCCGTCAACCTGGCCCGCGGTTACCCACGCTACAATCCCGGCGAGTACACTGCAAACGAAATGCTGGAACGAAAGGAAGTCGATGCTTGCCTGTTTGTTGGCAGCGAAGGGATCGCGCAGCTAAGCCAGGCGGCTACGCAGCACGTGGAGCAAATCCCAACAATTGTGCTCGATAATCCTGGTGCCGGTTGCCTCGTGACACCGGCGGTGCAATTCACGACAGCTGTGTATGGCGTCAACACCCACGGCACAGCTTATCGAATGGATGAAGTGCCAATCCCATTGAAGGCGATCCTCCCATCGCCGTACCCAACGGACCATCAAGTGCTCGCGCGACTGGCTCGAGACTTCTGAATGGATGTTCCTCCGAGTTGGTCCCATGACGGCCAATAGATATCAGGACCATACCAGGGAAACCGGCTGCAGCCAGATCTTGAGGCGAAAGTGTCCCGACTACCCATAGAATCGACCGATTTTCGCACTGCGGGATACAGCCTTTTAACCCTAACTTGAATCGATTCCCGAGCGAGGAATTCCGGTTTGACGCTGCTTTTTGCG
>JBBDHZ010000005.1:0-9113 GCA_040880645.1 Minisyncoccota bacterium
GACCGTGAGACGATGGCGACCGCGGTGACGGCCGCGGAGACCGGGCACTTGGTGCTCTCGACTCTGCACACCAACAACGCCTCGCAGACCATCGATCGTATTATCGACACCTTTCCGCCGGACCAGCAGAACCAGATCCGGCTGCAGTTGGCCGGGTCGCTGGCCGGTATCTTTTCCCAGCGGCTTTTGCCGACGGTCTCCGGCGGACTGATCCCCGCGTATGAGCTTTTGATCGCCAACAGCGCGGTGACGAACCTTATTCGCGAGGGGCGAACACACGAGATCAATACGGTCATCGAGACCGGTGGCGCGTCCGGAATGGTTGATATGAACCGCTCGCTGGCGGAGCTGGTGAATCAGGGAGAGGTGACCATCGAAGACGCCTATCGATTCGCGACCGACCCCAAGGCGCTCGAGCGGCTGCTGTAGGAGTGGTCATAATTAGTACCCCGTATGCTCTTTAAATATCAAGCACTCGATTCAGACGGAAACCGCAAAGACGGAAACGTCGATGCCAAAAACCGCGACGCCGCAATCAACGCCCTGCAGCGACGGGATTTGGTCATTACCTCGATCAAAGGGGTGGATAACGACGGAGAAACCAAGTCCGTTCTGCAGACCGAGATCAAGTGGTTGGAGCGCGTTACCTCAAAGGAGGTAGTGGTCCTTTCCCGCCAGATGGCGACGCTCTTCAACGCGCAGGTGTCCGCGCTGCGGGTTTTTCAGCTGCTGGGAGAAGAGGTGGAAAATCCAAAACTACGCCGGATTATGGGGATGATCACGGACAGCCTGCAGGCCGGCAGCACGATCTCCGATGCGCTGGCTAAACACCCGGATGTGTTTTCCGCCTTTTACGTCAATATGGTCAAGGCCGGCGAAGAGTCCGGACGGCTTGACGAGATTTTTACGCATCTGGCTGATCACCTTGACCGAATGTATGAAATCAATACCAAGACCCGTAACGCCCTGGTCTATCCGGCGTTTGTGGTTGTGGTGTTCATCGCCGTGATGGCGTTGATGTTCACCGTGATCATTCCCCAGATCAGTGTTGTGCTCGAGGACGTTGGGCAAGAGCTGCCGATTTATACCAAAATTGTGCTCGGGGTGAGCGCGTTCTTCGCCAGCTACTGGTTTCTTTTGATCGTTGTGGCGGTGATCGTGGGTGTGATCGGCTGGAAGTACGCCCATACCGAAAACGGAAAGATCCGGATCGATCGGCTTGTGTTGGGCACACCGTATATCGGCGACCTCGTGCAGAAATTGATCCTGGCGCGTATCGCGGACAACCTGAACACAATGCTCATTAGCGGTATTCCGATGGTGCGCGCACTTGAGATAACCAAGGACATTATTCGCAACGATGTGTACGACAAGATCATTGTTGACGCGATCGAGGACGTGCGCGGCGGAAGCGCGTTGTCTGCATCGTTTTCCCAGTACGAGGAAATGCCGGGTATTATGGTCCAGATGATCAAGGTCGGTGAGGAGACCGGTGAGCTTGGAAGTTTGCTGGCGACGCTGTCGAAATTCTACGAGCGGGAAGTGAACAACGCCGTCGATAATATGGTCAGTATGATCGAGCCGATTATGATCCTGTTTCTCGGTCTCGGTGTCGGTGTTTTGCTCGCCGCGGTGCTGATGCCGATCTATAACCTGGCGTCCGGGTTCTAGGTTTGCCGGCGGGGCGGGTAGACTTATCCACAATTTCGGTGGGTGACTGCGTTGAGGTGGGGTATAATGCAGCCAGACCACAGGATCGGTCGCGGTGCGCAGTGTTTGTCCTCCCGAGTGTTCTCTTCTTCGAGTGTTTCGACACTGTGCGAGAGCGTTTCGGAGGGGAAGGCAGTGCGCAAACGAGAAAATAGTAGTGATGGTGGGAAGGAGAGAAGCAATTATTAATACGATAAGATTAAAGATATATGAAGATGACCCAAAAAGGTTTTACATTGATCGAGCTTCTGGTGGTGATCGCCATCATCGGTATTCTGTCAGCGGTTGTGCTCGCTTCGCTGAACACGGCACGAGACAGTGCGAACGACGCGTCGGCACAATCCTCGCTTTCGTCAATGCGAGCTGAGGCTGAAATATACTATGGAGGTAACGGTAATTCGTACGCTAGCCTGTGTACTGATGGAACAACTGCCGGTGGAGTAGAGCCTGAAGACTTATATGCCGCCGCAATTGCCGCTGCTAGTGGTGATGACGCTAACTGTTTTGACAGCGCTGGGGCTTGGGCTGCAGAAATTGAACTTAATGACGGGTGGTTCTGTGTTGATTCAACAGGATACGCCGGCGACGAGACCGCTTCAACAATAACTTCCAGTGATTTTGAGTGTGGTGCCTAGATCCCGTAACGTTATCGGCTGAACGGTAGAAAAAACAACCCGCCTCGGCGGGTTGTTTTTGTAATCGCAAGGTTCGACCTTGCGATTTTGAATGTATGGTATAATTATAAATAATGTCGCCCAGAAACCCAATTGCGCCCGGTGAGTTTTACCATCTCTACCAACGAGGAGTTGATGGCCGTGTTGTTTTTTGTGACGAAGCAGATCATTGGCGGTTTATCGTGCTTCTTCATTTGGCTAATTCAAGTGAAAAAGTACGACACGAAGAGGTAGAAAAGCTCTCGCTCCGGGAAGTGTTTGAACTTGATCGAAGTGAGCGACTTGTTGACATCGGCGCGTATTGCCTTATGCCGAACCACTTTCATATATTAGCCAGAGAGCGTGAAGACGGTAATATGGCTACATTCATGCAAAAGGTTATGACTGCATACACGATGTATTTTAACCGCAAGAACAAACGCAAAGGGGCTTTATTCGGAGCGAGTTATCGGGCCGAGCATATTTCGGATGATCGGTATCTCAAGTACATGTTTTCCTATATACACCTTAATCCGGTTTCGCTTATTGAGCCGGGGTGGAAGATACAAGGGATCAAAAACTTTCAAAGAACAAAAAAGTATCTGGAAGAATATAAATACTCAAGCTTTCTCGACTACTGCAGTAACTCGCGCCCACAAGGGGGAGCGCTGACAAGAAGTGCTTTTCCGGACTATTTTGCCGTACCAGGTTCTTTTCAAGCATTTATTGATGAATGGATCTCCTTTTCTGAATTGGACAAGGCACTATTTATGCCGGATGAGGAGAGGGAAGAGTGATCATGTATTTGCAGAGGAGGTGTACTGAGGAAAAAATTATACCACGTTTTCAAAATCGCAAGGTCGAACCTTGCGATTGTAGCTTCAAAAGAGTGCAGTAACAGGTAAAGGGTAATTCTTATTATTCTGATACAATACGTACATGCTAGAACTATCACTCGCGCTGCTCGTCTTTCTCTTTGGGTTGATCGTGGGCAGTTTTTTAAACGTGGTGATCCTGCGCTACAACACCGGCCGGTCGTTTGTCGGCGGCCGGTCGATCTGTTTTGCCTGCGGCAAGCTCATCCGCTGGTTTGAGAACATTCCGCTTATAAGCTACATACTGCTTAAAGGTGTATGCCGCAAGTGCAAGAGCGCAATCTCGCTGCAGTATCCGCTCATCGAACTCGTAACCGGTTGTGTGTTTCTTGCGGTCTGGCTCTCGTTTTCTGCCGGGTACGATCTGCAGGCCATCGATTACGTACAATTCAGCACCTACGTGGTTCTTCCGGTTCTGTTTTATTTCGTTGCGTTCAGTCTGCTCATCGTTATTTTCGTTTACGATCTCTATCACAAAATTATTCCCGACGTGTTTTCATACTCATTTGCGCTCATCGCGCTCGCCGGACTCTTGCTAACCGGTGAGATGAGCGGATTTAACCCAGGATTTTGGCTCGACCTTGCCGCCGGGCCGGCGTTGTTCCTGCCGTTCTGGGCGTTGTGGTTTTTCTCCGGGGGAACCTGGATGGGTCTCGGTGACGGCAAGCTTGCCCTGGGTATCGGTTGGTTCCTGGGACTGAGCGCCGGCGTCTCCGCCGTGATACTGGCGTTCTGGATCGGCGCCGGCGTCGCGATCCTCTTTTTGCTGTTCCAAAAACTGGGGGTAACGCGATTGCCGTTTGTTGAAAAACACCTTACAATGAGTAGTGAAATACCGTTCGGACCGTTTCTCGTTATCGGAACGATCCTCCAGTTTTTTCTTGAGTTCAATCTCTTTGTGTTCCCGTTTTAAATCACCTATGACCCGTTCCGCTCGTTCTTCATCCCCAACCCCGGCCGCCGGATTCACGCTCATCGAGCTTCTGGTGGTGGTGGCAATTATGGGCATTATGTCGGCCATCGTGGTCTTTAACAACTCCGCCCTGAACGAACAACTGGTCCTAAAGAAAGCGGCGGACGAGATCGCCCTGCTCTATCGCCAGGCTCAGATAGAAGGGCTGGCGGTGTACGAAGATCCGGATAACTTTGGTGAGTACGCCGTGGGCTACGGGGTGTACGTGAATATCGGCAATCCGTCCGGCAGTCCGTCCGGCAGTCCGTCCGGCAATACGGAGACGGAGAGCAATACCTCACTCATATATTTCACTGACCGCCCGGACGGCAGCAATCTTTCAGACGGAGCGTACAACGGCAACTTTGACTGCGCCGGCAGCCCGGAGTGCCAGGACGTCGTTGAGCTCGATCGAGTGATTATCAGCAGTGTCAGTGCGGGAGGATGCCCCGCAAACACCGGTATCAGCTCGGTGTACCGGCGTCCGCGCCCGGAGATCTTGATTTCGAACGATACAAATTCCAACACCTGCGAAGACATAACCCTCACCCTCGAAGCACCGTCCGGAGGAGAGGCAACGGTAAATATCCGGTCTGCTTCAGAGATAACCGTGACCTATGATCTGTAACCGCACACCACGTATCCGGCCTGAACGCGCCGCGGGCTTTACGCTCGTTGAAATGCTGATCGCGGTCGGTATTTTCTCGCTGGTGTCGCTCTTGGCGGTCGGGGCGATCGTTATTCTTTTCGGTGCGTACAACACCTCCCAGTCCACACAGGTACTGGTCGATAACCTGAACTTCTCCATTGAATCGATGACCCGAGACGTGCGTTTCGGGAAGAACTATCGAGATTTTGAAGACGGCGATAAGATTACGGTTGATTTTCAGGGCGATGTGGTGACGTACGAACTTGAAACGGTCGACGGGAAAGGACGGATCAAACGCACGGCCGGAACAGAGGTCACGTACGCCACCACCAAAGATATCGATGTCGAGTCGTTTCAGGTGAAGGTCGATCTCATTAGCCATCCCCGTGCCACGTTCCTCATAACCGGCACGCTGCTTCGGGGCAACGACGAGTCGCGGTTTTCCCTACAGACAACGGTCTCCCAGCGAGAAAACGACGCCAGCACGCTCGTGATGGATCCGTCGGGATCCAGTTCGGGATCCGGAGGAAGTGGTTCCGGGGGCGCAAGTGAACCCACTTTTGATGAAAGTGAGCCGGTACCTCCCTCCTGTCCCTATGGTAACTCGCAGGGTACGTGGAATGGGTACAATAATTGTTGGGCAATATGGTCATACGATAACAGCCAGCTCGACACCACTAATTCCCCGGCTAATGAGAATCCTTCGGGAGTGCCGTGGAATGGCTCCTTCACAAATCAGTTTGCTTGTCTGTGGAATCGAGGGCAGGGAAATGCCGTTGGGACACCCCTCGTGAATTTTTCAAACTTTACTCATTTGGTTCTTCAGGAGAGTATGGGTGAGTGGTGGCTTGTAGTTAAAGTACCTGACGACGAAGGCGGAACCTCCCTCGCTCCTGATTTGTGGATGGGAGCAAAAGACTATGGCAGCAGCCCGGCGGGAAGGTATGATAAGAGAGCCGGCTCTGCCCCGGGGCCGAGCTCATTTATCATTGAGGAGATCGCTTGCTAACCAATCCTATGCACTCCCCCCACACAAACACTACACACACCGGCGGCTTCACCCTTATCGAGGTGATGGTGGCGATGTTCCTCTTGGCGCTTGTTGTCGCTGCCGGTGCGACCGCCGCCAGTAGCGGCCTGCGGGCGACCTTTGCGGCCAGCGACCGGGTCACGGCGTTCTATATGGCTCAGGAGGCGGTCGAAGTCGTCAAGAACATTCGCGACACGAACGCCAAAAAAGGCAGCTCGTGGCATTGGCTGAACGGGATCGATCCCTGCATCGGAACGACGTGCGAAGCGGACGGAATCGCCGGCACGCTCTCGACCTGCAGTAACTGCACCGTTCTCCGCGACGGCGCCAACGGCTTTTTCGGAGACACGGGCGACGGCACGCGTTTCACCCGCGTGGTCGAGATCGAGGAGATAGGAAGTGAGGACCGGGAGATACGGGTCGATGTGACGATGACCTGGGACGATAACAAGCTAATCATCAGTGAACATGTCTTTAACTGGCGCATCTAATCAGCGGGGAATAGCTATTTTCTACGCGGTCGTGGTCGGCGGCCTTGTCTTGGTGATGTCGTTTGCTATTACCCAGATCGCCTTTCGGGAGGTCCGCTTCTCGGCTCTGAGCAGCCGCTCGCAGCACGCGTTCTACGCCTCTAACTCCGGCCTCGAGTGCGCGCTGTACTGGGATTTGAAGGAGGCGCAGTTTTCCACGCAGGTTTTCCCGAATGATATTAATGAAAAAGACATCGAGTGCGCCGGCGACAAAGTGGCTGATTTCGAACAATCCTATACTCCACCGGATCCAAATACGGGGTCAAATACGGGGACATCACCCGACGGAACGGGACCGTACGGGACGTACACCAGCACCTTCACGGTGAATGGTCTCGGCATCGACGGGGATTCATGCGCTGACGTTGAGGTTCTCAAGAACTGGGGTGGCTCTTCTGAGTTGAAAACGACGATTCTCGTGAACGGACGCGACAACTGCTCTGCTTCCGGCCGCGGCATCGAGCGCTCCATTGAGGTGGAGTACTAGTGAGGTAGAGTACTAGCCAGTCAGGGCTCTAACGGTTCTTGTCCACACGCCGGCGCTCTGCAGCTGCGCGATGTGTACTACAATAGAAACAGAGAGAAGATCGAGCCGTAATTTTCTATGCTATATGAATACGTCATCAGAGACATCCGTGAACGCTGAGGCAGGATACGATTCTCAGTTTCCTCGGCCAACACCTCGCCGGATCGTTATAAGTATACTGGTTGTTATCGGGGCGATCGTTATTGTCGGTGTGTCGTTGTGGGGATGGCCCGGATCGGACGAGGTGGACCAGGAGGCGGTTGCTTGGCAGCGAGAGGGGGTTCGGATCGAAACCGTAGATACGGTGTTTGGCGATGGGCGGGAAGCCCAGGGAGGTGATCGAGTAACGGTGCACGTTCGCGCGTCGTTTGAAAACCAAGGCGCAGCGATCTTTGATCAGTCCTTTTTAGATACGTACGAGCAGGACCGCCCGCTGACCTTTACCGTGGGTGGCCGCCACATCTCGCCGGTCGGGCTCGACCAAGGGGTTGCTGGAATGAGAGTAGGAGGTACGCGACTGATCACTATTCCTCCGGAACTGGGGTTTGGAGCGGAACAGATCGGATCGGTCCCGCCGTACTCCACGCTGTATTACGAGGTTGAGCTAATTGACGTTAACTAATATGACACACAAACGATCAGCGGTTCTTGTTCTGTCCGGTCTTGTTTTTGCTGTTTTTATGTTTGCAGCAACAACCGAGGCGCAGGTCCTCACCCCGATGCCGGATACGGTGCTTCCGCCGGATGATCCGCCGTACACGATGATCCGCAAATACGACGAAAACGCGAACCTTCTGTGGGTGGCCGATTTTCCTTACGATGTATACCGAGTCGCTGTTGATTCAGAGGACAGCGTCGTGGCAGTAGGGCCGATCGGATTCGGTGCGCGGAAATTTTCAAGTGACGGCAGTCTGGTTTGGTCGATAGGGGGCTGGAGTACATTGGGGGAGGTTGCGATCGACTCGTCTAACAACGTTATCATCGGAGGGGGTCAGCGGGTCAACACATGGGAGGAGGGAGTCGGGTGGGTTTCGAGCGGTGACGGGCGGGTCCTGGAAAAGTACGACTCTGACGGAAATCTGCTTTGGTGGCTTAAGGCCGGGGTAAGCACGGCGTATCTATCTGCGCTTGCGGTGGATTCTCAGGACAATATGCTGGTATCGGTGCATGACCCAAGCGGTGTCCTGGGCGGATCGGTTCGCAAGTACAACCCGGACGGTGAATTGATCTGGGTGACCGATCTACGGGAGTACGATAATGATCAGGCGTTGGATGATTCGGCAGAAAAATACCTGGTTGATATGGAGGTGGATAGCAACGATAATGTGATCGGTACGGTACGAAGAGAACACGGCACGTCGAGAAGCGATTTTTCCGGTGTTGCGGTAAAGCTAAACGCCGGGGGTGATCTTGTTTGGACCGGCCCCGTGCTTTCCAACGAAGGGGCGTACCGGCGTGGTGAAGGGGTTGCCGTCGACTCGACGGACAGTATGGTATTTATAACGGGATATAGATTGAGCAAGTTCAGCTCGGCGGGTCAGCTTTTATGGGAGGCCGATACTGATCCGCAACGCGAGACGAATGCTCCGGCCCGCTCGGTCTCTGTTGATCACAATGACAATATTATTGTCGGTTGGCGCAACCATTCGCTTGTGGGGCCAAGCGATGGAGGATTTAAGAAATACAGTTCCGACGGTACAACGGTGTTCTGGCAAAAGGCGTATAACGGGGTGTTCGGTACCGCGGCGGATTCGAGTAACGCTCTCTTGCTGACAGGGGTGAGCGGTGATCCTTCGTCACCGTCTGTTCCCGCGGTTGACCTGAAGGTGTTCGACCCCGAGTCTGAAACGTTCTCGGACGGACCGGTGAACGTGCAGGTTGATTCACCGGTGCAGCTCTCGTGGACCTCGGAGGACGTAGATCGGTGTTGGGGGTCGGTTACGCCGGAGAATCTTGAAGGACAGACCGGCGGTTGGGAAGAAGACGGCGATCAAAAAGGTGTTAGCGGTACGCAGTATATTCAGCCGCAGGTGTCGGCCGGTGTAACGATGACTCTGCACATAACGTGTGAGGATGCTTCCGGAACCGAGACGACGGATGAGGTCACGATCTCGGTTGTCGAGGAGATTGAAAAAGCCGACGACTTCAACTACTCCCTCTCCGCCGGCTCCATCGAGCTCTTCCCCGG
>JBBDHZ010000006.1:0-9102 GCA_040880645.1 Minisyncoccota bacterium
GTTTCGGCTCGTGGCATCGCGTAGTGACGCATCGCCACGGGGACGGAATTGCCCAGCCATGCCGCGACATCCTTGGCTGGATACATCGCCATCAACTCGGTCTCCCGACTCGCCCTGAGGTTCTGGAAAAGCCTCGGCCAGGGAACAAGACCGGCTCGCTTGATAATCCTCTCAAGCGTCGTTCGCAGGTTCTGGTCCACGCTGCGGTAACGGGTGATGACGAACTCCGCACCCTCCGGTGCGGCGTCCCAGGCCGCCTCCAGGTAAGGACGGAGTTCTGGGAAGATCGGGCACTGCCGCACGCCTCCGGTCTCGTGATGCTCCGTCTTGGGGGCATGGATCGTCATTCGGCGTTCTGGCAGGTTCACATCCACCCATCGCAGCCGGAGAACTTCTGAAGGACACCGGAGACCACCGTACCGACAAAGTGCCAGGATCAGCTTCCAGTCGTCGCATGGGGCATGCGTGATGCAGTCCTCAATCCACTCGGCTGCGACAAAGAACTGCCGCTTCGCGTTACCCCGAGTCGTACTGGGCAACTTGGCGAACGGATTTTGCTCAATCAGTCCGCGCTCGACTGCCTCGGCAAAGAACTGCTTCGCCTTTCCGGTTCGACGGCGGACCGTCTCGTCTGCCATGTCGGTTCGACCGCTCTTCGTGTCCCGCCGGTTTCCTTCGGTCGCGAGCCAGATTCGCCACCGTTTGGCGTCCGCCGCCGTTATTTCTCGGATCAGCTTCTCCTTTTTGAAATAGTCCACCAGATTGTCGCGGGCTTTTTCATAGGTTTCGATCGTCGAGGCCTTCACATCCTTTCGCTCGGCAATGTATTGATCGAGCCAGTCCCCCAAGGTCAGACGCTGCCCCTCTCGCTTCGCCGGTGGCTCGGTCAGGCCTGCTTTCGCCAGTTTGGAACGCATGGCATCAGATAATGCCGCCAACCAGCGAACGGTCGACGCGGAGGGCGGTGCGTCGCTCCGTTCCGCTTCCAGCAGATGTTCTACGTGGACTTTGATCTGTCCCGCTTGCCACTCGGGAACATCGCCCAGCCAGATCGACCGCTTGTGCTTTGCGTTGTCCCGGAACTGTAGCCGCCAGCCGTTCCGGCTAGCTTCTCGATTCAAACTTGCCATCGTCTCGCCTCACGAATCGCTAAAGGGAAAGTCGCTGCGGCAGGCCGATGGCGAAACCGGCTCTTCGGGAGCGACCCTAGCCGCAGCGAAGTCAGTTTAGCCATGAAAGAAAGCCCTGCACAAGCGATTCAGAACGGATAGTCAGAAACACCACACATGACGTGATGGGGCCTCGACGACGTGGCTCAGTGACCCGGGCGCGTCGGTTTCTTGCAAAAAAGGGGGTCATTTGTCAGCAAAAGCAGGTGAAATGTACCCCTTTTAAGCGGCCCAATCGTCTTTCATATCAACGGCAAGCGGCGCCCCACCGACGCAGTGCCTCGTACGAGCCACTGCGTCGGTTGGCGATCCGTCCCCGCCGCTCCGAACAGATTACCTCCTCACATGGAAACGCCTCCTGACAGGCGGTCCGCGCCTGCCGTGCCGCTCTCGCCGTCGGATTGAAGCGGCAACTCGACAAAGTTCCTCGGTCGTTCGCCGGCGGAGTTCTGCGTCGGGATCACAGCGGCTGCACCGCCAAGCTCCTCCTATCGTCTCCGTGTCGCAGAATCGATCACAGTCAAAACAACATTTCACGCCGTTGGGATCGAGTTCGAACTGATCATCGTGCTCAGCCTCGGCTTTCGTCTCTCCTTCCTGCCAACGCTTCACGTCAGCTGGCGATCCTTCGGGGAGGCTCCAGGCAGGTTGCACAGGATCGCCAAATAACCGCCGGCTGCACCGTTGGCAGTATCCTCTGGGAACCAACTCAGGCGGCCATACGATCGGCAATGGTCCGCATGATGGGCACGTCAGTAGATCGACCAGTCGGGGCTTAGCCGCACGTAGCGATGTCAGGAGTTCATCGGTGACCACACCACGGGGAGCCTCGATTTTC
Organism: Minisyncoccota bacterium; assembly: GCA_040880645.1. Taxonomy (GTDB): domain Bacteria; phylum Patescibacteriota; class Minisyncoccia; order Phycocordibacterales; family CSBR16-193; genus JBBDHZ01. The sequence continues at coordinate 2,008 of JBBDHZ010000006.1, forward strand.
AGATCAAGACCATCAACGGCGATTGCCACACCACGATGGATCAGCCCGGCTAGCAGGTTTGCGATAGTCATAGCATGAACACCTCGTGTGCCGGTTCATCGCTCTCGTTCGTGTGCGCAATATCCACAGAAGTCGATGCTGGATCTTGATCGGACACATTGTCGTGTGTGTGAGTATCGCTCCCAAACAACGCGTCGAAGACGCGCGGATTGACGCGGAAGATATTGCTGGGAGGCCGTCCCTTCCCGCGCGACGGACGCGGACCACGGCGAACGTGATTCGTTCGCTCCAATTCCTGAAGGGCTTCCTCGAGTCGTTTTGGATCTCCGTCGAAGCGGCGTCGCCCGTGGCCTTGGGCATCTCGTCGGCTGAATCGCGACAGTTCTTCGTTCCGAATCCACCGCAGCAGGTATTCCGCGTCATCGTTCGCCGTTGAGGGTGAAGCCTTGAGCAGTCGCATGGCGGCTTCTGCGTGTGGAATTGCATACTCGGATATCCGTATGGCTGCATCAAGCGTCTCCTCGCTAATGGGTACGTTCCACGGCTTGGACCCGCCACACGCAACACAATGCATGACGCCAGCCAACCGCATCGTCAGACCGTCGAGTTTGCCACCCCAGTCGCTCAGGGCTTCCAGGTCACCACCCTCAGCAAGCCGGGGCTCTATGCTCGCCCGCCACCGACTGAAGCCTTTTTGTGCGTCAGCCGCGAGAACAAGCTTTCTCGGCTGGTGATCATGCGATGGTGGAATCGACGCCAACGCATGCACTACGTTTGCGTAGGCGAGTTGCACGGAGGCGGGCACCGAGGGAGGATCGATTCGGCGACGACCGACAGGGCTTTCGGGAACGGCGTAGAGAAAGCGGGCCAGCAACCCACGGCCACGGAAGGCTGGTTTATCCGCTAAGCCGCGGATCACCGAAGGCTGGATCGCCAGCCCCATCGTGAGCGCTGGACGATCCACGACCACGGATTCGCGGCCAATCCGCTCGACTCGTAGTGTGTCGCCTGCGTGGGCCATGAGATACACATTCAGATCACATGCCCCACCGGTGTACTTGCCAGCCATCAGGTCGAATATTCCCCCTTCAGCCGACATGCACGCCATCCGTTCACCGTGAGCGTTTAGCAGCACCGCAAGTTTTTCACTTGTGCAATCGTCCGTGATCAGCCGTGGCAACGATGGCTCCGGCCACGCCTGCAGTTCTTCGGCAAGATCGCCCGCTTCGGTCTGAGCCTTAGCGGCTTTCGCCTCGTCTCCGGGTTGAGCAGCGAATGTCTCCAGGTTGGCAAGCCGCTTTTCCGCCTGCCGTCGCTCGCTTATTTGCCTTGCCAAGTCCGGCCCCTGCTGCTTGCGGATCTCAGCCTCGAATTCGGCCAGCGGCTTGGTCGCGGCACGGAATACCGCACTTTTCCGATTTGCCGGGCCCAGAACCACGGCGACGAAGAGGTTGACCGGCTCGAACCAGCCTGGCCTCGGTTCGACTTCTACGCGTTTCGCAACTGACGCCGCACATACTGCTAGTGATAAAAGGCCCGACATGTCCGCCGGCGTCTGCGTTGCCTCCGCTGTTGTGGCAGCCCAGTCGCGTAGCACCGGTGGCAAAGCGTCAAGGGGAAACGCCGGAACGGCCTCGTTGGCAAGCGGAATCAGCTCCGGCGACGGGGCCGGCGAATCGGCATCTCGCTCATCTGACGCGGTCCCCGCAGACGCCAGCACAGCCTCCTCCATGTGCGCACCATTCACAGAACTTGAGCCTTCTGGAGGCTGCGCTGGCGGTGCCAGCGGCCCCACCTGCCCAATGCTCGCGTGTTGCAGCGGGACCGCAACCTTTTCCGTCTCGCAGACCGAGCCGCACTGAACGAGGGCGTTGCGCGGGTCGGGTTTCGTCCAGTCGCCGTTGAGTTGGCGACCGCCGCCGGTCTTCGGCTCCGCCTCGCCATTTTTCGGCTGGTTCGGTTTCTCAGCCGTCGGCGGCTCCGTCTTCGGCTCGGGCGCCGATTTCGCCCCGGCCCTGGGCATTGCTTTCGCCTCGGGCTCTCCCGAACGCGCCTGCGGTTCCGGCTGGCCGATCGCGTCCTCCAGCATTTTTGCCATTCCAGGGCTCGCCGCGGTCCACCCAACCGTCTCAGGGTCGCGGCTGTAGAACCACTGACGCCCGTCGAACCTTGCCGAGTATTCCTTGCCGTGCAGCTTGACCTTGCCGATCGTTACCTTGTCCTTTCCAGCGGTCTTCTCGACCGGCTTTCCATCGGTGCATGTGGTGCTACTCATTGTGGCCATCCTCCGATTTCTTCTGCTTCAAGTGTTCAAGTACCGCACGAGGGTCGAACATCCGAGTTTCACGATCCTTGAACGATGGGATCGAGCCAAGGGCGACCAGCATGTCCAGATGCTCGACGCTCACGGTCAGTCTCTCGGCCATTTCTTCGCGATTGACTAATTGGCCCGCGGTGGCGGATGGGCGGCCGAACTTCAATCCCACTTGCTCGGCAAGCTGGGCTGCAACTTCGGCGCGTATCGGGGATGCATGAGCAGGGCGTTCGGGCAACTCGTCGGAACTGGTGGTGCTGCTATTCATGGGAGACCCCCTCTGCGTTTTTCAGTGTTTCCAGAACCGCCTGCCGGTCGAACCGCCGGGACCCTCCAAGCTTCACTGACGGAATTGCCTTCGCGTTGACCAGCCTGTCCAAAGTCTGGAGGCTCACCCCCAGTGTCTTCGCCATTTCTTCCCTGCCGACCAGCTGGTTCGTAAGGTCGACCTTGCCCCTTAGTTCCGTCACCAGTCGTTCAACGAGGCGGTCTGCAAATTCTTCGAATTCACGTTCAGCGAGCATCTTGCACCTCCTGCCGGCGATAACCGGTGGTGCTGGTGTTTTGCGGCCGCGAAACCGCGTGTTGCCGCCATGTTACATGTTCCCCGATTCGCCGGGGGCATGGGTTGAGCAGGCGTGTGGCGGCGGGCCACCGGGTGCGACCGTCCGTTCTTGTTGATGAATATTCGGGCATGTTGATGCCTCCTGCGTGTTAGAGTTAGGAGAATCATGCCCAGAGAGGCGGACAAATCAGGGGACATCGTTGTCCCTTTATTTGTCCAGTGTTTGTCCGGCCTTTGTCGGCGACTCATCCAGCAGCCGAACGAGCCTAGCCCGCCTTGTCTTTACATCGATAGTTAAGTCGAAAGCCGGCTCCGGGAGACCGACCTTTAGCCGCTTGAGGCCTTGTTTGATCGTCGAGTCGGAAATGGTCCCGCTGTCAAAGCTCCGCTTCTGCCATGCGCCCTCGACGTCTGCCAGGGAATCAAAGCTTACGAAATGACGCGTCTGTTTAAGTCGCCGGAAGAGGAGCAATTGTTGCTTCGTGAGGTTCGTTTCAGCGGCATCCACGGCATCGTCCAGCGGCTCGACGTCGACCGTCTGGATTGACGTGGCTTCGCGCAACGAATCTTCCGAATCCTGAGCGGCTTGTTTGGAGCTCCATGCTGTGCAAACCCATTGCGCGGCTCCACCAATGCCTCGGAGATCCGCCTCCGTCGCATCCTCGACAACCATTTTCGTGGCCCAAAAAGCGACTGCTGGCGTCGGGATGTCCTCAAGATCGTTCTCGCGAATGACCTGGGGCACTACGCCGTAGATGTCCCAAAACGAGGCTGACAGAGCACAACAGTCGAGCAGGCTGAGATCTTCCCCGCCCGAAATCGGGACCAGGCCTTCGAGACACTTTTGATTCGACCGTTCCTGTTTGTGTCGCTGCAGCTCTTTTTGAACATTTGGATGCTGCGCATTTCGACCCTCGTCGCTCGGGTCCGACCGCCGGTACTGCTGCACGCACCATTGCCAAACCTGTTGGCGCAGCCAAGGCAGAAATTCCTCGTGCTTAAACGCCGATCGCATCTCAGCAAGAGCTTGCTGTTCCTCTTGGGACAAATCTCGTGACATCACGAACCTCTACACGAATGCTGATTGTCTCGGCATGCCTGTACAGCAGGCAAGTAACCAATTCGCTGAATGCCTACCACACGTGATGCCACAAAAACAAAGCACCACAGGCTGGCTAGCGAAATCTGCAGCAAGAACGAGCCTGCAGAACGGGCACCATTCTGAGCCGACGCCCGGGCCTAAGCTAGGGCTGGGTGGGAGAGTGTCGACCAGTGAGGTCGCAAGCCTGCAGGATCATGCGGTCGCTATCCTTGGCTTCGACCGCCATGAACTGGCGAGGATGCACAACCGGGTCGATCGGATGACCGCGTTTTCGTGCGAGTCAGGACATCGTTGCCAGACACCATTCACATTCCGTTCGTCGATCGACCGGAGTCAACTGAAATCATTTCGCTCGCCGAACCGGAGTCCTTCGAGACCGATCGTCTCATCTTCATCCGCTCTTGTTCGTACGTATCGTTCACGATCTTTTGGCTTTGTTGCTCGAAGCAATAGCTCGACTTCATCCAAGTAGGAGTGCGGCCGAATCTGCTCCCGATCGGCGACTCCGGTGGAGCACGCCTCTAACAGCTTTCTGCTTCCTTGATACATACCACTGAGTTCGTCGGAACCAAATTCCCAGCCGAAATAGAGAGCCATGGCACTCGCGCTTTCAGCAATCGCTCGGTCTTCCAAGGCTTCCCAATGCGACTTTTCCGGTACGAGGTGTTCGGACGTTAGCTCGCAGAAGAAAGCCACCGCACGCCCTGGAAGCTTGGCGATCATAGTGGCATCTCCGCTACTCAATGCAGCAAGCAGGATACGATGCTCAGCAAATTCAGGTCCTTCCGGAATGTAGGATTGAAGCCGCGAATGGCTGGACCTCGGAAGTAGGTATAAAAGCCGGTTCAGGTGATACCTCCACTTCTGGATGTACCATCTTCGTCCCATGCCAGTGGTGGGAGGCGGGTTTTTGACAAGCTTTTCCAGAGATTCGCTTAACTCGTCTCGTACTTGAGCAGCCCTCACCACAAAGTCCGACTCTTTCCAGAAATACAGCCTCGCAGTATCGACGATTCCGGACAGGTGCCGATACTGGACGAAGCGACGAAACGGCCCGTACTTTGAGTTCGCTTTGACTCGCTCCAGAGGAATCGAAAACCCTTCGTTCGCAAATACTTTCCGAATCGAGTCGAACGAACTCGGTTTGAGCATGAGATAGACGGTGAGGTCCCGCACCAACGCGTTGAAGGGAGAATCGTTGTCTGTGTTCTTGGCCGATGGACAATCCGAAAGCCAGGTCGGCGAGGCAACGATGTCATCTTTACCCTTGTGAACCTTGAGATCGCTCTCGCTCACCGTTGATGCAATGGCCGTCGCCACCTTGTCGGCCTCGTTAGCTGAACAAACTACGATGATATCGTCAACGTAGCGGAAATAACGCTCACCGAATGTAACATGCAAGGATGCATCCACATCCTCAAGCGCAACATGTCCCAGGAGATGGCCAAAGTCTGGTCCAATTGGTATGCCCTGGGTGGAACTCTCCCGCAAGCTATTAAGAAATGGCATGGCCTTTGATGTCGTGCTCGGGTCATTAGCGAGTTTCAGACGCCTCGCAAATCTCGCCTGCAGAGCGTCCCAGTCGACACTAGGATAGAAATGACGAATGTCCGTGACGACAGCGACGTGGCGAGGATTCTTCGTCAAAAGTTCTGCAATTTTGTGATTGCGTGACGTATAGCCATCATAGAAATATTGAAAGTTGCGGCTGCCGCGTTCCTGGTATGGCCAGTGGTAGCTGTAGACACCTTCGGGAACTGCAAACTCGTCCAGGTGAGACAACAAATGAAGAACGTGCGCTTCGGCCAGAAGCGTGGTTGGGCTACCGAGAGTGCAGTCGCGATATGCCGCCGTGCCGTCGCCATCGAGTTCTTTAAGGATTGGAAAGTCGTAGTACCTCCACTCTTTGCGTGTCGTCGTCTTACTCACCACCACATCAGTAATCCATTTTACGCGCTTGCTATCGACGCTACTTTCAATCAAAGCGCGTAGGGCCGCATAAGTCGGAAGATGGGCAACCCTGGCCGCATTCAGAGCGCGCGCTACCAGCGTATCAGGTTTCATTCCCCACCTCCTAAGCTCTGGTGCCGAACCACCATGATTTTGCTGGGACAGGGCTTACCCTTGAGGGGATGGAACCACTCAAACCTATCTGAAAGGCGGTTCGTTCCGCTGAAAAAACTTACGAACTTGTTGAAGTGCCGCTCGATTGCATCAAGAAATTTCGATGTCTTTTTCCAGTCAGGTTCGATCCAGACAAACGCGCTCGACCTATTGTGTATTCGCTCGGTGATGTGCTGAAAGGACCTTTCAAACCTCTTGAAATTGTTTGCGGCCGCGTCAGAGAAGGCAGCTACCAAAACAACAAAATCTTCACAACCGGCTGAGTGGTCGAGCCAACAGTCCACAATAGCGGACGTTGAAAACTGATCAGACGCATCCCAGGCGTGTGTCGTCCAGCTGATCCTGATCCCTTGCTCCTCCAGCCAAGGGACCGCTTTCGGCATCAGATTGTCGTAAAGCTGCCTAGCTGTCTCTGAAAAATCCCCAGCGGTGATATGGATAGTAAGGGGAAGTCTCGGAAGCGCTCCGTGCTGACGTAGAGACGCGATCAAGGAGAGCATACCGAGTATGCCTGCACCTGAGCCGCAGGGAATGTCAAGAATTGCTACACGGCCGTCGCACAACCGGGCTAGCAGCTCATCCGATACGGGGCTGAGGTATCCGTTGTTGTCGAGAACCAGATACCCGGTTCGGCACGCTGAGGCGCAAAACCGGTGCACAAAGGCGTCGAGTGTTCGCTCAGCGTCTTCTCCGCCGGTCGCATTGCTCCTTTTTTTCTGGCACGCGTCCTCAAACCTACCGATATCGCGGAGCTGTGCTGCATAGTCGGAAGCCAGGCGTTGATGAACCTGGAGTAAATTATTTCTATAGATGCTTTCGGGGAGCATGCCGAAGCGGGGGTGATCCATGTGTTCGATCATTGTGAGTTTGAAATGCACCACGGTATCTACGACGACTAAAGGCGGAGCTACGCCGATTGCTTCAGCCGCTCGTACAGATTGGCCGGTCCAAGCAGTATCTCCGTCAGACCCTGCTGGATTTGTTCGGAGC
>JBBDHZ010000007.1:0-9089 GCA_040880645.1 Minisyncoccota bacterium
CGAAGTCAGCCTCCGGCCGATCCGCGGCCGCGATCGGCGGTCGCGCGACGTCTCTAGTGGCAGCAGGCAAGTCGTCGCCAGCTTGAAAAGCTACCTGATGGGGACGCTGATTAGCTAGGTTTGTCCGAAAACGCGGCACATGTAACACCTCGCGGTATCCTGTTTCGACACCTTTACGTACCGCGAGACGATTGCGGGGGATTGACGGCACAAAATAGTTGACGCGGTCGTTGGAGGCGCATATCTTGATTGGGCGAATCGGCAATGGGAGAAGACTTTTGCCGAAAATCCGTCGGACCAATCATACGCGCTGCGTAGGGAGATACCGGGGCAGTGGATTCGACAGCGAATCTGACGCTAAGAGATGGAATCGATGTCTTCCGGCGTCGCTGGCCCGATGTTCAGAGTCGGAGTGCCGATGCCCCGATTCTGCTGATGGCCGCCGGCTACCGCACCGGTTCAACGCTCCTGCAACGGATGCTCTCCAGCGAGTGCCTGATGTGGGGCGAGCCCTACGGTCACGGCGGGCTGCTCGATTCCCTCCCGGATGTCTTTCGCCGCATCCGTGATTTCTGGCCCGAAGACTCCTTTTTCTACGAAGGGCAGGACGCGAAGGCGCGCGCCAGCACCTTCATCGCCAATCTCTACCCGTCCCCGCAGGTCCTTCTGGACAGCTACGTCGGATTCTTTGAAAATCTGTTCGCCCGCCCTGCGAAGGATGCGGGGATCGACCGCTGGGGCATCAAAACCGTTCGCTGTTCAGCCGACCATGCCTACTTTCTGCGTTGGCTTTTCCCCCAAAGCAAGCTCATCTTCCTCGTTCGGAATCCTTACCACGCGTTCCGATCTTATGACGCGATCCGTCGCGAGCGAGGTGTCATCTGGTTCAACCGCTGGCCCGATCGTCCATTGGACGCTAGAGAGTTCGGCAGGCACTGGCGCCAGCTCACGGCGAGCTTTTACGAAAAGCATGATGAGCTGGGAGCGAGACTCCTTTGCTACGAAGATCTAATCGGCGGGCGGTGTGACTTGGAGGAACTGGAAAACTTTCTCGGCGTCCCCGTCGATCAGGCGGCGCTCAGCGCCAACCCTGGTGGATGGCCCCGACAGCAAATCGAGCCGGACGAATCACAGTTGGAAATCCTGCGTGAGGAGGTCGAACCGCTTGCTGAGCAGCTCGGATACGCAGCCGCAGGACCGCAATCTCGCAAACTTTTGCGGCTTTCTGAGCATCCAAACCGTGAAGCACTCGACAGGACACTGCAGGAAGCAATGGTGACGCATCAAGCTGGAGATTCAGCTACCGCGGAAGGGATGTGTCGCCGCATTCTTGAGGAAGACGCCGAACATCCGGGCGCATGGCATTTTCTCGGGCTATTGCGTCTGGGAGAGCGCACGTACACGGCGGCCGGCGAATTCATCGCACGGGCGATCGCACTCTGCGACACAAAGCCGGTTTACCACAACAACTATGGCGCGGTGCTATTGGAGTTGGGCCAGAATGCCGAGGCGGAAACGGCCTTCCGACGTTCGCTGGAACTGAACGCGGACTACGCTGACGCCTGGTCGAATCTAGGACACGTTCAGCACTTGAGGCATGCGCCACCGAACGAAGCAGAAAAGTCACTCAGACAAGCATTGCGGCTGCATCCCGCGCACCGTGACGCCATGATGCACTTGGCCGATCTCTGTCGTGATCACGGCCGCATTGATGACGCCATTCAGCTTTGGGAGAAGTGGCTTGGCTGCTACGGCGATCATCCCGAGCCATATAAAAAACTTGGGCAAGTGCTGGGTCACCGCGGACAATATCAGGAAGCAAAGACGGCGTTCGAGCGCGCCATTTCACTCGCTCCCGATGATGCCAACCTGCATCTCGCCCTTGGCTCGCTTGAAGCGGGGTGGGAAAGGATCGGGGACGCCAAGCGGGCTTTCCAGGAAGCCGCCTCTCTCCGGCCTGAGCGAACGATTTGTGGCAAGAAATATCTCGGAGTGTGTCCGTCGGTTTTCTCCGATTCGGAATCAATCGACCATTACTGGGCAAATCTCGATCGCGAACTAGACGCGGCGTTGGACGCAAATCTTTCGATGGACTGGAGGTTGCTGGCTCAGGACGGATTCACGCCTTCGTTCAATCTCCCGCACCACAATCGTTCCTGCCGCGAGATTAAGGAGAAGTTCGCCCGGCTTTTTCAAGAAGCTTTTCCACAACGTCAGCCCGAACCGCGACCGGGTCTCGATCAAGGCCGACGGATTCGAGTGGGATTCTTGGTGACCGCCGGCCATGAACCAGGATTCCTACGAGGGACTGCACGCATCATTGAAGAACTCGACGCGGCTCGATTTGAGCCGGTCGTTTTCTGTCCAGAGCGAAGCGTCAAACGCGTCGGCAACTTCATCAAGCGAGAGCGCCTGCCCGTTGTGCCTATACCAAACCGCTTCGATCGGGCGGTGGACGTGATCCGCGAGACACGTTGCGATGTGATGAACTACTGGAAGGTCGGTGCGGATAACTGGGACCTGTTCCTTCCCATGGCGAGGCTGGCCCCGCTTCAGTGCACATCGTGGGGGACGCACGGTACGAGCGGCGTTGATGCAGTCGATTACTATATCTCCAGCTCATTGATGGAAACGGCGAATGCGGACGTAGATATCGCCGGCCATTACACTGAACAACTCGCGCTGCTTCCCACCCTTCCAACGTATCAACGGAGACAGCCGCTTCGCAAGCCGGCCAGCCGTAGCGACTTCGGCCTTCCTGCCGGCGGCGCGATTTATCTTTGCCCCCATCGCCTACCGAAATATCATCCAGAATTCGACTCATACTTGCGCGACATCCTCGAACAAGATCCAGCCGGGCACCTCGTCATCCTCTGCGGAATGCGGTCGCACGCCAAGTCGGTTTTACAGCACCGCCTGACACGGAGCCTCGGAAATGACCTTTGCAGGCGAGTTTTCTACCTGCCAGCGATGCATGTCGAACGATACTACCAGTTGCTCAGTCTCGCCACCGTGGTTCTCGACTCGATTGCATACGCCGGCGGAATCACGGCGTACGATGTATTTTCTTTCGGTGTCCCGATCGTGACGCAGCCTGGACCCCTTGCGGTTCAGAACTACACCGATGGCCTCTACCGCCGCATGAGCGTCACGGAACTCACCGCACGAAATCGGCAGGAGTACGTGGAAATCGCCGCCCGACTCGGCACGCAGCCTGACTACCGAAAGGCATTGTCGCAACAGCTGATGGAGGCGAGCGAGGTGATCTTTGACGATCCTGCGACCACGCCGGCTCATGAAGCGTTTTTTATGGACGCTATCCAAAAACTGATTGAGGTTCACCCGGCGGCCGCGTCTCACGACACGCTCGTCACCGGCTCATTTTACGACGGCCCGTCGTGACCACGATAACACCCGCTCCTCGTGTCTCCTAAGGATCTTCCAAGATGATGATGTTCCAATGGACCCGGCAGACCGGCAAGTCACGGACCGACGTGTTGCGTAGTTCTGCCAAGCAGAGGAGGGCGCGTTTATATCTCGAACTGTTGGAACCTCGATCGCAGCCCAGTTCTTCGATATTGGGCGTACTCGGGACCGCTCTGGCCGGCAGCTTCCTCGAAGCGCAGATGAGTAACGGGAATGCATCGCTCAATCAGTTCCCAGCGGAGCACGACTCTGTCGCCGCTTCTCAGTCCAAGGTCCATGCCGCCTTAGGATCAGGTGATGGGAAGACGCGGGGGCAGCACCAGCCGCCGGCCTCACTGGCGAAACCATCCGAAGGCATAACGCGATCAGATGAACAGGTCGCAGGACGCAACATGCGAGCTGAAGCGGACTCGCTGACGACGCGTCTTATCGATTCTGAGTTAGCGGGGGCCTTTGGCAGTCTGGTTGATCTTTTCTCAGACAGACACTTTACGGATGCGTTGCCGGCCCTGGCCGACGAGACCGAATCATCGACACCAGAGGACATTGATCTCGCCATAGCCCTTCCGGTAGGTTCCGGAGGCGGGTCGGGCGTCGCAGCGGGCGCGGGTCCATCAACGGGCGCGCTCGAAGGTTTTGCCGGCGCTCCGATGGCCGCTGCCGGCTCCACGTCTCCTACAACTCCGCCCCCTGCCGCGGGCGGGCCATCGGTGACGATGTCTGATGAAGTTCCCGAGACGGCAGTTTCACCCGATGGCGGCGCGGTCCCCGTGCCGGCGATGGGCATGTTTACCAACGAGGCGTCCATTTCCGACGGCTTACTGAGCACTTCCTGTGCATGTGGTTGCGGTTGTGGTTGCGGGGGTGGTGGAGGCGGGACAGGTTGCCCCAACACAGCGCCCTATATCGTCGGAACCGGCTGTGGCGATGGATGCACGCTCGCCGAGGTCTTCCTGGACTATCATGACACAACTGACGGCGATAATGCCACAACCGTTGATCTTACACAGTATTTTGTCGACGACGAGGATGGAGCAGGTACGCTCGATTATCAGGTCGTCAGCAACAGTGATTCGAGCATGATCAGTGCGAACATTGTCAACAGCTCCGATCTCGACCTGGAGGCAATAGACAGTTACGGATCATCCGGCGTCGTCGTCAGAGCGACTGACAGTGAAGGCCTGTACGCGGAGTGGACCATCAACGTCTACTCGGTCGAGGTTCTCGGTTACGAAGTCGGCGAACGAGCCTGGGGCGAAGGCGGATATGGCCCGCCTGAAGACACCGGCACGTCGGCCTCCGGCGAAGACTGGATGGTGCTCTGGAAGTCGGATTCGCATCGGTGGGAACCGCTTGTTGAACCGGATGTGCCCGTCACTGGGCGGGTGGTAGGTCATTCCTGGAGCAGGCCCGACGATGGTTTCGCCTTCGCCACCTGGTGCCTGAGTTATGAAGAGTACGGAGCGTGGGACCGCGGGGCCTATGGAACTCCCAGGAGCGTGGGGGAGTCAGCTATTAACGCACGCGTCACTTTTGATTCCATCGATCCTGATGTGCTCCTGAACCGCTCGGCGGTGGCGGATTTGAGTCCTAATGCCTCCAGCACCGACCGCGCTCCACGCGTGTCGGTGCATGCGATTCATTTAATTGACAACATCGATACCGACGTGATCTCTTACATCGACTGGGAGTGGGAGCCGATCGACAGTCCGCGGACAGAGTACGTCGCTGAGCTCGATCAAAATCTCGCCTTCGCGGAACTCACGGCGCCGACGCCCGAGAGAGACTACTGGGCCGTGCATCCGTCGACGGCGGGTACGGTGACCTATGACACCGTCAAGACGAAGGTGACGATCGATCCTCCCATTCCCCTGGACATGGAAGCCAACCTGCACTTGGCCTGGTATGATCCGTTGAACACGGTCGCAAACATTGCGTCGACGCCGCCCACTGCGAATACAGCGAATACCGTTCGTGACAATGAGGCAAGTCTGAGCCCCGTGCCGGTCGAACGTACTACTCTGGAATACACTGCCAGCGAGTCAGAAAAGGTCGCTTATTACAAGGTCAACAACCCCCGGTTTGGTGACAACTATATCGTCGCTGCGCACCCGCATATCGGCTTTGAGACAGAGTACTACTTCGGCGACGCCTGCGGCGGTGGCGAGGAATTAAAATACAAGGATTACCCTTCCACCGGTTGCAGCAGCCAACTCTGGAATCCCGGGAAGCCCGATTTCACCGCGCCACTGGAGCAGCATACACTCGCCGCGACGCACCAGAGCCGGGTTTTGAATATTTTGCCAGCCGTCGACATTGATATTGATAGTGACAACAATGAAACTGTCGAGCGAAGTGAACTGGAAGAAACGATCGAGACGGACCTTCCGGGCAAGGTTCTAGCGATGAACAACAACGATGATGATGGGAATGGTACCCCGGACCACAATGACAGTGGTCCGTACGCAAGTGTCGACAATGATCTAAAGCCGGCCAAGCTGTCGTACGACAACATTGGCACGGACCTCGCTGGCTTAACGCTTAAGCTTTCGCATGGCCCTGGCATAAAGCTGTGGACGACGCAGCAGAAGGATTCGCTGCTTCCACTGGAGTTTATTCTCGAATCGGACGTTATACCAGAGACAATTTATATTGAGGGAACGAGCGTTGGACAGCCGAGCATTACATGGAGTCTCGTCCAGGACCGAGCTGAGGGGCTGATGGTTTTGCATGAGGACAAAGTAGTGACGACTGTGGTGGACCATGAGTTTCAAGCCTTTAGGCCACAGACCGAGGGCCCTCAGTATGACTCGGGAACTGCTGGCGAAGCACTGTACGGCAACCCGTTTCAGAAAACCGAGGTCCCTCACGAACACAATGAAGACCCAGGGGTCGGAATTCGCCGCAATGGGGACGACGATGATAGGGACGGTATTCCAGACTTCACGTCGACCGACACCGACATCCGTGGTGAAAATGACCTCATCCAGGTAGACATCACCATGCCCCCATTGCAGGGCGTAGAGTATGTGCTTAAGCGGTCAAACAAGAACATCAATGTATTTGTGGAGCCAGACAAGGGCGGTACTGCGGCATTGCACGCAAATTCCGGAAACGAAAAGGTTGTCGCTTGCAATCATGCCAGCGACACTTGTACAGCGTGGGTGGAATGGGCTGAGATGGACGAGGCGCAAACTGTGGCAGTGTTATCGCTAGAAGTCCATACTGACATGGGACAGGTGCTCTCAACGGAGAAACTGAAGTTTTACCCGTTCACCAGCGTCGTGATTGCGTTGGGCGGCGAGGGTCAAACGCCCACTGACCCCTCAAGCGACGGCATGTTCGCCACCGCCATTGAACTCTATAATGACGGATATGACGTGCATATGTATGACGAAGATGAAGTAGATGAAAATATGTTTACTGCGGATGATGGTGGCAGGCCTTACGACGAGATTGTAGATGCCGTCAACTACCGAGGTGTCACGCAGGTCGCGATTTACGGCTACAGTCATGGTGGAGGATCAACCAAAGACCTCGCCCAGACTCTGGCCGACCCAAATGCGGCGGCGCTTGCCGGCCGAGATCAGATCGGAGAAGACGATCTCGTGTTTACCGCATATATCGACGGCGTAGATAACGGCCCCATTGAAGTTGGTGGCTTCGATCCCAATCCGGCTGTTGAGAGTGATCGTCCTCCGCGTACGCAATATCATCTCAACCTCTGGCAAGAAAATGGGCCAACCCGCGGCGGACCGCTTACTAATCCGGCTCCAGGTGATTGGCAGGTGGATGTGAGTGAGACAGACCCCAACGGTGACTACTATGATAACAGCGAGGAATGGGACCGCGATGATGACCATGGAGCAATCGATGACGACGACGTGGTGAACATGGTGTTGACACGGGAGCTTCAGGCCCGTGTGGATCGGTAAGGATCGGTGGCATCGTTACATTTATTCCTGCTTTGATCACCAGATGGAAGATCAAAAATGAAGAGCTTGCATACGAGTTTTGCGATGATTCTACTTCTTGCCATTCCGATGATACGTGGCGGTCCGCCTCTGGCTGAGGACGGCAATGGGCAACTCTCCACAAAAAATGTCGCCGAGACGAGCGACGACAGGGAGGTCGAGTCTTCAAAACATGCCGGGGATGTCCGCCAACGGCAGGCAGTTATCGATGCTGCGAAAAGTGGAGACATCGCTGCATTGAAGGGCGAACTCCGCCAAGGGCATGATGTTAACGCACGGGATGAAACGGCAGGCATGACGGCGCTGATGTGGGCTGCTCAGAATGCCGACGCTGAGACAGTCCATTTTCTGATTGACTCCAGCGCCGATGTGAATATGCGTAGCGATAATGGGAGAACGGCGCTCTATATGGCAATGTCCAATCCGAAGCACCGCGTCGAGATTGTAAGGACGCTACTTGCCAAGGGTGCTAAGCCGAGCATGCAGGAAAATCCAGAGAATTGGTGGCTACGCATCTATGGGCGTGCTCTCCAGACGGGTGCGGAGCCAGAAATATTTAAGCTGTTATTGAATTCTGGACTCGATCTCAATCCTCCTGAAGAATGGTCATGGCAGCCGCTGCCAAAGGCCGCTGCTTATGGCCGCGCGGATGTCGTCGAATTATTGCTGGAGCGAGGCGCCGCTATTGATACTACGCCGGGAAGCGAGAAGACGGTGCTGATGCGCGCGGCCGGCGCTGTACACCCGCTACGGTCCGACCCAATTCGGACGCTCCAGTTGCTTCTCGACGCGGGAGCGGATGCGCAGATTCAGCGAGCGGACCGCGACGGGATGACGGCTCTGCACTACGCGGCGGAAACGGCTGGTCCGCTCAGTTCCGCGAAGATTGATCTACTGCTGAAGGCGGGTGCAAAGGTAGACGCCCGCAATAATGAGGGGAGAACCTCCCTGATGTTGGCCGCCCTAAACAGCTCCGATGCAAGCCCGGTGAGAATCCTGCTGCAAGCTGGCGCGGATCCCAACGCGCGAGACCACCACGACTTCACTCCCTTGCACTGGGCGATCCATTGGGGACAGCGACCACCGAACTATTTCGCGATCTATCGACTGCTAGAAAAGCGGGCGGACGTCAACCGTGCCAGCGACGCTGGGTGGACACCGCTAATGTTGGCGTGCCGTCAGAGCGATAGCAAAATCCTAGCCCTCCTCCTGAGCCGAGGAGCCGATCCCAACCTACGGAACGACGACGGATGGACCGCTTTGCTCATTGCGCTGGCGAACAACAAACGCGAGATCTGGAGCCAATGGCTGCGTGAGGAAAAATGGTTTGTTCAACCCGGACGTCCGATGTCCGAGCAAGATGCCAACTTCCTTGCCGCGACGCTCATAGGGAACGGGCCAACCTATGGCCAAGTTGGCCTCGTTTGGATATTGCTGACTCATGGAGCGAATTTGGATGTCAAAGCGAAGGATGGTACGACCGTCCATTCGCTACTGAATGGCCGCGACGATACCAGCGCCGCGGCCGTTCGTAAATTGTTGGAAATCGATGTGCGCGATGATGTTCGCCAACATAAGAACGGCAACGATCGAGAGCCGTAGTAAAGGAAGGGCTTCGCCGGGGTCAGGTCGAGAAAGCACTGTCATGGCCGAACTTAGTTTTGCTCGCCTTGGCGGGATGCGCGCATA
>JBBDHZ010000008.1:0-9043 GCA_040880645.1 Minisyncoccota bacterium
GTTTCCATCAGTCAGTCCTTGATTTATACCGTCAGTCTTTGATTTATGCCGCTTATACGTCCTGAATATACATTGAGATCCCTTATCCGCAGCCGGGCCTGACCTTCAGGTAGTCCCATTGATGGACTTGTTTTCGTTCTTTTGGGCGATTCTTTCCTGCCGTTACATGCCTCATATTGGGTCAAGCACCAGATACGTCAAATCGATACGAAACGTCCCATGAAGACCTGTCACAACATACTTTCGGCACTCGTAGTGCTGACATTGCTCAGCGGTTGCAGCTCGTCCAATCTGCCTTCTCCGCAATTGACGGCCAGCATGGCGACAGCCGATGAGGCCGTCAAGCAGGCCCGTGCGGAAGATTCGCAGGAATTTGCGCCGCTGGAACTGCAGATGGCAGAGCAAAAAATGAAAGATGCTCACCTGGCCGTTGCCAACAAGAATCCCGAGCTTGCCGGCCGGCTTGCGGACCAAGCGATGATCGATGCCAAGCTGGCGTCCATCAAATCACGCAATGCCAAGCAACAGGAGATCGTCCGCGACCTACAGCGGAGTATTCAAACGCTTCGGGAAGAGATTGAACGAGCGAAGAAAGGCTGATGCGCTCTATTCATTCCTATGCATACCAACACATTACGGTCATGAAGAACTTTTTGCTAAATCGCGCTGCCAGCCTGTCTTTGGTTGCCGTATTCTTTCTGGTTGCCGGCTGCGGCGGCCCTCCCGGCAACAACCCATTGGTCGACGCGTCCCGTACGGCCTATGATGCTGCTGCCCGGAACGCTGATGTCGTTTCCAATGCTCCTGAAATATTGAAAACGGCCCAGAGCAATCTGGTCCACAGCGAGAAATTGTTGAGTGACGGCGCCGACGTGGAAGAGGTGGAACACTTTGCCTATCTCGCCAAGCAAAATGTGGCCATAGCCCACGAAACCACCCGGCTGAAACTCGCTGAAGAAGCCATCAGTCAGGCTCAAACCGAACGTACAGCGGTTCAACTTCAAGCGCGCACAGCCGAAGCCGAGCGTAAGACAGCCGAAGCGGTGACCAGTGCCAACGAGGCCGAACGGGCCCGGGATCAAGCCCAGCGGGCTCGCGAGTTGACAGAGCAGGCCAATGAGCGCGCCGCGGATCTCGCCAGTCGTATTGCCGAACTGGAGGCGGAGCAAACCGCCCGTGGCCTCGTGCTGACCCTCGGCGATGTGCTCTTCGACGTTGGAAAGTCAGACCTGAAACCGGGCGCAACCCGCGCCATGGACGAACTGACCAATTTCCTGAACGAGTACACCGACCGGAACGTATTGATTGAAGGGTTTACGGATGACACCGGATCGGAACAACTCAATCTGGATCTGTCGAGTCGACGGTCGGCTGCCGTGAAGTCGGCGCTTGTGGCACGCGGCATAAGCACGTCGCGAATCCAGACCATGGGGTACGGCGAAGCCTTTCCAAAAGTGAGCAATGCCACGTCTGCAGGACGCCAACAGAACCGCCGTGTCGAACTTGTGATCTCTGATGAATCAGGGAAAATACCCTCACGCACAAACTGAGCTCGATCTTGATATGGACCTGTTTTCAAACATGACCTTGGTCGAAACGCTTCTGATGCTGCTCATAGCCGGGGTTTGCGGCCTCATCGGGCAGGCCATCACCGGCTACTCCATTGGTGGCTTCCTGGTCTCCATCATCGTGGGTCTTATCGGTGCGTTTCTCGGCGTTTGGCTGGCCGGCGAACTCGGGTTGCCGCAATGGTTCACCCTCCAAATTGGCGGGTCGAGCTTTCCCATCGTCTGGTCCATTATTGGATCAGCCCTGTTTGTGGGGTTGATCAGCCTGCTGAGCTCCCGGCGCAGACTGGGCCGCCGATAGCGAACGGTTTACGGTTTTCCGGTAGGTCCGGCCAATCGGCAATCGGACGCCGTCCAGCTCGACCTCCTGCGCTGACCACCGGACTATGCGACCAACCGGCACCACGAACGACCGGTGTATCCGGAGGAAGCCGCTCGGCCGGAGCCTGGTTTCGAGCTCGCCCAGCGTGATGGATAATGAATAAAAACCCGCTTGCTCTTTTCAGGCCCGGGTACTCGCTGGCCGATCCGATACCATTTTGTAGTCGATGTTCAGGTTCTTTATGTCTGCGTAGCGCAACACGAGGTAGTCGCCGCGGAGCGGATAGAACTGTTCATTGTCAACCGGGTCAACGACCTGCTGCACCTCCCGAAGAACAAGTCGGTCAAGTTCGCCTGCCTTGGTGAAATAGTATTCCGACAGCACTCCCCAATACAAATAGGTTGCTCCTGCTTGTTCAACAGCGGCAGAAATAAACACGAACCCGATCTCGTGAGACATCAGCTCAATGATCGTTGATCGTGTGCGCTGCTTCTGCGGTACGTCAAACACTCTTGATTCGCCCTGAAATAGATAGTACCACTCATTGTTGAAGCGGAAATGATCGAACATCAAGTCGAACTTCAACCAACGAACAGTCTTGTGCAGGGCGAACCCACCGACGGTCCCGAGCAGGGTAACAACCATGAAATAAGCGACGACTTGATTCGGGTAGCCAGCTAAAACCTCAATGTGTGCGGAGTATGCCCGTTCATCCACACCTGACCACCCTGACAACACCATCGCCAATGCTTGGTAATCAATGGTCCAATCACTGACCGCTTCAATGCCGTTTGCTACGATAACATTGATAATCAACGCCGCAATGATACCTTTTCCGAGCTCGTCCTGGACAGGGCCGAGGGAAACAGGCGTTCTCCAGAAGCCCCTTCGGTAACTGTAGATGAACAGAATACCAGGAAGTGTCAAAAGAAGAATGATAACCGCCGGAAAAGCGATGTTCATTTCTCCTTGACACCAGTACCCAATCCGCGGTGATTCACCGGCGGTGTATACTTGGGAGCATCCGTCACATAAAGCTCTTTTCCGTCAACCTTGATTACCTTCGGTGCGGAGCTCCTGGCGGCGATCACAAGGTCTGAGGACGACGCTGACGTTGACAGCGCGAGGTTTGCCAGCCGAGAAATGGGAGCTTTCATGGGTTTCTCCGTGGAGCTGTTGATGCAGGATAATGCGTGTTACGGCTTCCTTTTCTGTGAGTTCTGAGGGTTGAACCGTTTGACACCGAAAAATACAGAACATAACCAACTGTCAAGGAATCCTTGACAGCTGACCCTTATCCCCGAAACGTCACAAACCGCCGCTCCAGGCGCTCCTGGTCCGGCCATTCCGCTTTCAATTTCGGCAACAGAAGTCGCACGCCGTGCATCTCGACAAGACCGTGCTTCAGCATGGGGCCGTCAATCTCCACCAGCACGTCTTCGCGGATGGCGACCGTATAGTCCGGCGATATCCCCAGTACGCCGCGGTCATACGCTGCGTGGTGAATCTTGCACAGCGCCAGTCCATTCGTCACCACCGGATCCCCATCCGGTTCATTGTCCGGAATGATGTGCGCCGCATCGAGCAATTCGCGATGCTTCAGCCTACAAATCGTGCAATGCTCCCGATACGCGCGCATGACGCGCTCCTGGAATCCCCGTTGATGCAGTCGCTGACGCACCGAACGGGTGATGTACTCGCGGCGAGGCATAAGACTCTCCGCCTGTCCCTTCACGGATGCGTCCAGAGCGACTTGATCATCCGCCGCCACTGTGAATGTCAGACGACCAGGATCGTCCCCAACAATGTAAACCGGCCAAACGGCCAGGTACTTGCCGGGCACGATGCTGTGGAAATACACCAACGGAACGCTGTCCAGCATGGCCCGACGCAAGCCCAGATTGTCGCGATGACCCGGGTTGGTGCCCCGATACCGGTAGGAAAGCAGGCCGTTTGAATCGAAACTGTCGTTGTACGGACCGCCAGTCGTTGTTGTAATGCTGAGCGGCAGCTCGCACTGCCGAGGTTTGAAAATGCCCACGGGCGCGACCAGCGGTACGCGCTCACCACGGAATTCAAATCCCTTGGCCAACAAGTCGCGCGAAAGCACATCCCCGTCACGTTCTGTTGCCCGTCGAAGCCACTCGAAGGTCGCAATGCGGAGTTGGTGTTCGAAGTCGGTCATGAGCGGGAATCTACTCGTTCAGACTGGCAGATGCTCGTACGGCTCTGAGTACTAATCTTCTACTAATCAGTGTCAAATTAGTACTTGATGTGTATATTGCCCGCACGCCAATCGTTCAAGTCGTTTACAATCATGAAGATACCCGATCGCCCGCCAGACATGAGGCAGTTGATGGCCTCGCTGCCGAACGGCGACCGCGTAGCGGACCTGCTGAACATGGGGCTCGGGCCGGCACCGGACGGAAAGTACAGGCACTGGGATACCGTCCGCCGGATGAAACCTCCGGAAGGCCTGACGCCCGAGGAATTCTGGCTCGCCCAGAAGGCCTCGCGCGTAGGCATGAAGCGTGAAATAGAAGCGTTTTCAGACACGGAAGGTCGGCCCTTCTGGTACTGTTTGCCCGATCCCCTGCTCCGATATCTTCATGACGTGGATCGCCTTGCAGCAGGAACCCTGAGGGCACCCAATCTCTTGTCCCAGGACACAGGACAGCGGTTTATCCAGATGTCCGTAGTGGAAGAAGCCATCACGTCCAGCCAGCTTGAAGGCGCCGCGACGACGCGAAAGGTGGCCAAGGAAATGATCCGTTCGGGACGCAAACCGCAAACAACCGGAGAGCGAATGATCCTGAACAACTACCGGGCCATGCTGGCCGTGCGGGATTTGGCCCATGAACCGCTTTCCATCGAACTGATTGAGTACCTCCATGGCATGCTGACGGAAGGCACTGCTCCACAACGGGTAACCTATCGATCGCCGAACGATGGTATTGGTGTATATGACAACGCAACCAACACGTTGCTGCACCGTCCTCCGCCCGCCGATGAATCGGCGAACCGGCTCAGTGCCATGTGTGCATTTGCAAACGCCGACGCGCATGCACACTTTCTGCATCCGGCCGTGAAAGCCATCATCCTGCATTTCTGGTTTGCCTGGATCCATCCGTTTGAGGACGGTAACGGACGGACGGCCCGGACCCTGTTCTATTGGTATCTGCTGAAGAATGATTTCTGGATTGCTGAATATGTATCGATCTCCCGGATCCTGAAAAAGGCTCCTGCACGGTATGGCAAGTCATTCCTGTATACGGAAACGGATGAAAACGATTTGACGTACTTCATTCTGGCGCAAATGAAGGTCCTGCTGCGCTCGGTCGAAGAACTCTTTGATTACGTTCTGGCCAAAACGGAAGAGGTTCGCGCGGTATCCCAGCTGCTCACTCCCAGTTCCGGCTTCAACCATCGGCAATTGGCTCTGTTGTCCCATGCCCTTCGCAACACAAGTGCCTCCTATACTATTGAGAGCCACAAGAACAGCCACGGCGTGACGTATCAGACCGCCCGAACGGACTTGTTGTCCTTGGCCGATGAGGGACTCCTCAACAAGCAGACGCGTGGACGCACGTTTGTCTTTGTTCCAGCCAAAGATCTTGCCGAGGTTGTCAGGAAGCGTGGTATGACGTGATTCCCTGCGAAAAACACGATCCCGATCACGGTCGTGGTCAGAATAATCCGAAGTCCGCCCGGGCGGGCAAAAACAGTATGCACCAGGTGTCCGGCCACCGCCGCCAGGAGCCCCGGTATCGTGATTTGACGGGCCGCACAACACCAAGTATACCACTATAGTTACATTGCCGTATCTATAATTTTCTTGTGCTGCAGACGATGCAGCATCCACTATGAAAGACGTACAAATAGAAATCAGCCAAGAAGTCCTTACCCTGGAAACCATTGAGCCCAGCGACTTCGTCTACCACCATTTTGGCAGCATCAACTTGATCAATGGAGAAACCGATCAGTCTACGGAGATCGGTACCGTCGAGTTCTACTACGCCAACCTGGGTGAAGCAATGAACTGCGGCGTACATGCGTATGAAGTATTCGATGCGAAGGCACAATCTTTAGCCGACATTTATGACGCCATTTTCGACGAAGGAGGTGAATTCCGCGACGCACTGTCCCGAGTGACAGGAGACATCAGCGAGTCGAATGTCCTCATTCTGTCCAGTCTCGAAATTGTGCCCAAATGGCGCAGAAAAGAACTCGGCCTCCTGGTTCTCCAAAGCATCATGCGGCGCTTTGGAGTGGGTTGCAGTCTCGTCGTCCTCAAGCCGTTTCCGCTCCAGTTTGAAGGCGTCTTCGGGATACGGTCTGGAGACATCGACAATCCTCAACTCCGAGGCGAAATTCAGAGTGCCACCGAAAAGCTGCAGCACTACTATTCCAGACTTGGTTTCAAGGCGGTTCCCAATTCGAATATTTTGGCACTGAACCTGGATAAGATTCAATCGACGATCCCGATCAAGGACGACTGGATGTGACGACACGCCAATTCGTCCATGCGTTTGAGTGACCACTCGTTCATACGGTCCCTCCCGTCCGCTTCAACTCCTTCTCCAGCTCCTCGATCGCCTTCAAGTGCTCCGCATCAGCCTCCCCGGCTTCGGCTACTCGACGCTTCGCATCGAACTCCGCATAGCGCGCTTCAGCGATTACCTTCATCTGCTCGCAGCCAACGGAGCCAGCGCCTTCGAGGACAGGTTGTTCGTTAAAGGCGAGCATGCGGTCGATGATGAGTTCGCGGATTTGGGTATTGGCCCAACGACGATATTGCGTACCTCTGGAAGATTTGACCCGGAACCCGACCGCCAGTACAGCCTCGAGGTTGTAGTGAACGACATTGTAGGATTTCTCGTTACCGGCAGTTGTCCGGAAATTCCGGGCAACTGAATTCGTGAACCGTTCGTCCATAAGCGCCTGGGGCAGCCAAATAGTCTCATCCACCAGTCGGCATTCATTTGTCGAATTCTGCGCTATCCCGCAAAATTGCGAGATAAATTGCGGGATAGAGTGATCATGAGGCAACCTCGTACTTGGTGGAGCGACCGGAGCCCATGCGTTTGGTAAGCCCAAGCTCAGTGAACTTCTTGAGATGATTGAGAGCGGTGCGGTTGGAGACACCGATAGCGGCTTCGTATTCGACAGTTGTCACCGTCTGCTTCGATACTACCCACTCCCATCCCTTGCGCTCCGACTTGCCGAGTTGGGCCAGGGTTTCCTCAGGCAACGCTTGAGTAGCCGCCTTACTGGTGCGATAAAACGTCAGGTCGAGGTAGGGATCGTTGAAGCTGAATTTGGGAAGGGGCAATCCGGCCTCGGTTGCCTTTGTGCGCAGGGACTTGAGGCCGAGCCCACGCTCCTCCGCAAGCTCCATTGTGCTGAAAACAGCGTGGATTCGCGGCTTACGGCTGATCATTGGCGCCAAGAAGGACTGAATCAGGCCGACGGTAATCGGCTTCGTCGGCGCTCCGGGGCTCCGGCTGGTGACCATGTCTCCTTCGACAACCACTTGGATCTTGCATCCTTCGATGCTGTAATCGCGATGTAGGATCGCATTCGCCAGTCCCTCGCGAGTCATTTCAAAGAAAGCATCGTTGACACGCTTTCGCTGAGCACCTGTGCGATCAATCGTGTCCGGCAATTTATCGCGCATCCAGGTAATCACCCGCTCGGGACCGAGCACCATCGGACCATTGAAATCCATCAGCTCCTCACCACTGGATCTATGAAGCGTCGCCAGAATGCCAGCTTGAGGATGGATGTCACGAGGATTCTTGCCAAGCAACAGATGTGCGTAGCCGGTGGGAACAAGTGTTTTATCCTCGTTCTCGATCAGAAGACCCTGGTGCGCGAGTCTGCGTTGGAGCGCCTGAGCGTCCCCGTTTGGGCCGCCAAACAAATATCGCTCGTATTTTGATAACGCGTCCTGGTCCAGGTCCGAAAACTCGACATGCGCAGGCCTCTGATCCAGTTCAAGCGCCTCGAAAGTCTGCTCACTATTCTCCCCAGTGCTGCCTCCTCTTCGCGTTGCTCCTGCTCGAAGAAGTCGGCATTCTCTCGCTTTATTTCCTCCTGAAGATCACGATCGAAAGGGTTGCTGAAGACCGGATGTATTTCTCCTTTTTTCATCGTCTGGATAACAGTTAGCAATCACCGGCGAGCCACGCCAGCGGCAGTCAAAGGCACGATACACACCAGCCTGTCAGATCGGCAAGCCGGATGCGCAAGTCCGAGTGCATTGCCGTGTTATACAGCAATCAGAACACTGCGATTGATACGTCATCCACGTACGATCGAGCGGATATGGTCCTGCAACTCATTACTGAATATCCCGAGATCATCGTCAACTACAATGCCGTACCTGTACATCAAAGCCAGAGAAAGGTGCATCCGTGATCTGGCATGGTGGTCGAAGCAGTCGCGCAAAATTTTGGATTCGGCTTTCAAGAACTCGAATGCGCCCCAGAACGCGTGCGTAGGGGATGAGGACGGATCTTCAAAAATAGCGCAGGCTTCTCGATTTTTCTTCGACAGATATCGCTCTCGCCACACAGGGACGTGAGCGCTGAACGATTTCCAGTCTGATTCTTTTGGGTTCATCTCCGATTGCGATATAACCGTTATTCTACGAAAAATACGTTGCACGATTCGAGAATAACCGATTCTTTGAAGGGCGGCAATGTGCAGTCGTACTTCACACGCAGTCCTAAATGTAACCTTCAAGGTTACATTTCAAACCGCCTTGATCATGCCGTTTTGGCGGGCGAAAGCGAAGATACCGCCGGCGGCGATGATGCCGGCGACTTCGCCGAGGGGTCGGAGCAGGTAGGTTTCGTCGGTGCGGGCCACGTGAAGCGTCCCGGCTGAGGTGTCGAGAGTGAGTTCGTCACCGGTCTGGATGACATCAACGAGTCGTTCTTCCGATTCGAAGGGTACGAGGAAGCCCCCGTCGACGGCGTTACGGTAAAATATGCGGGCGTATCCGTCGGCGACGACCGCTTGGACGCCCGCTTCGGCCAGGGCGAAGGGGGCATGCTCGCGGGAGGAGCCGCATCCGAAGTTGGAGCCCGCAATCACGATCGAGAAGTCGGACATGTAGGCGTCTGGTGCGGTGAAGGGGACGTTTCCG
>JBBDHZ010000009.1:0-9011 GCA_040880645.1 Minisyncoccota bacterium
TGATCGATAACCGGCAATGACGACTGTTGTCGACAGCGAAGGGAGGGCGAGCCATTGCTCAATTTTACGGGGTGCGGCCCGGTAACACAAGCTTTTGCGTTAATGCCCGGGTGCGTCCGCCCCCTGTCGGTGGGCTCCGCGACCGACCGATACCGTCTGCGATCCCTTCGGGACTCGAAGAAATCGCGAATCGGCTTGTGCCCGTAACCTTCCAGGCGTGAACGGCTACCGTCGTGTGGAGAAAAGCGTCAAAAAAACTGTAGCATGTGTCGCATCGTTCAGTCGAGCTTCATGCGGAGAATCCACGGCGTAACGACGCGGGATTTCGGGTCCGGCGGCTCGGCGGGCAAGAAATATAGGTTGTCCTCGTGGACGGTCGTCCGAAAGAGAACGATCTCCCTTTGGCCCTTTCCTGTTCCCATGTAACAGGCAATCGTGCGGCGATCGGCGGCGGCGGGCGATGAAATCGCGGCGGCTGTTGCAGCCGAGGAGAACGGTGACGGGGCTTTCGACTCCGCCCGCAGGGCCGTGGCTGTCAGCTTCGTGCCGCAACGCGGATATTGCTGACGGCCCTTACGATTTTAGGGCGGATTGGACCGGCCTTTGCAGCGATATGCCCAGCGGTGTTCGTTTTGTGCCGGCATGCCAGTGAGACTCGAGGCCCGACGAGCCGCGGGCCCTTTCCGAATACGCCAGCCCAATCCCGTCCGAATGAACCGGGGCAGGAGTCCCGTCGCGTTCACAATCTTCAGGACAACACATGAACGGCTTATCCTTCCCGTGTCGCACCGCAACAGCCCTGGTACTGCTTGTCTTGATCCAAGCAATCGTGCCTCCATCGTCAGCGAATCTGTTCGCAGCGGAAGAGGAGCCTGACACGATTTTCGATTTCCTTGCGGCGGAAGTGGAACCGGAGAGGATCGAGCGGCTGGTGGCGCAATTGGGCAGTCCCGCATTTGCAGAACGCGAGGCTGCGGCCAGCGAGTTGCGCGCGATCGGCGAACCGGCTTTGGACGCCCTGGAGGAAGCAGCCGAGTCAGAAGATTTGGAACTCCGCCTTAGCGCCGCGGAGCTGGTTCGAGCCATCGGGCCAAGAACCATTGGCGAGCTTCACCGTTTCGAAGGCCACAAGGACCGCATCATTAGTGTAACCTTCTCCCCGGACGGCCGCCGCGCGTTGTCGGGCGGCGGCGAAAGACCGCAGGCGAACGGGAGTTGGCTGCCGGGAACCGATTTCAGCGTACGGCTATGGGACGTGGCGACCGGCGAAGAATTGCGACGCTTCGATGGGCATAGCCATGCCGTGATGAGTGTCGCTTTTTCGCCCGATGGCCGCCAAGCTGTCTCGGGCAGCATGGACAAGACCGTGCGGCTGTGGGATGTGGAAACTGGAAAAGAAGTGCGGCAGTTCCAGGGCCACACGAGCTGGGTCTGGAGCGTCGCGTTTTCACCCGACGGCCGCCGGGTGCTCTCGACGGGCAGCGAGGATAAGACGGCGCGGCTTTGGGACGCCGAGACCGGCGAGGAACTACAACGCCTGGAGGGACATACAGGCCGCGTTCTGGCGGCGGCATTCTCTCCCGATGGCCAGCAAGCGATCACCAGTGGCGGAGACAATGATCCTTCGATCAGGCTGTGGGACTTGGAAACTGGCGAGGAGCTGCGCCGCTTTAGCCGCCATAGGAATTGGGTCTGGAGCGTCGCATTTTCGCCCGATGGTCGTCGAATCCTGTCCGGCAGCGTCGATCAGACGATGCGGCTGTGGGATGTCGAGACTGGCGAGCAGCTACGCGTCTACATGCATGACGCCGCGGTGCGACGCGTGGCATTCAGTCCCGACGGAAGCCGCGCCATTACCGGCAACGACGACTGGTCGCTGCGGCTGTGGGACCTGGAAACGGGTGCCGAGCTTCACCGTTTCCACGGCCATAGAGGGCTCGTCGAGGGCGTCGCCTATTCGCCGAAGGATCGCCTGGCGATTTCCAGCGGCTACGACGGCACCATGCGTCTCTGGCGACTGCCGAAGTAAACCTATCCAAGAAAGTGAAGAAACATGAAGAGCAACGAAGCGACGCGCCTGTTGAGCGTCTTGTTTTTGTCGATCGCCGCCGCCTGGGGCGCGTCCGTGCCGATACACGCAGCGGAGGAGCAGGAGAAGTCGGCGGACGTCGCGCCGCTGCACGATCCTCGCGAGGTAATGGATGTTTCTCCCTACGGCGACGTGCCGGTCGCTGTACGCAAGGACGCTCTGCTGCTGAAGGCTTATGACGGCCACCGGATGCTGGGACCTACCGAGCACCGGGGGCGGTTACTGCAAGAACTCGTCCGCCAGGCGATGTTGATCGCGGCACGCGACGAATTGGGCCTGATAACGCGCGATCAAACGCTCGGCGAGCTTTCGCTTGAGGCGGAGGCCGACGAGTCGACAAAGGCTGAATTGCCGGGCGGGTCGATCCAGATCGTCTCCTCGATCCCAGGCGACTTCGGTGAGATGGATGCCTTGTCGATCACCGTGTTTCGCGAGGACACGGAAGGCCCGCAGGTCTTGTGGGAGCAGAAGGTCCCCACTCCGCAGTACCGCTGGAAAATGGTTGAGCACTTTTCGGAGCGGCTTGAGCAGCTCGCACGCAACGACTTGGTAACCGTCCTCCGCGAAGCCGGCTACGAGGGGACGGGCTCCGAGTGGGTAAAGAACGCCCCGGTCCCGGAGGACGTCCAGCAGGCTGCAATGGACTGGAACATGACGCCTCAGTTCTTCGCAATCCGCAGTCTGCACCGGCTGATTCGCGAAGAAGGGGAATCCGCCGAGCGGCTCGCCGCGCTCGCCGAGTCGTACGCGCGACTCGGAACGCTGACCGCCCATCACATGAGTCCTGCTCACCAGGCATTCAAGGCTCGCGCCCTGCTCTACTCACAACGATTGTCGGTGATCATGGGCCGCGATCCCATAGCGTATGAAACCCGTGCTTACGTGCGGGCATTGCTCGGACGCCACCAGCCGGCGCTCGATGACTTGAATCGACAGGCCGAACAAGGGTTTGATCTGTCGGAAAGGACGAAGGTGATTGAGGCGTTTTGCCGGTTCGACCAGGAGCGGCTGGAAAGCTTTGCCGCGGAGCCCGACTTGCGTCCCTTGGTCCGCTACCTGCAGTTTCTCGCCGTCGAACCGTACAAGAGCGAAGCCGCGATCGAGCCGGTTGCGACCGCCCTGCTCGAGGAGCAGCCCGATTGTTTTGCAGCGCGCGACCTGCTTTCGCAGCGCGGATCGCTCGGCGTTAGACGATCTGCCGCCGCCGGGGGACCCCGAGTCTTTGCCGATTCGCTCTATGAGCGACTCCAGAAGCAGACGGACCTCCCTCCCGCCGTGGATGAACTCGTCAACCAGGGTGCCGCGTCACAGCCGCAGGGCCTGGGAGCGGAATGGGATCCCCAGGAACTACAGATCCGCCGCGATCTGATCGCCGCGCTGCGGCAGGCCGGTTCGCTGGACCGAGATCCGTCGGAGTTTTCATGGGCGGTGCTCGACCAGTTGATCGAAGAAACCGGCGTTGTACAGGCCACGC
This sequence comes from Minisyncoccota bacterium, assembly GCA_040880645.1. Lineage (GTDB taxonomy): Bacteria > Patescibacteriota > Minisyncoccia > Phycocordibacterales > CSBR16-193 > JBBDHZ01. Next base: position 3,564 of record JBBDHZ010000009.1, read on the forward strand.
GAATGATGTACTTCCTACGGTACGCGTTGGGTGTGCCGCGGGAGCAGCTTATCGGCACGGTGAGACTATTATCTCCGCTGCTGGACGACCATCGGCACGGCCCTGCCGTTCTCAGTTATGCGAGATCATCCGAGGAAAATACGCGGCAGATTCCCCGTTACCTGGCCTCGCTCAACCGTTCCGACCTGGAGGTGACGATGGAGCCGATCGCGACTCATCTTCACCCCCTCCACCCACCCGCTTGGCAAGGCATCATTCAACCGGCGCTCGACCATCTAGACCTCGTCTACCGCGATTTGGTGTACCAGATCGAACGGGGTGAAGGCTGGGGCGGCAAGGGGGCGACATGGATGCTGGCCGAAATCAGCCCGCACGCTCCGGCACAGGCCGTCGGCCAGATCCGGTTTCGGTGGGAATTCGCCGAAATCCGTGATCGAGCCGACGAGTACGAAACGGAGTTTGGCCAGTATCCGGAGGTGCTCCAGGCACTCGGCGAGCGGTATCGCGAAGCGGAAGATTGGGAGGCGGCCGAACGGGTCTTGTCTCAGCTCGTTGAACTGCAGCCCTCGAAGCAGGCATACGAGGCGCTGGCGTCGGTTTATCAGCAGCAGGGGCAACACGACAAATGGCTGGAAACGATGGAAGCCTTTCTCGAAACTCCGGAGAGCGGCCTCAGCCACGCCCGTGTCCGCGCAAATATCGCCGAGCACTACTTGGAACAGGGCGAGCCCGAGAAGGCGCTTCCGTACGCTGAGGAAGCGGCCGGGACGTGGGCTGCATGGGCGATGACTTCCGCCATCCGGGCTCACGAAGCGCTGGGGAACTTCGCAGAGGCTGAGGTGTGGGTCCGTCGGCGAGCCGAACGCTATGACAACCTCTCCCTCACGTGGTACGCCTGGTGTCGCCGGATGGGAACCGGCGATCTGCGTGCGGCAGCGGCCCATGCGCAGGAATACTTGTCTTCCATGACGCGTCCCTTGCCTGACCAGCAGCAGATGTGGGTTGCGGCCCACTACCTATTCAAAGGACTGCCGTCGAAATCGTTGCCGGAGTGGCAGGAACTGTACGACCGCACGAAAAGTCCCTACCACGGATTGCACGCCGCGCTGGTCGCTCGGGAGCAAGGCGACGTGGCGCTCTCGGACCAGCTTCTGCAACAGATCGTCGAGATTGGGACCCGACCGCCTGTCGAAGAGGTGAAGCACGCGACCGTCAAACTTGCCGAACTGTTTCAGGACGCGTTCAAGCAGGAGGAGCCGTTGTCGCTTGATCAGGAGGCGGTCGACGAGCTGATTCGTGGCGCTCCAGCCGGAGAGCCGACGAATCTGAGCTACTTCGTCGGTAAGCTTCTCTGGATCGACGACCAGCAGCAGGCGGCGAAGCCCTACCTCCTGATGTCCGCTCGCTCGCCGGTAGACAAACTTAACCGCGAATTGGCCGGCGCACTGCTGAGAGACCACGGCACCGATTTCGGAAAACTGGCGCCACAGGAACTGTTGCAGGAGAAGAAATGATCCCACGGCACGAGCAGCCGTACAACACAATCGGTGCAAGCCGGGCGCCGGACGCAATATACTTGAATTCGATGGACGAGCTGAACCCCAGGTGCTCCGGATTGGCTGATCCGGTTCGGCGGTTCGGCCAAATTGACGCGGGTGTGGGAACCGGCGAGAATCGAGGCCGCGCCACTCTCGCCGACCGGTGAGAATAAGACGCCCCCAGGCAGGTTACATTGGCCCTCCGGGTTAGAAACAAGTTCGTCGAGCGTGGAACACACGTGAATCCGTACGACCCACCGTTACAAGCTTCAATCACCGCAGGCGACGCTGGCGATGGGAACAGCGACACAATCACCGCGAGATTCGTATTCTCGTCTGATCATCTCATCGAAACGCTCACTCGCTATCGATCGCAACATTTCGGACGCTGGATCTGGAATTGGCTCCGATACGCTGCGGCATTTGTGTTCTTGGTAGTTGCCGTGGCTGGGCTCTTCGTTCCGCAATACGGTGCTTCCGTGTTCATGCTTGCCTTGGCGGTTTTTATGTTTTTCCCGCACAAGATCGACGACTTTCTTGCAAAACGCAACTTCCGCAAGTCGCCGCACCACAACACTCAACAGATGATTCAGCTATCCGATGACGGGCTGTACTCGAAATCCGAGGTGCAAGAATCGACACTCAAGTGGACCGCTTTTTCAAGGGCGGTAGTCTTTCACGACGGCGTTCTCATATTCCAGGGCCCAAAGATGGTGCATTGGCTTCCTGACCGCGTGTTTGAACGCGAACGCGATGCACGAGACGTTCGCAAACTGGTCGAATCGAAGTTGCCGACGAACCAGTCGATAAACGCGACCGGCGGTGGACTGGTTTGTGAAGTGGATTTTCAACTTCCGCCGGCACGTTGTCGTTAACGTTCTTCTATTTACCCCCAACCACGCGGAGCAGCTACGATCGATGGGCCAGCAAGAGTGCGAAACGGTAGTCGGATACGCTGTGTTCGATACGTTCGAGGAATGCTACGAGTACAATGAGAACGCATGCATGATCGCGGACTCGCAAAAGAACGCTCGTGCGATCATGCAGCGAAGCTTTAGCGACGCTGAAGACTGTCGGATTGACGCCATCACTTTTCGCGACATCATGTGTGACTTCGGCGCGTCGTGCGGTGAATACGCGATGGAAAGCCAAGCGTTTGATGCGTTCAAGAGAATAGCCGCATTGAACAATGTGACTTTCACGTCCGAAACGTACGATGGAGTCGAAACGCTACTGGTAGTTCAAGTCGATGGTGTCAAGATCCGCGACGACTGAGGAAGAACGAAGTGGTGCACACTGCACGCGGAACTTTCTGCGTGGTGCAACGACCAAGGCCGCCGTTTGACCATCAGATGCCGTTGGCTCCAGCAGCCTTGCAAAGAAATTGTACCGAACTTTCACTCATTAGGTCCGAAACCGATCTGCCCCCTTCTGAGCCCGACAACGAACGTTTGTCGGCTCGTGCAAAGCAAGCCGCCTTCACCTCCAGTTGGAAAACCAGTAGCGGTAATCTTCGACCAACTGCCGTTCTGATCCTCGCTTGCTGACTTCCAGTTCCGCCAGCGGAGCATCGCCCCGTTTCCTGTCGATCTTGATTTCGCAGATCAGGCCATAATGCTCATCGAGTCGTTCATCCTCGTCAGGACTACCCAATCCGATAACTGTGACCGTTCGTCTCTTGCTGGAGAACCGCCGAGGACCTGGTTTCCCCTGTGCCTCAAACGGAAACGAAAGGTGCTCAGCTAGGTAGTCACGGTACGTCCGCAACGTCTCGGGGTCTACTTCGGGAACAGGATCATCGTGCGTGAGACCGAAGATTGCCCGGATGCGGTCGTCCTGATCCTTCATGTTGAGAGGTTCGGTCTGAATGTTGGTTGGCTGCTCGATCTCGACCCGTTGGCCCGTGTCCGGCTCAAGATAGTCCTCGGCTAGCCACATCTCCTTGATGTCCAGTCCGTCCCGTTCGCACCGGTTACGGTAAACGGCGGCCATGCTGTCGAGCGTTTGCCGACTCCAGCGAACCAGATAGCATGGCGGATTACCTGCTTCGATCTCAGCAACCTGTCCGGCCCAGCCGCCGATCGGGATGTCCGGGTAGTCGGGATCGGTAACGCCGGATTTCACATGAACAGCGTCGTCAGGAGAGAATCGTGCCGGTGAGGTGTGCTTGCGTGGCATTGATGGCTCTTGGCGGTTGATCCATATTTAGTGGGGCTTCTTTTCGCCCGGCTTCAAGCGGTCGGCGGATTCGGGCAGAAGCTCAGCGAGGGCTTTTCGCTGGGGCGGGGTTATGGGCCGGCGTACCGCCCCACTAATCACGTCGTCATGGCTTCGGCCAGACGCGCGGCATGCGGCGACGAACAAGGTGAACATCGGATGCAGTAGCAGCGCCTTGAGCATCGTGTACTTGAGCACACGGGCAAGAAACGTCTGACGCGTCTGCCGCGGCAGCTTCGCCTCCAGGGTGCGCACTGCGGTCGCGACAGCCGGGTCGCGGAACCCCAGCATTGCGCCTCCCAGTGCGGTACTGGTTTTAATCGGTCCGAAGCTGAACATGCGGACGTGCGCCACCGGATGGCCTCTTTCACCGTTTCCGACGTAAGCCTGCGCGCAGTCCTCGACAATCAGCAGACCCAATCGATCCCCGACCTCAATGATCGCCTCGAGGGGCATACGACTGCCGAAGAGATGGGCGATGACGACGACGCGGGTGCGCTGCGTGACGAGCCGCTCGATATTCGCTGCGTCAACCGACAGCGTCTCCATATCGACGTCTACCGGTACGGGTACGAGGCCGTGCGCCTGGACAATCCGGACCATGTCGCGAATGTTGATGGCCGAGAGAATGACCTCGGAACCGCGAGGAAGATCGAGCGCGGAGAGAAGAAGATCGAATCCTGTGCGGACCGATAGGCAGGCAAGACTGCTGCCCTTTGCCCAGTCACGCTGGAGATGCTCCTGAACGAGCTCAGCGTTACCAGGCCAGCAGCAGTGCATTGCCGCCACGAAAAGATCCAACCAGCCGATATCCAGCTTCTTCCTGGGTAACACTATCCGTCCCCGCGTCGCTGCTTCACACTTGCCCACATTGGAAATGTCTCAATAACGGGGACGCGAGACAGGCTCTCTCCTTCGAAGGCCGGCCGCCGTGATATTTCCGTTCAGCGTAGCTAAAAATTAGGATCGAGACCGGACGGCTTGCGCCGTTCCGCTAATAAAAGTAGCGGCAGGGCGCGAGCCCTCCGGTTTGTTGAACCCTAAAGTTAAACTGTAACAAAGCTATTGCACGACGTCTGTTCTTTCCGGCACCCTTTCCACGGGTTAATCGACGGACATCCCCGCGGCCACGATTCGAGTCAACGCCGCCCGGAACCTGGCAACGTCGTGGTCGCGCAGCAGGATGTTGCCTTCGGGGCCAACCAGGACTAGACAAGGCTGTAGATGCCGTGTGAGGTAATCGGCAGAGACGGATGAATTGCTACGGATCCACGCTACCGGCCAATCGATCTTGTACTTTGTGGTGTGCTCTTTGAAATCGGGCTCCCATTCCTCTGGGTCGGTGTACAGGCTGATCATCGTACAGTCTCCTGTATCACGAATCAGGTCGTGGTAAAGTGCCCGCAAATTCGCGAGTTCCAGTACACAAAGCTCCGAGTGCATCATCCAAAAGCATAGGACGACCATCTTGCCCCGCTGATCGGCGAGCCGGTATGTCACACCGTTTAGCGTCTCGACCTCAAACTCGGGCGCCGCGGTGCCCACCCTTGCCGGCCTGACAATCGTGGGGGCATCGGGGTGAGCCACAGTAGGAGGTGGCTCAGGTCGACCCTTCTCGATTAGCCGCTGACTCGCGCTACGTGCGACTTCGGCCGGAATCACGTAGGTCTCGATTCTGTTGTTGGCCGTGGAA
>JBBDHZ010000010.1:0-1602 GCA_040880645.1 Minisyncoccota bacterium
TGCGGCCGTCTACTGAGCAAATCCAATAAAGAACACGGTATGTCGCAGATCAACGAAGACCTCGTCGAACAGCAGGCCCTGAAGTGGTTCCAGGAGGCGGAATTGAGCTACGCGTATCTTCACGCGGTCGCCGCCAAAGCGGGTATGGGATGCTCGTGGGGCAATCGCCACGATGACGGCGTCGGCGTCGATGCAACGATCCGAGTCCGGCATGATTTCGGGCCGTCAGCCTTGCTGTCCAGTTTCACGATCGACGTTCAACTGAAATCGACGGTCCAAACTCCCACGATCGTCGATGACCGGTATTCGTATCCGCTGGCGATCAAGAACTACAATGAACTCCGCGACACGACCTGCAGCCCGCTGAAGATGCTGGTCGTTCTGTTTTTACCATCGGATCACGAGCAGTGGTTGGAGGTTTCGGCCGAGCAATTGGTCGCCCGTCGGTGTGCCTACTGGTGCGGGCTTCATGAGGCACCTGCGAGCAACAACACCACCAGCCAAACCATTCAAATCCCCACGGAGAACCTATTGACACCGCAGGCGTTGCTAACGATCGCCGAGAAACTTGCACGGCGGGAGGCGCTAAACGATGTCGATTGACCACCGATCGGATCGGGAATCGCTGCTGCACCTGGTCAGCCGAGTGAAACCGCGTGACGCGCGCACTTACGCGAGTGCCAACGGCTGGATTCGGAAGTCGCAGGACTATGGCGGCTTGGCCGTTTTCGATCATCATGACCGCGAACTGACGCAATTGCTGATTCCGATTGAAACAACCTCGTGCGATTATGCGTCGCTGATGCTCGATGTTGTCGAACGACTCGCCGAAGTCGAAGATCGTTCGATCATTGAAGTCGCCAACGACCTGCTCGATCCCGACTCCGACGTTGTTCGGTATCGGATCAGTGATCCAACGATCAGCGCGGATTTGGGGTTGCTAAAAGGAATCGAAACACTCGAGGGTGCAAAGCGTTCACTGCTCGCGGCTGCCCATTCCGTTCTCAAACCGGCGACCTATCACCCACGATTGAGCCGGCGTGAAGCCACCGAGTTCGTCGACCGCTGCCGATTGAAGCAAACCGAACACGGAAGCTTCGTTGTCGCGATCGCCTGCCCCCTGGATGCCGTCGATGCCGAAGGGCTGCTACGCGGCGGGAACTCATTTACCAGGCAGGTGACGTCCCTTTTGATGGAGTCGCTGATACGCATCGAAGAACGTATTGACGCCGATGACGAAGCGAGCCTCACCGTTGCAACGCCGGAGAAAGCCCCGGTGACGGCGAACCTTTGCGATGCCCTGTCGCGATTGGAGCCGCCTTCGGATCAGGGATCGCTGGAGATCAGCGCGACCTGGGCGAGCACCACGCCCAATCCAGATGCGCCGCAGCGCCGCGTGGTGCGTCTCACCGAGGATCACTTCAAGGTGATTCGAGCTGTCGGGCTCAGGCTGCGGCCGAGTCATGAAGCCGAGGTGGCCAATTTTGTGGGGCAAGTCGAAACGCTCAATGGAGACCTCAACGATCATGGACGTCGCTACGGCGAAGTCATTCTTGATCTGCTCGTCGACGACGAACTGGTGCGAACGCGTGTCGAATTGAA
>JBBDHZ010000011.1:0-3362 GCA_040880645.1 Minisyncoccota bacterium
AAACACGCTCAGCGCCCGGAGGAACAGGTTCCATACGCCGATATCGATGATTTGTGGCTCGTCGATGATGATGAAAGACTTTCTTACCGCATCAATCCGTAATGTGTGTTGTGCCCGCGCTGGAAACAGTGCGCGAAAGAATTGATTGAACGTGGTCGCCAGAATCGGAAACTTCCAAGTGTCGAGTATTTCAAAGTCGTCATCCGAGTCGCTGCTGAAGGCGGCCTGTCCATCATCTGTTGCCTCGACACCGTTCGATGCCATTGCTGCGAGGGACAAGTGGTGATGCTGAAAGACATCAATCCGAGTAGCAGTAGCAAGTTGGTTGGCCGCTTGAGACAAGATCGACAGATAGGGGGCAACGTAAATGATCCGCTTTGAGACGCCAACTACCACCGATTCAAGGGCGATGCGCAGCGAGGTTAGCGTCTTGCCGTAGCCGGTCGGGAGCAGCAAGGTAAAGAAGCGGTCGCGAGGACACTCGCGGTACTTGCCTAACGCATCGTGTTGGATGGTACTGCGCAATTCGACCATCTCGGGCGAGGCCCCTTTGACAATCGCTTCCGTTGCTTGTTGGTTACAGTACAACGAATGCGACTTAATTGCCTCGACTGCGGCGGGTTGTTGCAGATAATCATCGGCAAGACTTCCTGCGTCAATACGGTCGGCGATGATGAGCCGCGAAACGTCCAGTGGGAATCGCATAGCCAATTCATGTGGCGTGTTCCTTTCCAAGACTTTCGGTCGGATGTTCACGACCAGCTTTACCCAAGACCGATCGAAATCATCAAGCCAATCGGTAAACTCTTCGGCGACTGCTTGAAACTCAGGAAAGGAACGCTGGACTAATTCGAAGACACCCGCCAGATCACAACCTGCGGCGAGGTTCCGAACGGAATAGCGGCTGAGAATCTTCATCCAAGGCAGCGACATGCCATGAAAATCGCCAAGTCTTCCGTGATGGCCATTGATCGCCATGAGCCAATTGAGCATGCGATCACGTGCCACCAACCGCTCTTGACGATCCGAGTGCCAAATCGGTATCAACCGCTCGGCGGCAAAAGTAAATAGCGCGGCTCCCATCGGGGAGTGTGGCGGCCCTTTCTTCCGGCTGGTCGTAGGGTCGATGTACTCCTGCCATTCCACATGGCACTTCGCCGCGTCATGCAGAAGTCCTGCCAGGAAAGCTAGGCGATCATTTGTCGACCCATCCGGAGCACCGGCCGCATTTGCCACCCGTACCAGGTGATGAATCAGAAGATGCCGCGTTTCCCCTTCGTCGGGGCGAGCGACACATTGCGCGAAGGGAACTACCATAGACAAACAACTCCATCATCCGGCGTCTTGATGAAGCTGACTTTGACATCCGAGGCGGTCGGACGAAAGCGTATTGACTTGGTATTCACCTCATAAAGCACATTGATCGAGCCACGAAAGCGGCGGTCGCCAAGATGCTGATAAAGCATTCCTCCAACGCGGGCGTACTGCCGCCCTTCGAGGGTCTCCAATTTCTGAACGCATTTCGATGGAACGATCGTATCCGTTTCAATCGCTGGTTCGGACTGCCAGTCCAGCGGTACAAGTTCGGACGTTGGAACTCGCTTAATCCACCTTGGGAAAGTCAAACAGTAGGCCGCTCCCAGGTAAGTGTGATAGTGGCTTTGCGAATTCGCCAACCGCGACTCAAGTTCATCAATCAACTCGCCTTGATAGTACACCCGGTAGGCTGGATTGACGACTAACTCAATGGAAGTCGGACGACTGAACGACGCTTCCGACCCGCTTCCCGCTTCCCAAGTTTTGCCATGCATGCTCAACTCCTGCGTCACCGTACGAACCGGATGCAGCAGTTGTAATCCGCAGATCGTCTCGTCGGACAGTGATTCGAGACCCAAGATCGATCCGATGAGTCCGCGCACTGCGGTGCGAGTGAAAAACGGATACGTGGCGTGTGTACCAAGTGTGTCAGGCCGGCGAAAATGCGCGATTGAGCCACGCGTTTCGAAGATGGCTAAATCTGTCTTTGACATCTGAAACTCACTGACTGACGATTAATGCGCCGAAAAGTCTCGTTGCGAAAGACGTTGGCAGTCCGCTTAGACTTTATTCCCAGGTCTTTACCTTGACGACATCTGGCAAAGTTCCCTCTAGAGTCAATTGCGACGATTTCCAAAGGCGGCAGGTTTCTATCTTGTTTTGATGCTCCGTCAGCGATTGAGCAAGTTTCTCGACATTCAGTGTGATGTCGCCGAGCGACGACGGCGGGTTCGAGCCCATCCATCGATCTCGCTTCGGCATTATCGAAATCAATTCTTCCAAGTAGCCGATCCGGAAAAAGTCGTCGTTGTACTGCACATCGAGCAGAAACAACGGCTGCTGCATCCCGCGTCCACGCGCCTGACGGTGCAGCGTCCCTTTCCATAACGATTCGAGTAACACATCCGTGTCGTTCGATGTCATGCTCGTTTGTTTTGCAATGTGTGCATTGACAATTGCAGGCATGGCGAATACTGCGAATGGCAAGGTGTAACTAGTCCAGATTGTGCCTTGCGTTGCTCCTTCGCTCTCTCCTGACTCCTTGACTTCAATGTCCTTGGCTGGCATGACGACCGTGCCTTGAACGTACTTTGTTTCGACCGGGTGCAGCGAATGCGCCCAACTGAATTGCACCGGCCCGCATTGATTGAAGCTGGCCTTCTTCACGCTAAACACCGCGCCAAAAACTCGCGTGTCGAACGCGGACTTCATCAACGCTGTTTGAATGTCGGAATCTTTTGCGCGGCCAGCTCTTTCCAAAAGCGACTCGGCAAGCTTCTCGCGACCGAGCAGTTTATTTCCATCGACCCGCTCCTTGCGAACAAAGACGAACATCGACTTGTCGTCGCCACCATCGGGATAGCGGTCGAGTACATAGTCTCGAACATCACGTTTAATGCTGACATCGGAAAGTGAAATTCGCCCATCATCTTCGCCGAAGATGCGCCGCGCGTCGCTGTCTCGTAAAGGATCTCGGTTAGGAATGCCGTCCTTGACCGCTTTAACGAAGAGGATTTCACCGGTCTTTGCGGGATTACTCACGAGGTTGTTCCTTGTACTTGCGTTTGATTGTCATGTTTGGATTTGTCGGTTTTCTGGAGTGAGTATCCCGACCAGAACGCGGCCATGAAGGCATCACGATTCCCGCGGATATCATCTTGAGCATCTTCGCATCGATGGAGTACCACGCCCACGCGTCGGCGAAAGTCGTCGGACAGATGCAATTTGTCCAATTTCAGTTCGATATTGAACATGGTCGGCAGTGCTTTCTTCCAGACCGCGTCCGGAGAAAGGTCCGATCCAAACGCGAGTATTCGATGTTTCAA
>JBBDHZ010000011.1:3462-8888 GCA_040880645.1 Minisyncoccota bacterium
TGAAAGCGTGAGGCGTGCCAGGAATGTTGTTTCGCGGAACTTCCTGGCATTAGCTCGGAACACAGGTCGGGAATGGTCTCCGCCGTCTCTTGAGCAAGCTTAACGAGTTGATACAAGACCGTGGGAACAACATCCTCGACCACGCAGCGCAAGTGAATATCCCCACGACTCGGATCGCCGGAGTAGTACACGAGCGTTAGACGATAAATGGAATCGTCGACATCATCGGGAACCGATGCATCGAACCCCACCACCTGCTTGACGTGCTTTTGCATCCGCCCCGCGTTCGATGATGATGATAAACGAAATCGGAGGTTCTCGCCAAATTCAACGCGCTCGTCATCTTCGAGTTGATCGGACTCCAAAATAGGCAGCATCAGGATCGCGCCATAGATGGCCGTGAGATCCGATATACTCTTGTGCTCTACGGTGCGGCGGCCCTCGCGATCCGCAACCGGAGAGAAGAGTTCGCGCGTCACGATCGAATCGACGGGGCTGGCGATCTTGTCAAAGTAAGAGGCGCCGATGTTCAACGCTTCGTAACACGCTTCGTCGAGTGCAATGCCTTCAACGATGTGGCCCTTTCCGCCATGAGCAACCGGACACGTCCATGTTGGAAGAAACCATGGCCAAGACTTGCAGTAGATCGATACGACTTTACCGCCATTGCTTCCCCCGCAAATCGAACAAGCCCCGTCGCGACAACCCGACTGTCGGCCTTCTTCATATTTAGAACTGGAATACAGCGATAGAACCCGTTCAAAATCGGGCGCGATATATTTGTCGGACCGAAGCTGTGATTGACCGATTGCATGGTCTGTCTGCGCCTCGACATATCTATATGGCGAATCGAGCGTGTTTGCGTCGGCAAGGATGATCAGACCCAAAGTTTTGCCCTGGCTGGAAGGATTTGCATTGACGACCTCTTGATGCAATACCGTGGCGATCGCCTGAACAGTCGCATCGTCAAGTTGCAGGGATGGGCAACGCGCCAGCCGTCCCTGAAGATAGTCACGGACCTGAACAGTTCCCTTCTTGAACGCCTCGATATGCTTTTCGAAGGCAGGAAAAACCGGCACCCCATAGACGCCCTGCGGATGGATTGGATTTCCGCCCGGGAATACGAAGGGTGCTGATACGGCCTTCATCAAATCCGGTTCAAAGGCCGTTTTTTTCTTCGTCGGATCCAGTTGGACTTCCTGTCCCCAAACTTGCATTGGCAACGCCATCGGGTCGTCATCCGAATCCTTTCCCGGGAGTTCGACAACGAAAACGTGCTGGAAAAAGTTTTTGACTTGAGGTGATGTCGCGTCAGAGATCAGCAATAACAACTGGTCTGGGGCAAGCCCACCTTCCTTGAGCAAACGTCCTGTTCTGATTAAGTCTTCAATGATCACTTGCCGGTCCTTTCGACGGTCCCAAACCCACGCGATACGCTCTTGCCCAAGCCGATGGAGTCGGGCAGCGTTAAGTTAACGGTGAACTTGCCGACGAATCCGATCATGCCTTGGCCTTTCAGGCTCGTCTTGATGCTTGTCAGCGTGGTGCAGTCGGCCGCGATGCGGTCGCTGAAGCGGATGCCGAGCGACTTGGAAAGGCCCAGACAATTGCCGACGAGGATGCGCGAGAGTTCGTCTTTGCGCGTCCGTTGGTTGCGAGTGCTGGTGTACTGGCGGAAGTTGTTCTGGTTCAGCGCCAGCCAAGGCGTGGCGAAACGGTACTCGATCGGCTCGGCCGTGACTTCGAGTTGCTCATGGCGGGTCTCGAATTGTGATTCCAAGACGGAAAGCTGTTCGTCGCCAAGTTTCGTTTCGTCGATCTCGAGCCAGAGTCGTTGCAGGAGCTCGCTGCCTTCGTTGACGCCGAGCAACAGCGCCGTGGAGTCGAGGATTTTGAATTGGACGCGCGGATACTGGTAGATCGGAGTCCCGTCGGGCTCGTGGTTGTGCATCAAGACTTCTTCCTCGAACTTGCGGCCGAAAAAGCCGCGAAGGGCCGGGGCTTCGTATTGGCGGATCGGCCGGGCGAGACGGAGGCGGCATTCAGAGACTTGGACGGTGTCGGCTGTCGTTTTGCTGGCTTCAGGCATTCGTCAACCCTCGATGCTGGCGTTCAATCCTTGTTGTAGTGGAAAGTCGGTAAAACGGCGGCAAGCTAACATAACAAAACTGTCAACGGCCGTTTACACTGTGGGAATGCGAATTCCAGGTCGAGTGTCGAACGGAGTCGTGGTGCTTGAAGGCGGTCAATCTCTGCCTGAGGGTGCCCACGTAATTGTGACTTTTCAGGTTGTTGAGTCGTCGGGAGCGTCCTGCGCGGAACGGATTCGATTTCCGATTGTGCGTTCCGAGCATCCCCGCAGCGTGAAGCTGACCGGCGAGATGGTCTTGGAGTTCCTCGAAGATGAAGACCTTGCTCGTTGATGGATTGATTTACACGCATCTTGCCTGACTTTCTAAATCACCGTCGCGCGCTCGTTTGTGCAACGCCTTCAGCGTTGAACACCGTTGTTGGTTCGTCAACCCAGGGTGGCGCTCACTCGCCGCGGCGAGCTCGCTTACCCTGGGCTGCGCTGTGGAACACCTTCGGCGTTCAAGCCATCAGCCTTCACGTCAATCGTCGCGCTCAGGGGAGCGGAAAGGGAAATCGTCATGGTGCTGTTTAAGATCATTCGTAAACGTATTGAAGTAGCATGGTGTTGAAGTAGCATGGTGCGGGCAACAGTCGCGAAGCGACGACATGCGCTAGCCTGGGATGCAAGTCCCAGGAACAAAGCCCGCGCAGTTTTCAAGTCGCGAAGCGATGGCATGTGCTCGCCTGCGACGCCAGGTACACATGCCGTCGCTTTGCGACTTTGCATCGCCGCGCCAGATGACCTGGGACTTGCGTCCCAGGCTGTCACATGTCACTGCTTCGCAGTTATAAAAACATCGCAACCCTCTAATTGATGAATCGGGAAATCGATAATGCACGCTGTCTAAATCACCTTGGTCAGCAGGTCATCCGTCACCAGCTCGCCGTCGAATCCCTGGCCGATGATCTGCGCCTTGTCGAAGTCGTCGCGGCACATCGGGAAGACGTAGAGCGAGTCGGTGGCTTCGTTCAACAACTCGCGCGAGAACAGGACGATCTCGTCGACGCGATTGCGCTCCAGGTCGCCCAGGAAGACGCTCTTTTGTACCCGGTACAAGCCGATGTCCAAGCAACGATCCGCGATTTTGCCGCGCGTCTTGTCGGACGAGATGTCGTAGATTAGCCAAGTGAGCATGGGAAGTCGAGGGTTTAGGGTTTAGGGTTTAGGGGGCGGGCTCCTGCCATAGCGATTCCGTTTCGACGATTCGCGGGATGTCGTTGCGGCCGAGCAGCGTGTTGGCCAAGGCGTGGGCTTCGTGTTGAATGATCGTGCGCTGCTTGAGCTTGCGGAACTTGGGTTTGTTGGGTTTGGATGCTTCGCCATTGCTGGTGATGTCGCTTTCTGCAACGTCGCTCGGTTCGCTCGCCGGGGGCGATGGCGTTGGCCGAGTATCGCGTGGCAAGTGACGCGGCGTTTGAACTTGATACCGCACGGTGCGGTCGAGGCGTTTGTTCAGCTCCGCGATCAGATAGGCGCGGCCGTCGGGGGCCAGTTCGATACCGCCGGGAACTTCGCGGAAGAATTCTGTCTTGGCGCGGCGGCCCGTGAAAATCAGGACCGTGGCGCGTTCGGCGATAATGCGAAACGGCTCGATCATATCAAACACAAGCGACTTCTTGTTGTAGTTGTCGGTGTGCAAGAAGCCGACGAAGGGGTCGAGGCCGGCCAGGATCAGCGAGCGCTCGACCAGCGAGTACAACACGCCGTACGCATAGTTGAGCATGGCGTTAAAGGGGTCGCTGGCCGGTTGCCGGCTGCGGCCCGTGAATTGGTACTCGGCGGGGACGATGTGACCCAGGCATGTGAAGTAAACGCGGCCCGCGCTCCCCTCCAGCCCCATCAGCGAGTTGCGTATTTCGTCGACCGTTCCCGTCAGCTTAGTAATCTTGTCTCGGCATTCGGTCAGCGTCTTCAAGGGCGAATCAAAGATGCCGGTATGGTCGGGCCGCCGCTGCTGAAGCTCTTTCAAAAACGCATTTTGGTTAGCGAGTTTGCTCGATGTCCAATCGCGGACCAGGCGTAGTCCTTCGTCCGTTTCGGCCGCTTCGATTTGTCGCCGCCGAATGGTCGCCGTGCTGCCCAAGCGGGTCTGCCAGACGCGGGCTGTCGGATTGCCTTGCTTGTCGAGAAAGACGATATCGACATTGTGTTGCGATGCGAGTTCAACAACGTTGCTCGAAAAATGGGCTCCTGTCGCGATGACGATGCTTTGGACTTTTTGGGCCGAAAAAGCAACTTGCCGCTCGCCCGCCTTGACGACGAAGCGATCCCCCTTGCGTCGCAGGCTGCTGCCGTAAGTGTTGATCACGAGTTGCATGACGATCCACTGCGGTGGGGTCGAGTCTCTTAAAGCTCACACAAGAGGGCGACACAGATGGTATGGCCGAAAGCAAGCTATCACTCTTGCGAGTGAGATGCAAGCAGGGGCCGCAGACGTCGCCTCGCTTTCCCGCGAGTAGACGGAGGCAACGGAGAACTGCCACTCTGTGGCCTCGGTTCTCTCCTGTTCCAACGAACCGCCGCGCTAGCCCGGATTATTCACGTAGGGTGCGTGAAGTCGGCTTTGTTCATGTGGTGCGTTGCGCAAGTCGAATCGTTCGCCGCGGAGAGTGTTCTCTGCAAAACCATCGATTTGCCGACGTAACGCACCAGCGGATATCGACTTGCTCCACGCACCCTACGCTGGTCATGAATAATCCGGGCTAAGTGCTAGCACTGCCATGACTTGGGATCAGGCCTGGTTGTCTGTTGACGGCCTTGATCGTGGGCTGTTTCGGTGCCTATCGGTCGACAGGCGACCATGCCAGCGAACGCATGAAGTTTCCGTATCGAGTCGCTTGCGACGCGCACTTTCTCGGCGTGAAGCATACGCCTCTGAGGGACCTGGATGAGCGCGACTGGCGCTGCGTAGCGCAGCTGATTCGGCACCATGGTCTTGAAGAATTCATGCTTGGGCGTTTCGCGCCTTCCTTACGCGAGTTGGACCGAGCATTGTGGGATGCGAAGATTGCACCTTTACGCGGCAGCCTCTTTCGGAGCTGATGCGTCTGCAGGGGTGCGATCCGGTGAGGCTTCAACAATCGATCTCCCAGGCTCTAAGCTTGGCATTTCTTCTCAACGCCTCGCCCATACGCGACGGCATGCGAATTTCATTGCTCGCTGGCCCAATTGCGGAAGCGAACCGATGGCTGGCAGAGCTGCTGCCTCCCGATCCTCAAAACCTACCGGAGACGCGAGCGGGCCTTGATCGGACTTTTGCGAATTCTGCTAGCAGTAGTTCGTCGCTGGCGAA
>JBBDHZ010000012.1:0-1585 GCA_040880645.1 Minisyncoccota bacterium
AATGCGCGGTCGATGCGCCCGAAAAAGATGCGCGGACGTGAAACATCTGGTACGACGAGACGAATCACCCGCATCGCGTTGGCGACCCTGTGGCCGCTGCAACGATGCCCCAGAACCATCGGATGCACTACGAGCGGCGGTGGTTTGATTGATCGAAGTGGAACGTCAACTCCCGCCGCCGTGTGATTTCACCCGTTCGTCGACCGAAAGCTATGCCCATCCCTGATGCCAACCGAGCCGTTGTCGAGGATGTAAAAGTCCGCGATTACCTTCTCAACTTGAGCCACCCTGACGGTGGCTCAAAGGCGGTTTGGTTTCACGCATTGGGCTACAATCGCGACGATTGGCACTATCTTGCCACGGATTTGCTCGACGTTGCGCAGAACTGCGAGGAGTTCGATACCGAAAACACGAAATTTGGTGTAAAATACAAAGCTCGAGGGGCTGTTGGTCGACCGGATCATCGTCCTGCCATGGTGCTGACCGTATGGATCGTCGAGGACGACGATCCTCCACGATTGGTTACCGCATACCCTGATGATAAGCCATGATCACTGAACACTCACTTGTCGTGCTTGACGCGGACTCGCCGCACGAGAAACTTACTCGCGGTGACGTAGGCACCGTCGTGCATATATACAAAGACGGCAAAGGATACGACGTAGAGTTCGTCGATGGCGGTGGTCGAACGGTTGCACTCGTGACCGTCGGTGCCAATGACGTCCGGCCGATCAAAGCTGGTGAGTTGCTCCATACCCGCGTCACTGCGTAGCGACGAACCATCGGTTGCAACGGAGGCCGCGAATTGACGTTTTTTAAGTGGTGAGTCGGCTGCGTGGCCCCGCTGAACCGTGACCGTTCTGGCGATCAGGCCTCGTGCTCGTGCTCAGTCGCGCAGCGACGGTGCTCGTACTCGTAATCGGAACCAGCCACGATGACGGCGCAAACCTTCGACCACGAACGACTTTTATTGCCCCTTTTTCTTATTCCTTCTCCACGTAGGCGTAGTAGGCGCCGTAGGTTTCGCCGCCCGCCGTTTCGAAGGTTGCGTGCATCCGCGTTTTGCCGGGCTTTAGCTTGACCTGAAAAGTGACTTCCTCGTCGCCTTCGGCAACCGCTTGTTCCGCGGCGACGTCGCCGATCTGTAGCGTGGCCGTCACCGGCTTGATCGACTTGCCGGGAACCGCTCGATAAGCCTTCGCGCCCGGAACATCCTCGCCGGCTGGCAAGCCCGCGTCGATCACGGCCCCCGTTTCTTCGGGCCATCGCCGCAAGCGAACCACGTAGTCCCCCGCTTCAACAACTTCGACGTTCCAGAAACCGATGTTTCCTTCGCCCTTGAGTGCCGTGCGAACGTGTTGCTGATTCCATGGCGTGGAACGCGTTGTGATCCAGTCGTGAGATGTCAACCGAGCCGGATTGTCGGCCGGATGTCCTAAGTGAATCGCTGTCGCATCATCAAAAGTGGGCAATAATTCTTCCCACCACTTATCGTAAAAAGCGCGCAACCGCTGGACGACTTCGGGATAATCTTTGGCAATGTTGAACTTTTGCCCCGGATCCTGTTGGATATCGAACAACTGCT
>JBBDHZ010000013.1:0-2690 GCA_040880645.1 Minisyncoccota bacterium
CTCCTATCCTTCTTCTATGCACTGAGACCCGAGAACATTGGAATGTTTTTTGAAAAGCTTTTTGAAAAACACCTTCTGGCTTCGGCACACTTTTCCTGGCAGGCGGGTGCATGTGCAACTCGGTGAGCCTCGGAGGCACTTGCGGTCGCGCGCACCAACGGTCATCTCGCCAAGCCGACGAGAATGTCACACCGTGCTATCCGGTTGTTTTCAAAGCGGAACTGAAAGTTCGGGTTGATATCCAGCATCTTCGAAAGCACCGAGTCTAAGCCGCCATGAATAGAACCACCCCACAGAGCCCCGCTCCGGATCACTCGTACATCGTCAATCAAGACCGAGTGGGCGACAGCCGGATATGCCGCGAGCACGTCTAACTCTTGAATCAAAGCTGTGGGAGAGCGGACGTCGATACTGTTGTCGTGTCGGTGTGCGTCCAGCCAGATGGTTGCAGGAGAATTTAGCGATGCGATCACCTCGCGAAATACGAGGGCGGAATCGCCGAGAACCAATTCGACGCGCGAATCACTCTCGAATCGCTTCGCCGCAACGGCATGATACTTTGGATCGATCTCAATGCTCACGACCCGCTCAAAGCCGCATTCCAGTGCAACAGCTACCGCGCCTCCATGGTGGGTGCCCGTTTCCAGAAACACCGCGTTTGGATATCTTCGGAGCACCTCGGCCGTTAATGTGAGGCTCATCGTTTTCGCCGAAATCGAGTTCTGAAGCAGAAACAGTTGCGGTCTATCGAACTTGCGAAGGTACCTTTAACAGGTCGAAATGTGCTTTCGGACTTAAGGAAATCGAACAGTACCCTTGTCAGGACGGGTCCTGACCTACGCTATGGCCCGGCCCCTTAGGAACGAATACCGCCGACAACGTGCTTAGCCTGGCGGCGGCGCAAGCCCCAGCGTGTAAGGGCGGAATGGCCGTTCAAGGGCCGCACCACGCCCATCGCTGTCGCTCTGGGACGTGCCACACTATTCATCGACCTGCTTAGCGTATGGGTTCTTTCGGGAGCCATCGGTAAGTGAGGTGCGTCACTTACCCTTATCTTGCTGGTGCCATGTAACCAGCAATTCTCGGAGCTTGTGCAATTCCGTTCGCAGCCCATGCAATTCATCCTGCAGGCCCTGATATTGCACCTTCAATACCTCGATATCGGTACTTGCATCTTGCTGGTGACGCGAAGGTGTGGCTCGCAAGATACCAGTGATGATGGTTGCGAGAGTACCGAGTATCACGCTTGCTACTGGCCAGTCCACGGCGATTTGCCTTTCAGTGGAAGCGACGGTTCGCGACAAATTCGATTCCTTGTCAGGACGGGGTCCTGACCTACTCTATCGCTCGGCTCGTTAAGCACGGAAACCGCCTGCGACGTGCTTATCAGAGGACGGCGGACGAGTCATAACGTGGTCGGCGGGTCGCAGTATCCGTCCTCCAGATAAAACCGCATCCGCTCCAGACCTTGCAGGCGTGCGTACTGGACTTGCCAATAGGTCATCTGAAAGCGCCGAGCTATGTCGTTAAGTGAATGTCCCTCAAGATGGAGAACGATGATAATTCGTTCGGTCTCGTCTATACGGTTTAAGGCGTTCCTCACGTCAATGCGTGTGTCGCTGAGCATAGGATCTTCGGCTGCCTCGTCCATGTGCGTCAGCCCGGTCTGAAGTTTGCAACGACGCATGCTGCGCAGTGACTCCCGACACTGTCGAATGATGATTGTTCGTATCCAGCCAATAAACTGCTCGTCCGCCCGTTTGACATCGAGACCAAGATCAGTTGACACGCAAAGTTGTCGCTCCAGGAGTATCACGGCATTGTGTTGCGCGTCCTCCACCCAGCCTTGGGGCGCACCGCTCGTCGCCACTACCATTTGGGCACATCGCTCGAGCTGGGTTTGATACCAGGAATTGCCAATCAGCAATCGCCAAACTTCGCGCCAAGGGGCATTTGCCTCCACGTGCCGTAGATACTGAGCCCGCAGCTCACGCCACGGCTCGGTCTTTTCGAATCGTACCACCGGTCTGCCCCGCCTATCGATAGTCGCTCGCTTTACAGGCTAAACAACGGTACGGAATAAACCGTACCGGTCTTGCCACGTGCGCTGCCCTCGCAGCGACCAAGTCATTCAATGTTTCTCTGCAGGTCCGTTGCACAGATGCACGGAACACGCGCGGGGGCAACAGCGACGGTTATCTTACGCTGTCGATTAGCGATCGCAGTTCGCTAGCATCGAAACGGCCACACTTGAACCTCCCGAAGTGCGTAACGAATAAGCTTCCGCATACGATCGAGCGAGTGAGTGAGAAGAACACGACGCCTTGACTTCCACAGTTATCTATGCATCGTCCGCCGGGTTCGTTGGAACCTTTTCCGACGGAATTTTTGTTTGGGTCAACCGTTGCGGTCTCGGCTATAGCTTTTTCCATGCCAACGTTGCTGAAAGGCGATTAGCTGAAGGGGCGGCAGTGAGAACTGCGGCAAGCCATAAGAACGGCTCGGCCAATTGCATCGTTGCCGCAGTCGGCCAGTAAGGCAGCGAAGCATGGAGAGGAAAAGAAGACCTCTACGTGATTTCAAGGTCGATAGGTGAAGCTCGAAGAGCCATCGATGTTGTAAAATTTACAATGGACCGTGAGGTCGTGTTTTAAAAGTGAAATCCCCTCACCCTGACCCTCTCCCGGGGG
>JBBDHZ010000013.1:2700-8831 GCA_040880645.1 Minisyncoccota bacterium
GAACTTGGAACGCTAAATCGCTCCAAGTTCGCGGGGGAGAGGGGACGAAGAGTGTCGCTGCGCGACCGTCTCCTGATTCTAAAACACGCTCTGAGGTCGGGCGTTGAACAGGCTGTTCGGGGGCCGGCCCTCGAACGCCCGACGTTTTTTGGAGGCATAACGTAGCTGCATTCACCAGAAGGCAGTCAGATGACGTTTCAGAGGGTCATCCCACGTTCTGGCGAACGTAGCTACGGGCTCGTGAATAGTCCGGGTTTAAAACACGTTCTGAGAAAGCAATGCAACCGGCGGCGATCTCATGCCGGTGCTGGCCACCCGAAAAATACATCCGCGTAGTCGAGTTTCGGGTTGCGCGGCTGGCTTGGTTTGAGCGGGGTTGGTTCTATGCCTAGAAACCGTTGGCAGCGGTAGATGGTTCCTCCGAAGTCGTCGCAGAGGTCTTGGAATGTCAGTTTGAGCTGTGGCAATCCTGCAAACGCGCGATCGGTATAGGCGCGCCCCTCTTCCCACGCAGAAGCCGTTTTTCGAAAGTCGTCCTCGTTCCATGTCAGTCGCGGCAGCGACTCAGGCCGTTCACGCCACTGCTGAGTCGCCATCGCGACGCGCCATGATGCATACTGCTGCAAGAGATCGAGCCTCCGCAGGTCGATCACCCGCAGGTCCGGATAGGCTGCGAATGCGTTCCAAGGGTCGCGATGCCAAGGCAACTGGTATCGCTGCAAGTGGAATCCGTCACAGTGATCGAACGCCTGTGCCACCAAAGCCGGCCAATCCGGCCAGTCGGATCGCGGGCGCTGCCCCAGTCGCATCGAAAGCAGGACTTCGCCATGCACATTCAGTTGAGGGTGCTGGTCGAGGGTTTCTGTTAGCGTGGTGCCGCCGCAACGGCAGTCGGAGAGGATTACAAACTTGCCCACTGTGGCCTCCAATGCGCGGTCGCTGGGGGATTGAGCCTGCTGAAGTCTCCCGCAGCGAATCGCCGCAGCAGGGCCATGCGATAGGAATGAGGTCGGCTGCCGTTGAGATGGACAAAGTAGGCATCTTTGATGCCTCTCCAAAACTGGGAGCCGACAAATCCATGGTTCCACTTGCGGTCGAGGAAATGCGGTTGGATCTGAAACCGCTCCAATTGCAGTGTTAGTAACCCCTGATCAAGGCACCAATATTTCTTTACTTTCTTCTCTGGTGGCGCGTACAGGTCCGACGCCCACTTCGGGAAAAGCAGCACACCGCCGTTCGCAGACCAAGTTAGCTGGATTCTCGGCCATCCTTGAGAGTCACATATGGCATTGCCCTCTTTCTGTATCCAATTGCCGGGAACGTTGAACCTCGTATCCGCGAACTCGTCGAACAATCCAAAGCGGTTTTTTGGAACCGCATCGAAAATATTCGGTGCGTCCGGCGAGATGAATACGTCCACGTCCAGGTACAGGGTACGCTCGTATTTGGCAACAAATGGCTGGATTCGCCATTTGTTGGCCATGGGCCAGCCGGGATGGTGGTCTCCCATGAGTACCTTAAGATCTGCGCCGACTCGGCGAGCGTAATTCTCGATCCGCGGCCCCGTGATCTGCCATTGCTCCTCCGTCGTCTTACCGCCGACGACGACGATAATCAGATTGCCGTGATTGACATCGCCCTCGTGCCGCGCAATCGCGTTCAGCACCAGCCGACGGGCAGTGCCGGGTGAGGGTCGCCGCGAGCCTGGGGCTGTAACCGTGATCCGCTCACGGCGGTTCGTCCTGCGCGGCGGCGCCGTAAGCCATCCGACGATTACGTTCAGACGCTCTCGGCATCCTTCCGAACCCCAGAGATTCATCTGGCGGATTTTGTCGTTGCAGACGCCACCGCGGTGAACGGTACCCCCTTGGTCGGCGATTAGCTTTAAGAGCGCGGTCCCTGGACCACCTGCGATTGGCTTTGAACGCACCTTCGCCGTCGTCCGTTGACCAGGCCCCACCCCTTTTTCCCAAGCCGCAAAATACCTCGGTTTGTTCTGGCAAAGGTATAACCAGTGCTTCGACTTGTTCACACGATGGCGTTTACAGTACCCAGCCATCAGGCATTCGCAACCCATCCTATCACCCCGTTATAGAAGTCAGACGTGGCGGAGCGTTCATTCTCTCCTGCTACACCACTTCGTATGCAGCGACGTGCACAGGCGCTAGCCCGGATTATCCACGTAGGCCGGCAACGAGCCGTTGCCGGAACTGCGCAAACGCCAATACGGGACAACATCAATTTGCGTTTCAAACCGCTGGGTGTCTCGCGACCGAAGTTCCGGCGCAGCAAGCGTTTACTTGTTCCGGCCTACACCCCGATGAATAATCCGGGCTAGGCTCGTTCAGAAAACCGGACCCCTCACGCCGCCCTCTCCCCCAAATTGTTCACGACGCACATCTTCTCAAGGCGGAACCCGTAAAAACGCGAGCAATCCGGGGGAGAGGGGGCTTAAAGAGTCGCTTCGCGACCAACTCCTTTGGTTTTCCGACAGAGCCTAGTTACAGCAGAGGCTAAAGATTTCCCACTGGCACTCCACTGAGCCTCCGTAGCCACTCGGGGGACCGGTCATGTACTTGGCGAATCCCTTTCGGCCCACCAGAGAGGCGTCCGTTTCGTCGTCAAATAGACACCCAAGCGCATCAACAACCGTAATGCTGCCTTCGCTCTCTCCCGGCACGCTCTCGACGCAACACGGCCTCGCCGACACGGTTGCGGTTGCCGAACCCGATGCGACATCGGCCGAGGTGATCTCGAATCGTACGGTTCCCGTGTCACCAGTGTGCTCGCAGCATGGAATCAATTCAATGATTCGATAGAAGCACTCCTCAGGCTCGGCGCCGCTGCTTTCGTTCTGGTCGTCGAGTACAGCATAGCCCACCGATTCTGAAGGACCCTGATAACCCCATTCGACGCATTCACCATATGCCTCTTCACAGCATACGTTGTACACGTAGAACGATCCTTCCGAAGGCGTAGGATCATCGCCGTCCCAGAAGGCTTCGACTTGCGCCTCCTGGCGGTGGTCGTCGCGAGTGATTTCTTCGGTTAAGCGGAACTTGACAAAGCGCGCTTTGCAGCATGCGCAGTCGCCGTTAGAAGCGGGCATACTCGAACTCCTTCGAAAGGTGCAGTCAATTGTCAGGTGTGCGGCCCACTCTTCCAGTCGTAATACCAGGAAGGACAGCCGCGTTGTTAGCCGCACGCAACACGGCGAACCTCTTAACATGTACTATGCCGCGACCGCGTGCTGCGGAGGAAAAAAGTTTCAGGATTCGCCGCATTTGTGGGTAAAAACCGGGCGTCCCGAGACACTTGCTTCAGGTGAGTCTTACTTGGCGATGAACGAGCCGGTAAACCGCACAGGCACGCTGCTTTCCCATGACGAATGCGTACGGGTTTCCATGTGCCGCAACCGCACCGGTGGCGACCACGGCTCCCGCCATCGCCACGCCGCCGACCGTGACTTTGACCCACGGCGCCTGGTCACTCGCCCATCGCATGAACGGCTTCATGCCGCCCGATGCGCGCCAGGAGCCGAACGGAAAGTCCGCCGCACTCGCGTTCAGCATGCTCTCGGGGAGCACGGAAATGGAACCGGTGGGCAGCATGCGGCCCAGGGCCGGGTGGTAAAAGTTGCTCCCGGCGATGTACAGTCCGGAGAAATCGTCCCGCTGCATGTTGCCGTACAGGTGCTGCCAGTCGAACGACGACGCCTGTGACGGCTTCTCACTAAAATCGGGATTGAGAAAGGTGACGTTCCCCTGTGGGTCGTACAGAAACCGCTCTTGGACGTCTCCCCAGGTATCGACCAGGGCCGCGACGTTTCCCTGCACATCGTGCAATGCATAAAGCCGCTCGGCATTCGACTGCCCGGGCACGTTGTGGCGAATGCGGCAGACCAGCCGGCCCGGCCGGTTGACGTCCCACACGTACTCGCGATCCAGCACCCGCTTGGTGCCTTGGTCGATCATCTCGGTGATGACCTGCCCGGACTGGTCGTAATAGTAATGCCGGGGTTCGCCACCACTGAGCGTCGTCGCCGTCCGTTTGACAATCCGCCGCCCCAGGCCGTCGTACTCGAACTCGAGCCGAGGCGCATTTTCAGCCGCGACAAGCGTCAGCCGGTTCCAGGCGTCGTAGCGGCAGACTTGTGCTTGGCTCGGCAGTTCTGGCCGCGGCATGCGGAGCATGTTGCCAACCCGGTCATGGATGGGTGTCGCCCAACCGCGACCGAAATGGCGAATGTGGTTGGTGCGCGAATGCTCCCGAGTTTGCGCCAGTGCCGAGTCTGCATCCAAACGCATGAAGTTCTGCCAGTTGCCGCTCTGGTCGCGCTCCCACTGCTGCTGCAGGTTGCTTGAAACGATGCGACCATTGCGCAACGTCCCCCGCTCATGCTGCGTCATCCGGTCCAACCGGTCGTAGAGAATCAATCTTTGCTCCGTACCATTTTGGACGTACGAACGCCACGGATTCATCTACAAGAAATTAAGCGACGTCCGAAACAATACAAGCAGGTGAACAGGCCCCGGCGCGCCGCCCGAAAGTCAGCAGCATGAACGGACTAACCAGACGGCGTTCCCTCCGCCATCACCTTGGCCGGTCTTACACGGGATTTCCCAAAGTTGCCTTAATCCACCGGGCCATATTCATCGTGCGATTGTCCGCACGATAAGCACGGGCGGCTTCGACTCATTGCGTCAGCCGTGGATTGGTTGTATTGGCCACTGCCCTATTTGACGCATCTATGTACGCTCTTTCTCGCCTCGCCGCAATACGATTCGAATTATCACAAGGAATATGAGCGCAGTTGCGACGAAGCCTATTCCGGCATTTCTGACTGGTGCATCAGGAAACGTCAGCGAGAGCACTAAGGAGAGTACGAATGCTCCAAATCCGATGCCAATTATGAGCCAACATAGAAGTCGTGAGCCACGCTGCATCTTATTCACTCCAGACTTGATTGATGCTCCACCGGATTCCGTACGCCAGCCCGGCACCAAGCCCGGCACCGACAGTCCCAATCCCGGTTGCTGCACCATAAAGCACCTCAGGCGTGGTGGCACGCTGTACCAAGATTTCGTGAGCAAATACATCTGCCTGACCTCGTATTGATGCGCCTAAATGGACAAGTTCGTGACGTGCCGCGCGTGGCCCGTAAATCGAAAGCGGATTGCCTTGGATTACGAACCTTTGCGCTGCAGAATGTTCGCCGCCAACAAACAAGCCAGCCCGCAGATTCCAGGTTCTAGCGAAAGCTGTATCAGATCGGAGAACCTCGAGGATCTGTTCGGCAGTAGCCGATTCGGTCTGCCCATACTTCCTTGCTAACTGGTTGTACTTCGCGAGATCCCTTGCAAATGCCGTGGAATTGACAATCTCTTCATACGCCGTCCTAAGGGATGGATCGTAGTTTTGACTAGGCTTAATGAAGCCGATAAGTCCCCGTCCCGTCGCAGGGGCGATAGTTCCCGACTCCACGCCCCGCCGCACACCCGGCAATCCTCTTGCCAAACCACCGGAGATGCCTCCGGCCATCATGCCGAGCGTGGCGCCGTGCAGGGCGCTGGTCGATGTGCCGTCGACATGGTAGCCGATGATCGCGCCGGCCCCGCCGCCCAGGAGATCAGGGCCGACCTGAACCAGACCGTGCTGCAGAGCCCGCCGCGCCCCGAACTTGACGGCCGTCCGCGCCGCCCCGGTAAAATCACCTCCGATGCCGCCAGCGAGCCCGCCCCACTGGTAAGCGGTCGCAATCTGCTTCGGGTTTCCGCCGGCAGCCCAAGCGGTAAAAGAGGATCCCGCCGAGCCGGCCAGGGCGCCGAAGGCGCCCCAGGGGACGGCGGCGCCGAATGCCGCGCCTACTCCGGCGGTGAGCATGACATCGCTGAAATCGCCGCCCGAAAGGCTCGCTTCAATCCCGCCCTGCACTCCGCCGGCAATCGCACCGGCTCCCATGACGAAGGCGTATGGGTTCCCGTGTGCCGCAACCGCACCGGTGGCGACCACCGCTCCCGCCATCGCCACGCCGCCAACGGTGATTTTGATCCACGGCGCCTGGTCGCTCGCCCAGCGCATGAACGGTTCCATGCCGCCCGATGCGCGCCAGGAGCCGAACGGAAAGTCCG
>JBBDHZ010000014.1:0-8795 GCA_040880645.1 Minisyncoccota bacterium
GGGTCCTCGCTTACGCTTCGGGTTATGATTCCACGGAAGGTGGCGCTGTCCAGCCTCGGCTACCCGAGCGAAACTCTACAACTCGGTCTGACAATTCGCCCGTGTGGTGATCGGCAGGTCGGCGATGATGGATGATTCGCTGGAGTCGAACGCCAACATGGGGGAAGTCGGATCGAGGAACTTGGCTTCGCTTGTTCCTCCGCGTCGCAGTAGACGCACTTCGGTCTGGCGACATAGCCCCATCCCGTGGTCGTCCGCCGTCACGACCTTCGCCGCAATCGCGTTGATGTGCATGGGTGACGAAGCGAGTAGATTTTCCAGCCGCCGAAACCCGTCCTCCGAGACTCGCTCGCCGCTCTGCAGACGCAACAACCAATCACCGCATTCTTCTCCGATTTCCGTCGGGCAGGAGGCAACCGCAGCGCCGTACTCTTTAGCCAGTTCCATGGTGACGTCGGATGGGCGTCCCTCCAGGCAAACGATACGCTCTACGAACGGTCGCAGACGAGCCAGTGTGTCAGCAAGGACAGATGCATCATTTCGCACCACGATCACGACACACACCGAAACTCTGGCCGCAGGTGCTCTGGCTTGCACCGATGTCGAACGGCTGACTGGGCGCCCATCGGAGACGAGCGCCTTGATCCGCTCAATCATCCGTGAAGCGGTCGAACGCCAAGAGAACGTTTTACGTATCTTTTCCGCCGCCGCGCGACCGGTGGCCCGCGTTCCATGGCGGTCTTGTACGGCTCTCCGCATCAGGTTTACTAGATCGTCTTGCCGCACTGAATGTTCGAGGCATGGTCCGCACAGCGAAAGCTCGCTCTCCACCTCAACCTCAAGGCTTGGGAGAAGGAACGCTGTCTCCTCAGTGGTAAAATCGTCAGACGCTCCACCGACCGGTACAATGGGTGCAGTGCCGCAGGCCATCGCTTCCAGGATCGGCAGGCCAAAACCTTCACCGCGGTACGGGGCGACTAAGCAATCACAAGCCGTATAGAGACTTGCCAGCTGACCGCCGGTAAGCGGTCGATTCAGGTAAAGGATTGCCGGTTGCGCCGAATCCCTCTGGGCGGCAAGGATTTCCTGTTGATAGTTAGCATTCCGGTAAGCGGTTTTGCTTCCGACATCCTTCACCACCAGACATACATCATCCTCGGGGCAGAATTCTGCCAGGTACGCCGCGAGCAGACGATCAAATCCTTTACGGGCAACAGTTCCGCCAACGTACAGGAAGTGAAATGTCTTGCCCGCCGGCATGAGAAGCGGCACTGCAGCCGGAGTGAATACCTCAGGATCGACGCCCCAGGGGATCAGCTGGATCTTCTCCGCTGGTATTCCACTGCGTTCGTAAACGCGGCGCACGTAATGGCTTGGCACCCATATCTCGTCGACATGCTCCTTCAGCGGCACGATCCAGTCCGACGGTAGATGACCGAACTCCCATGGCTGGATGTGCACCCAGAGTCCCTGCGTCGGCGGGGTCCAGTTAGGCGGATACGCGTGGCGAATGGTCACCTGAGGCCCGCCCGGGAGGTCGCGACCGATAAAGGCCTCGATTTCGTTGGCAAAAGACGGCCGCTCGCCGTCTGAGCCAGGCTGAAACGGCTTTACAGAAAATGCAAGCGACGGGTCGTGGACCAACTCGCGGCAGAGATGTTCGTTGATGTTGGAGAAACTAAGGCCCGCGAACAGTTCGCCCTCGAGCAATACCCGGATTTGCTCATTGCTGATCGCAGGAGCCGAGCGAACCACAAGGCGATCCTCCAGTGCACGTACAGCAGACTCGACCTTTTCGGCCCCGGCTTCCAAGCTGTAGCCGCTGTGAATCTCTTGCATCGCACGCTTGCCGATCTGCTTCCGCAGCTCATCGTCGTCGACGACTAGCCTCATCAACTGGCGTAAGGCTCGCGGGTCAGGTTCATACCAGCGATGGCCGGCGAAGAGGGGAAACTCGTGCACCGCCTGCTCCGGCACTGCCACCTGTTGGGCCGGAATGAGAAGGCTGTTGTGCTCGTTCATGAATTGCATGTTGCCCGTCGCGGCAGTGCCGATAGTCGGCAAGCCGCTGGCCATAGCCTCCATATACGGTCGGCCCCAGCCTTCACCGTGCGACGCCAGCACAAACGCATTCGCGCTCCGATAGAGCGAGGCCATTTGTTCTGTCGAGAGGGTCTCGTCGAGCAGCACGATGTCGGGACGCTTTTCCAGTGACTCGCCGCGCTGTCGCAGCACACTGTCAAACTGCTCCCGTATTTCCGCCAATGACTGGCCGTGAATCCGGGTGAGTTTAAGTAACAAGCCCACGCCTTCATCGGCATGAAACTCTTGGCAGTAGTTCTCCAACAGCAGACTGCCGCCCTTTCGAGGCGTCCAGTCAAAAACACTCAGGAACAAGAATTTGTCGCCTAGCCAGTCTGGCAGTGGAAACTTGGCTCCATCCGGACGGAAGATTTCTGGATCAAAGCAAGCCGGGAGCACACGGATTTTTTCGGAAGCAATCCAACTGCGCCGAAGGGCATCGGCGACGTGCTGCGAGGGCGCCCAGACTTCGTCGAATGCATCGATTTGGGGAATCCACTGTGCGGGAATTCGGTCCGTTTCGATCATTGTCCGTAGCACATTTATTGCCGCGCGATCATCGGGGCCTGCCATCCCCGGCACCCCATGCGTGACCGCAATGGCGTGTTGCGGGCGCTGAGCCCGATGGAGCGCTCGAAAGAGCGCTTTGTCCTCGACGGGGATTCCCGCGTCCTGTTCGTGCCAAACAAACCGGTCGTCCAGGGCCACCGGCCGTGCGTTACGCGACACGGCTTTTAGGAAGGTGCGTGCTTCTTCGGCATACCCGCTCTCGTTGCCAACCAACGCGCGCCAAACAATCCCCAAGGGAAGTTGTGGACGCCGCGCCCTTAGACGAGCCAATGCGTCTCGCATGCAGCGAATCGCGTCGTCGAGATCTACCGGAACCTCGCCGGGATCCGGCATGCTGTTCGGCTCCGCATGCAGGTCAAGAAGCTTCGTTTGGGCGAGCCAGCGGTACTGTCCCGACATCCATGCTGCAACCCAGCCTCGTTTACCATCGAGCCTTCCTGGATGCTGTTCGTACGTCATCCATAAATCGTGCATCATGTCGCCGATCGCCGCTCGCCAATTCCAACTCCTCCCATCTTGGGCAAGGTTCTCCGCCTCTGCGGCCGAATAGCGGTTCACCTTCTCCACATAATGCTGGACATCTTGGATGCCGTAATGCTCGATGCCAAGTTTAGGATCTGCGGCCACAATCCACTCGCGTCCGTCCAGCCGCACTCCGCCATGGATGCGCGTTGCAAAATGGAAATATCCCCGTTTCAGTACGCGCGGTCCTGTGTAACCTGGCCACCAGCCGCAATGTCGCATCCATTGACCGCAGCAGTAGGACTTGAAAGGAATCGTCAATGCTTCAAATTCATCACCGTGATTCCGAATAGTTTCAAGGACAAGCTTGCCAGAAGCCTCGGGGATCCGCTCATCCGCATCAACGAACCAGAGCCATTCGTATTTTGCCTCGGGTATCGCAATGTTGCGGGCGCTGTCAAAGTTCCGCATGAATGGATGCTGCAGCACCCGGGTTACGAAAGAGCCCGCTAACGCCACCGTCGCATCGCTGCTTTCCATGTCGATCAAGAGGATTTCTTCCACGTGAGACCGCAGTGCCTCAAGACAGCCGACGATGTTTTTCTCTTCATTGCGAGCAAGCACAACACCCGTGATCATTTGCAAGGTTCCTTCTTAAGCACGTCCATATCTCCCGCACGCTGCACTGCGTCTGTTTAACGCCCAGCCGAGGGCGCCGGCACGTCACAAGGATTCATTCCGCGTAAATAGTGCGGGGTTAAAGGCCGTTTGATGAGACAAACTCGTCCCCTCTCCCCCAAAAAGTCGGCGAACATCTGCTGTTGGAATGGAACCCGGCAGAGGTTCTGTCGGCCCTCCGGGTCTAACCGCGTACTGTTCATGCGGAAGATGTTCTTGGGACATGCTTGACGCTGCTAAGAATCTCTCCGTGTCAAATGCCGATCACGCCGTTCCGATTCGTTCAGCCGCGCAATTGCTCTGAAGAATTGCCTTTGCCTGTTTCAGGTGCATTTCTGTCTGGTCTGAGTCCGGTCGCACCTGCAAGGATTGCTCCAGTGACTGAACCGCAGCTGCGGCTTCACCAGCACGAAGTTGAGCAAGTCCAAGGTTGTGCCAGGTGGCGCCATTCTGAGGCTCTAGCCGAGCCAATTCCGCAAGCGCCGCGACGGCATCTCCCGGCTCACCGTGCTCGAAGAGAAACCGTCCAAGTGACTCCCAGACAGTCGCTTCATTCGGGTGCCGCTCGATTGCCTCCTGCAATTGCTCCCGGGCTAGCGCCAGCCTCCCTTGAGACTCCTCGAGCCTAGCCCGAAGGAGGAACGCGTCGTGATTCTGCGGCATCGCACTTTCTAACTTTGCTATCTCCATTGCAGCAGCAGTAAACCGTCGCTGCTGAATAAGCGTCTCGACGAGCGACCGATGCGCCGGCGCTCCGCCCCCAGCCTCCAGGGCTCGTCGCCATTCGATTTCCGCGAGATCCAAACGTCGAAGATCCGCATACACACATGCCAGATTGTGGTGAGCTTTCGCCCCGATCACGCCACTGTCGAGACTTGCAAAATAGCGATCACTGTGCGGGGAGAGTACGCGGTGGTAAGCATCCACCGCCGCTTGTAGCTGCCCGGACTCATGAGCCAACATGCCGCGTCGGAACAGCAACTCAGGATCGTCTGGTATGACGGTGAGCGCCCTTTCGCACGCTTCCTCTGCCTCTACGCGTCGGCCGAGTTGGTGGAGGCTGGAAACGAGTATCGCGAAGGCCTTGCGCAGGTGAGATTCGGTTGGCTGCGCTCTGTCAATGCTTTGTCGCAGCCATCCAACCGCTTTTTCATGCTGCTCCATGTCGGCATACGTCATTCCGAGATTAAAAAGAACGAACGGATGATCAGGCCGCTCTTGGTGCTCGAGGTGCAAAATGCGCAAGTCGCGATCGTGCTTTTTGCGACGACCTTCCGGCGACTGATCACTTCCCGAGTGAGTGACAAAGATGTCCGTCCAACCGACGTCTCCACCGGCGCGGCGGATTGCCGGGAGAATTTGCTCGTGGATGCGACCTTCAAAACGTAGTTCGCGGAGGTTGCGAAAGAGCTTTACGTGATCCACGACCGTCGAATCTCCCGAATCATCGCCTCCCGGGCAATGGACCTGAAGTACGTAGCCGTACAGCGTACTGTCATGCGGTCCATCTGCCAGTTCCCGAAGCTTGCGACCGCTGGCCTCGTCGATCGTGTCATCCGCGTCCATCCAGAACAACCATTCTCCTTCTGCATGTTCCAGAGAAACGTTGCGAGCCGCGGAAAAATCGTCGCACCAGGGAAAATGGTACAGGCGTGCCCCCAGTCCCTTGGCAATTTCGACGGTGCTATCGACTGATCCAGTGTCAACCACGACGAGTTCGTCCACCCAGGGCCGGATGCTCTCCAGGCACGGCTCAAGCGTCCGTTCGGCGTCGCGCACGATCATGCATAACGACAATCGCGGCTGAGGATTTGATGCAACGTCGACGCTACTTAGCGGAGGCGACATGTTCCGTCTCCTCTCGTTCGGCAACTTCCGCGTCTCGGAAGAAAACGGTTATCTCCGGATCTGGTTGTGTTTCAACATCGGATTCCGGTAGATTTGCCGCCAACACGACCGCTTCGCAGTCACGATAAGCTTGTGGCTGTGCGCTGGCCGCCTTTCGAATTGGCGTTTCTATCCATTCGGCGATCAGCTTGCGCACGAGCCGTCCGCCTTCACGGCCTTGCGATGTTTCGTTGCGCCGGTCCGACTCCGCAGCGATTTGTTCCAGGAGTTCTGATGGGACAATCAATGATTTGCGACGCTTGTCTTGCCACGAAGCCTGCATCTGCCGCACCAACTTGAGGCATATGCCGTGCATCGCCTCTTTTCCCAAGGATTGAAAGACGACGATGCGTTTAATCCGAGCCAAAAACTCCGGCGCGAACACAGGGCGATTTGATTTGCTGTGCCGTATTTGCGCCAGCGCCTCCTTCATCCGTGATGCCATTTCTTCGGGAGTTTTTCCTTGACGTGCCATGTCGCCCAGCATCCGTTGGCCGACGTTTGTCGTCAGGATGAAGATTGATTTGTCGGCGTACGCTTTCACGCCTCGCTGATCGCAGACCCAGCCTTCATCGAAAAGATTCAAAAACGGCTGAAGTACATCCGGATGCGCTTTGTCCGCTTCATCCAAGAGGAACACGCAGTACGGATCGGAGGCTAAGTCGCTTACGATGCGGCCTCCCTGCTCGTGGCCCACGTAACCAGGCGGGACACCAATGATCCCGGCGACACTATGGGGTTCGACGAAGTTGCCGAGGGTATAGGTCCGAAGACGCTTGGAACGAGAGTAAAATCGGGCAAGCGTCTTTGCCATCTCCGTCTTGCCGGTACCGGTTTGACCGACGAACAGCATGACGGAGGCGGGTTTTCCGGGGTCTGTGAGACCGGCTTTGATCAGTCCCAATTCGTTGGCGACCTGACGGACCGCGTGGTGTTGTCCGACAATCTCTTCTGCAAGGCTATTTTCGTAGTCGCCCTTTTCAGCCACTCCCCTGAGCGTCTCTTCTGGAACGCCGCTTGAGCGAGAGACTGCCCGAAGCACGTCATCCGATGTGACGACATAGCGTTCCCGACCATATTGGGCACGCTCGTAGGCTACCTGTTCGCAGACATCCCGTAGCACCTTCACTGCCTTTCCCGGCAGTCTCTCGTGCAAGATGTAATCGGCCGTCAGCGCTACCGCTTGACGAACGGCTTCCGGCTCAATCTGCACCAGATAGCCTTCTTCGAGAGCGGCGGCGTAACAACGCACAAGGCGAATCGCCGTATCGCCTTCCGGTTCGGGTATCTCCGCCTGCAGAAAATGTTCGCGAAAATCCGCATCATCGGCGATCAGTTCGTCGTACTCACGCGGGCTTAGCAGGCCGATCAGTTTGCCTTGTATCCTCGGCAGCAATGCGAGTAAGTAGCCCTTGTTTGTTGTGCCGCGATCGGAGCGGAGCAGCGATGCGAAACCATCTACACAGACGATTAAGTCTTTGCGACCCGCGATCGCACCGAGCAGGGAGAGCAGGCGTTCGCGGCCCTGCTCGGGCGGCGTTTGGCGATAGTCGAGCAGAAGCACACGTTTTTCGTTCAGTGTTGTCAAGCGGTTTTGGGCCGCCCTTTTGGCGAATTCAACCAAAAGGGCACTTTGCCCGACCCCACGCTCGCCGGTCAGCAATACATGCCCGTCCGTGCGGTAGAGGGCCCGCGCGAGACTGTCGAAAAGTTGGTCGTAGGATTCTTCCGCGTCGAAAGGACTCGGGCGGTCATCGCTCAGTGTCTTCACGGCCTCCGTTAAGTCTTCCGCGGACGACAATGCGCCAGGAATTGAAACGGAATTCTTCGTCTTACCCTTTGGTTCCAGATTTGCCCCGCCGGTCAAATGGCTTTTCAGCAATTCAATCGCGGTAGCGATTTTAAAAGACTGCCAGCCTTCGCGCTCGACTGAATCAAGCTGCTCCAGGCTGCAAAGAATGAATCCCTCCAAGCCGACGGACTTTTCAATCTTGCCGTATGTTCGCTCCATCACTTCGAAAGCCTGTAGAACGTTCAGTGCTGTCGGGGAAAATGAATCGGACGTACGAGTGTCTCCTGAACTGCTCTGAACGGCGGAGAGGTGTTGTAGCGCCTGCATAAAGATATCATTGGCAGTCGCGGGCTCCTGCACCGCTTGCGCAAGCAATTGCCAGACAGGAGGCTCAGCCTCAAGCAACGCAGCGGCAGCCAAGTCATTGGGCTGTATGGGTTCGCTTCCCTGCTGCATCGCGCTCCGAAGCGCGGACCGGACGGAAGGATCACTGATACTTTCGAGTGCCAACTGGCTGCCGTGAAAAAACATAGACGCTTCCTTTATTGAAACGGATTGGCAAAGATAGGCTGTTCTTCTCATGGCACGGGCATCCGCGCAGTTGTCAGGCTTATCAACTGGCTCGGGCGCGTCCCTGTGCGCAACCGACACTTCTACCTTCCCTATGCCTTGAGGCGGGGCTTTGTTGGAAAGTTTTTTGGCAGCCGAGACGCTTTACAAGCCGGAGGCACATCAACGAAGGGCGGGAGTCCCGATAGCTGCAGTGAAAGAGCAGACCGAAGCCAGCACCGATCAGCGTCCGCTACGGTTCTGTAGGACGCCGAGATGAAGGAAGATGCGTCACACGTGCAAGCAAAGAATTAAGCACTCAGCCGATCGAATAAAACCCACTTGCCCGCAGGGCTCAGAGGATTGCTTGCAGCGGGTCGAGCGGGGACTTCGTCGCCCGCGCCTTCGGCTTGTTCGGCAGCTACCAGCCGCACGCACCGAAGCGGTTGGGTCACGCTTCCGCAAGGGTCAAGCCTTGTGTGCGGTCTTCGGCCAAAATGACACCTCTGAAAACCGGACACAAGGTCTGACCCCGGCGAAGCCTTCCCCGAAGCGCTGAAAACCGGACACAAGGTCTGACCCCGGCGAAGCCTTCCCCGAAGCGCTGCTGTCTTCGCCGAGCAGCCGGTTGGCCGCATCGTAGGTGTAGACCGTCGCCCCGGAGGAATCCTCCTGCAGCGTCCGATTACCGGCCGCATCGTAGCTGTAGCTGACGTCGTAACGGGTGCATTCCCAAAACGCGGACCCGGAAACCCAATGATTTGCTGGGTCAAAC
>JBBDHZ010000015.1:0-1570 GCA_040880645.1 Minisyncoccota bacterium
GTGGGTTCGGCGGAGGCGGTGGCTGCCGCGGTGAGCCGGGCAGGCCGCCATTGGTGCCGCGGCCCGAAATTCGGCGCGGCGGCACTCGGCTGAGTCACCCGCGCTCGATACCGCCCGCCTCGGTCGCTGGAAGCGGCCTGGGCATCTCCGTCGACAAGACCGTCGATCGCGGACCACTTTCAACGTCCCCTATGCGCTCGACTTCGTCTCGTGCAAGAAACCGGCCAGCTCCTGGCGTAGACGGTCAAGGTCGTCGAGCGGGGCCTCCGCCATCGTGGCGAAGAGCGCTGGATCACGCGGCAACACATTTTCGCGCAGGTCCTCCAAGGCTCGGAGTAAGCGTTCCAGTTGCTGCAGTGCTAAACTGACTCGGTCGACATCTTTAATCACAACAGAACCTCCACAACACCAACTCTTCGCCCCTCGCGATCGGTTTGGAAAAACTCCAGGTACTCCTCAAATGCACCAGATCCCTTCAAAACCGGAACGACATCACCGCCGTACAAGCGGCGTGCCGTCTTCCTCGATACTACATTGTACTCGATCGGTCGTAGCTGTTTACCGAGAATTTCAGAATCCAGGACTACCAGGCAATCAAAATCGTTGGGCTCCGCCTTCGAGGTGACGAGACTGCCCGCGACAATGAATCGCTTGACGATACCGGATCTTTTCGCATCGCTAAATAGCCGCTCCAACTGGTCAATAATCCGGTAGCGTCTATCTGAACCGTCGAAAAATGCGAATCGCTCCTTGAATTCATCCCATGTCACTTGGTGAATGCCTTCTGGCAATCCACCCGTTTCCGTCCAGTCTGGAATCATAAATTCGTCGATCCGATCGTTGCCATGATACGCCCTGTCATTGACTCCGTGTTATCGCCTGCAATTCTCAAACTGCATTCGACAAAGTGCCGCCGCATCGCGTGCTGTGCCACATTGTAGCTGCTGAATCTGACATCCCAAGATAGGCGGGGCTTACATCTCGGCAAAACGACGGTCGGGCGAATTCTCAAGGAAAGTCCGTCGACCGATCCGAACGCGGAGGAATCGGTCAGGGGGGGAAAGGGACAGGAGGGATAAGTCTAATTGCGATGGAATATTGGACTTGGTTGATGTAGCGTATACTTGGGAAACTGGATTGCGTTGATTCGTCATCAGCCCGAAATTGATCGGAGTCAGGTAATGCGATCGGTTTACATCAAGTTCCTGTCGAACGACGACCGCGTCAGGGGGTTTTACGAACTGATCACACGCGCCCGTGTATCCAGCTTGCCTGGCGAAGTTTACCAAGTGGCCATCGAGGCGCTCAAGCTTCTTGAGAACCAACAAATCGCTTACCGTCGCGCCACCGACCAGGAAGTCCAGGACGCCCATGATCAGGTTCGAAATCCTACTCCCACTGTTTTATAACGACGGGCAAGCGATCGAGCGGGAGACGTTTGTCGAGGCCGACGACCAACTCGTTCAGCGATTCGGGGCCACCAGTACCGATACGGTCGTTGTCCTCGACAAGATGATCGCGAGCGGAGGACTGGGAGGTGAGCATGTGGCGTGCGCGAGCAGTTTGTCGG
>JBBDHZ010000016.1:0-8714 GCA_040880645.1 Minisyncoccota bacterium
CAATGACCTTGACTTCCATGTGGCACTGCATCTGGTCTTTGCCAACAAGAAAGCCCACGACAAGTATGCGACGCATCCCCGTCACCTGAAATTCATCGAAGAGAACGAGCACCTGTGGGGCAAAGTTCGGGTATTCGACTCGTACCTGTCGTCACCGGATCATGACAGCATCCCCACTGCCGCCAAGGGATTTGCCGGAATGCTGCGAGGCAAAGTCGTGGGGACGCAAAAGGGGCAGATTATTGTCCAGGTTGCTGAGATCACGAACGTGTGGAGCCACAACAAGGCCGAGAACCCGAAAGCTCTGGTGGGTAAGAACGTGGTGGTGAAGGCACGGGACGGTGAAGGGCAGATCGCTCGATTCATCCGCACGGTAAAATCCAGCGAGTCACTCAAACTGGATGTGGCCAACCGGGAAGGCGACACACTGACGATCCTCGAACTGACCGAAAGCCAGCGTGAGCGGGTGAGGGAGTAGGGGCGTCTTTGTTACAGGAGAGAATGATCTGGCGTTGCGGTAGAATGGCCGTGTTTCATCCTGAGCCCCCTAACATCAACAGCTAACCACGGTCAGGTCGGCATCCGACACGATAACACCCGCTTGGAAATCAGTTGCAAAATGAATGACAGGCAAAAAGATTCGGGCGTAACTGCCATTTTTGTTCACAGTTTAAACGACAAATAGCAGGAGCGATTGTTCAATGGAAAAAACAGACGATCTGCTGGTAGAGCGAACGGTCGCTCTAAGTCCAATTGAATCCGAAGTTAAATCTTATCTTGCTTGGCTCGAAGAGCAGGGACACGAAGTAACTAAGGTTGTTTGGCCGAAAGCCCCAGGACTCTCTGTGTCGGTAACTTTCAAATACAGCGTGAAAACAGATGACGCTTGATGATCAGTGGCTTGGATTTTCCGCTTGTTCATGGGCGGAACGCCAGAGGAAGTTCCTGAAACGTACGAAACCGCCAGTCCGATCACCTATGTCAGTAGCGATGACCCGCCTGTGCTGACGCTGCACGGAGATCAGGACGCTCTGGTGCCAGTCTCCCAAGCGACGATGCTTCACAAAAAGATGAAAGAGGCAGGAGCGGATCACACGTTGATCGTTTTGGAGGATCAGGACCACGGCTTTGGCGGTGAACACCAAGAGAAAGCGATGAAGGCGATGTGGGACTTTTTTGAGCAGCACTTGAAGCGTTAGCGTTCCGCAGTTGAAGTTACTGCTGCTGAATTTCGGGTGTGCGTTCAATGCTTTGCTTGTCTTCTGGGCTTTCCATCACTTCGTCATTCGGCATGGGTGGATATACAGACAAAGCCAGCGGAACAACGATTGCCCCAATCGCAAAGAAGACCGCAAGGGTCAACAGAAACGGCTTGCTTTTCCACCACTTTGTGAACGTGTTCGGATGATCTGGGCTTGGAGAGCTATTCATGTCACGAGCAGGTTGCAGAAGTGCGGTTTTGGTTTAAGAAGCGAGGATCGAACGACGTTCCACGAGCCGCCATAGTTCAAGGCGGTTCATCCTTGCCTGCACATCCTGTTCCGATTCTCGCTCTTCGATGCCGTTCGTCAGGTGTTCCAAGCAGTGGAACCAGCGGAACTCCCGGCGACATGGAGGTCTGCGCAAGCGTCAGGCGGGTCATCAGGGCGCCCCCGAATGCGAGTTGGCCTTCATTCTATCGGGCCGAATTCCGCCTCGATAGAATCAGAGCAATTCCAATCTCCACCATTCCCCTCGACAGCTAACCATGTGCGGACGATTTACCCTTCGAACCCCAGCCAAAGAGATCGCTCAGCTTTTCGACGTGACGGTGCCGGATTTTGATCCCCGGTACAACATCGCTCCTTCGCAGGACGTGGCGGCGGTGCGTTTTTCTCCCGAAAAAGAGAAACGAGAGTTCGTCTTTCTTCAGTGGAACCTCGTACCGTTCTGGGCCGACGAGCCAAAAACCAAATACTCCCTGATCAATGCGAGGGCCGAGACGGTCGCCGAAAAGCGGTCCTTTCGAGAAGCTTTCCGAAAACGCCGCTGTCTGATTTTAGCGGATGGTTTCTATGAGTGGCAAAAGCGGGACGGAAAGAAGCAGCCATATTTCATGCACATGAAGGATGACCGCCCCTTTGCCTTTGCAGGACTCTGGGAGCACTGGCATGGTGACGACGAAGAACTCGAATCCTGCACGATCATTGTGACCGAAGCGAACGAGTTGCTGAAGCCGATTCATGATCGGATGCCGGTGATCCTCGACACCGACGATTACGACTTGTGGCTGGACCCGAAGCTGGGCGACAAGCAACGTCTCCAAGAATTGCTCCGACCTTACTCTTCAGAAGAGATGGAAGCTTATCCCGTCAGCACGTTGGTCAACAAACCACAGAATGACATGGAAAAATGCGTCAAGCCCGTGGAAGAGTGAGGGATGTGTTTCTGTTCAGTCAGAGGAATCTTCTTGGCTTCAGCGTTAACCAGCGACAGTCTCTGCGGTTCCCTCCTCGGAGGAACCAACCATGCAAATTCCCGTTATCCGAGGCGTCATCGACCGACGCATTTTGGTGAATTACCGTGTCGAACCTGACGCTCTGCGCAAAGTCCTGCCCGAGCCGTTTCGACCGCAGCTCGTCAGTGGCGTCGGAATCGGCGGCATCTGCTTGATCCGACTCAAACAAGTTCGCCCACGGCACTTGCCCGCCATTTTGGGTATCTCTTCGGAGAACGCCGCTCACCGCATCGCTGTGGAGTGGGAGCAAGATGGCAAAACCCGAACCGGCGTTTACATTCCACGTCGAGACACGTCATCTCGATTGAACACGCTTCTCGGTGGCCGAGTCTTTCCGGGCGTTCATCACCATGCGACCTTTGAGACTGAGGAGCAGGATGGGCGATATTGTGTCAGCATGTCGAGTGACGACGGGGATGCCCACGTCGCCGTTGAGGGCCACTGCTGCGAGAACCTGCCGGAGACATCCATTTTCGGTTCTCTGGAGAGCGCTTCCAACTTCTTCGAGTGTGGATCGCTGGGTTACTCCGCCACTTCATCTGGTGCCAAATACGATGGACTGGAGCTTCGGACGTTGAACTGGAATGTCGAGGCGTTGTCGGTGGAGCGAGCGGAGTCTAGCTTCTTTGGCGACGGTGGTGTGATCGCTACTGGGACCGCTGAGTTTGATTGCGCTCTGTTGATGAGGGACATCGAGCACGAGTGGCATGGGCGGGAGTCGTTGAAGGCGGCGTGAGATACTGGAGCCGAGATCGCACCGTCGCATCACCATTTGCCATTTCCAGTGAGGGACGATAACGTCTTCGTCTCTCTAACCTTCGTCCCACCACTCCCGCAGCAAATCTCGGCTCAGCAGAAGGTGCTCTCGTTGCGGCGAGAAGACTTCCAGCGTAATTGTCCCATCGTAGCCGGTCGCTTTGAGCTTGCGGATGTGGTCCGGCCAATTGGTGCCGCTCCGGGGTGCTCCAAGCGGCAAATGCTGATCTTCGGTGCCGTCGTTGTCCGACAGATGGACGTGGAGGAGCTTATCGCCGAGTCGTTCCAGATATTCATCCCAGCGGTCGTAGTGTCGCTCGACTTTGGTGTGGCCGCTGTCCAGATGAAAGCGAAGAAGCGGAACCTTCTCCATGATCGCCACGCAGTTCTCCAACTGATCTTGCCCACCGTGCGGCGCATGTTCCATCACGATTGTTACGCCGAGATCGGCAGCTTCTTCACACAGCGGCGTCAAGACCTCAGCGTGCCACTCGACGGCTTGCTCTGACGAGAAGAACGGCGGTAATCTTCGGTAATGTGTGTTCATCACCGTGGCACCGATCTCTTTCGATGCCGACAATGCAAATCTGAATGCTTCGAGACTCGCTTGCCTGACAACTGTGAATGGAGAACTGATCGGCAGGTAATACGCCGTGTGGGCCACAACGCCGAGTCCGTGTCGCTGGAGGGCTGATCGCACCGCCGCAGCGTCAACCTGCTCAGGTGCCGCTGTGGGCGGTTCAAGCGTAAAATCGACGAAATCGAACCCGTTCTCGCCAATCCAGTCGATTTCCTCGATTGGATTTCGACCCGGATGGTTCATTGCGCCAATCTGCATCGGTTGCCTCTCTGCCAAATGTCATTGTTGGGCACGTCGTCCGAATTTACACACCTAAAGCACCGCCGCAACAAACATGCCTACCCTGCATTTGATCCTTGAGGCAAGGCTCTCGGCAGTTGCGACCAAGAAAACGAGCGTGGATTGTCCATACAATCTCTGGTCTGTTTGCGGGTCGCTGCCAGAAGGAATCGCATTGGACGTACCGCACCCGGTCATGCTTTCACAGCGAACAAAAACAGGCCGCCGTCCAGCAGCAATCTGGAGGTGCTTTGCCAATGTCTTGTCCGCTTCTTCGAGCTTGGCTCCGCAAACCGTAGTTGGCCACACAGATCACCCGATGCACGATCTGTCTTATGAAGAGTTTCTTCAAATAAGAAGTTACTCTGATGCGACGCTTATTTCGGAAAATGTCACGAGCGGTTCATCAGCGGTGCAAGCAATGCTGGCAGTCAAGCAATTCGCAAGGACGATTGGCTACGAGGTCTTCCTGTATGAGACATGCGACTACTAAGTCAAACGGCAACAGGCTGGCGGGTCGTCCAGGATGGCCTACAGTGCGGTGTGGTCCACGTGCATGTCGCTCCACATCACCGGACTCCCTAAATGCGATAACCGGCTCCAGACCGAGATTGTCATAGACCCCACCGTCGGTCAACGTGATCGCCGAACGAGATGCAGGGCTTCCGTCATGTCGATCCTGAAACACGAATGGCTCGTCTGCGGACAGCCAGGCGAAACGCAGAAATACTGCCGACACGACCAGGGCGAGTTCAGCGCCAGTCTCACCGGGGCCATGCCCCCCAGCCAAAGAGGACGCCGTAGCCAGCAGAAAAGAAAGAACAGCAAGCCTCTGTTCAGACGCATGTGACCACCTCCCGAGAGAACAGGGAGCTGCGCCGTAACAAAAGTCTTGCTGCCCCTTGATCTAGAAGAGTAGCACTGCCCAGGGTGCTGACAACAGCTTTCCGAAAAAATTTGAGGGAATCAGCGGATGCAAAGGGGGGCTGTAGCGACCAATATTTCTTGCGTTGATCATTTGGCCTTAGGTCCCGAGTGCTAACGACCAGTGCGTCAGCCTTTCCCGCCAAAAAGCTTCAAATTCCCGATGGCAGCAAGCTCTTCCTCGCTCGGGAACTCTCGAACTCGATAACGTGTCGGATAGAGCGTTTCATCGGCGACCATTCGGTCCCCGACAATGCTTGCCACATATTCCCACTCGCCGGACGCCACAATATTGCTTGAGTTCGTGAAGACAATCATCTGGGTACGTGGCAACAGCGAATCGACTCCTTGGCTCCAAAGGCAGAAAGAAAGAAGCTTCTTGGTTCCTTTCTCCTCCGCAACCGAGAATGCCGCTACGAGTGGTGGATTTGCCTCCTCCTTAGCGAGAACCGCCTCCAAAAGCTCCTGCTGCTCCTTGTAGAGGCTGTTGAGAAAACAAAGTTCGAAGTCGTCATACCGTCCTCGCAGGACGTGATTCCTTGGTAACTCCCAATCAACCCATTCGCCGTTTTCCAGTTTCAGGGGAAGTGGGCACAGCGGACGACCGTCTTTGCTGATGGACTTCTCAGTGAGGTCCAACATGGTCTTCAGGGAACGCTCGTCGAGGCTGTCCGCAACGCACATCAGATCCCGCTGCGGCACACATGCAATACGCTCCCCCTGCACTTCAAACGAACGGATGCGATCAAGCAGCAGGATTTGCGACGAGTCATAAGTGTCTTCAGTGACCGACGAATAGAAATGATCGCCAATTTGAGCAAATGCCACTCTCGATCCTTCGAGATTTTGGCGAGCAACTTCCATCGCCTCATAAAACGTCACGCTCCATTTTTCCAGATCCTCGTTTGAAACTGACCGCATGGCGTCTTCGGTATCAAAAACCAGCGATGAGCAAAGATGGCTACCGACCGGATAGAGAGGAACGTCGAGTATCTCGCCGCCTTTGAGCCGTTGCTCTAGTTCCATCATGGCAAACGTCGCTCGGTTCCAGATCTTAGGTCGCAGATGCGGTCTCGCCTCTTCGAAGTCTTCTGGCAGCCCCTTGTCGGACACTGCCAAGATGGATGCAATCCGAACCAAGTGATCGGCTCTCTTGTCGGCTGGAAGCGAGCAGTGTTCGTGGTAGAGGTTCGCAAGGTTAACTTCGGCCTCGCCGTTACGGCAAAGTAGGCGGAAGTTTTCGGCATCGAAGTCAAACCGTCGCTCTTTAACCAACTGCGCAATTGCCTCTCGGAGCTGGTCTGCAAATCGGCGTTTGGATGGATTGAACATTGGCTGTCCCCCAAGAACAAGAGCTTTACGGTGAAATGAACAGTTCAATCGGCCTGTGGTCGCTTGTTGTTTCATCATCGGGAAAATCACCCTCCCGCACAATCACGTTGCAGACGGGATTCCAGTCCTTTGCTGGTCCAGCGACAAAGCCAAAGTCCAGCATCGAATCAGGGTAATTGTCCATCCCGTCGCCATCTGGGTCGCTCCAGTTGGTGTCGATGAGTTGCTCGGGCTTCACCCAATTCCACACGTTGTCACGCAGCATCTCAACAAACGCTTCATTGCCTTGTTCTGACGCAAAGTCGTAGTCCATGTTGAAATCGCCGATGTTGACAACGCCGACATTCTGGTCCCTCGCCCACTCCCGGAGCCCAATTGCCTGCTGCTTCCTGAAATCAGCGTTACCTCGGGCAAGGTGGTTGGTCATGACAATGAACTCCGTGTCCGTTTCACGATCCCTCAGACGCACGAACAGAGGGGAGCGGTGATTGCCGTTGTTCAGTTCATGGTCTTGATACTCGTGAAGCTCATTTTGCTGGAGCAACTCAAAGCGGTTGCTATCGAAGATGATCTGGAGCCGATCTCCTCGTCCTGTTTCGGAGTTGACAGCCAAGACTTCAGGGGAAAGAGCGTTGAGGTATTGCCCCAAGCTGGACGGACTGACTTCCGAAAGGCAGTAAACGTCGTAATCAGAAAGTTCCTTGAGTTGCTCTGCAATCACCTCGGGATCGTTTCCGCCAGATTCCACGTTCCAAGCAAGAATGGAAATGGTATCTGTGTCGGTTGTCCCGTCGGGTTTGGAGTGATCCGACACATCGGGAGCGGCTGGTTGTTCCGTTGCTGGCGGAGCACAACCGACAAACAGAAAGGCAAAGAGCGCCAGTGTTCCGTAGGTCTTCATGAACCATTTCCTTTAAGATGTTGTCGTCCCAGTCAGTCCAATCCGACCCACTGTTCCACGCCCATGCTCACACTCGAAACCTTGCGGCAACGATGCTCCGATGGCGAGCAGTTCGATTACCTGTTCTTTTGGGGCCACCAGCCATCGAAGAGCGGCACGGTGACGAAATCGTGGTTCAGTCAGTGGTTTGCTGCGCCGTTCACAATCGACGGCACATTGTACCCCACGGCAGAGCACTGGATGATGGCGTCGAAGGCTCGGTTGTTCGGCGATGAAGAGGTTCTTAACCAGATCCTTCAAGCACCGGACCCGAAGGCAGCCAAAGCTCTTGGTCGGAAGGTGAAGAATTTCGACGATGTGGTCTGGAAAGAGAACGCTAGGCGTCTGGTCACTGAGGGAAATCTGGCCAAATTCAGCCAGAATCCCGATCTGAAACAGTTCCTCATTGAGACTGGCGATGCGGTGATTGTGGAAGCCAGCCCGTGTGACAAAATCTGGGGCATCGGACTGAAAGCCGACGA
Source organism: Minisyncoccota bacterium (assembly GCA_040880645.1). Classification (GTDB taxonomy): domain Bacteria; phylum Patescibacteriota; class Minisyncoccia; order Phycocordibacterales; family CSBR16-193; genus JBBDHZ01. The sequence goes on from JBBDHZ010000016.1 coordinate 7,791, forward strand.
TGAGCGAGCCCAGAGTCCAGAGACATGGCAGGGGGAGAATTTGCTCGGGTTCGCTTTGATGGACGTTCGGGAAGAGTTGTCGATGCACCAAACCGTTTGAGGCTCTGCAACCGTGACGATGACCTAGTTGTGTGGCTGCAATAGGCATTGGTGCCACACGGCTATTTCGCACCGCTTAGGTCACAGAATGTTTTATGAAACATGAGCGGAGGACAGCAGCGGACAGGCGACTGAGGGGACAAAGGGCGGATATGCAAAGAATGTCAGAATCGCCGTCGTGGCACCGAATACCCGCCCATTAAGAGAAGCACTGGGCGGGTTCGCAAAACAGGAAGTGCGACAAGCTATTCTTGTGCCTTCTGGATGATGGAGTTTGCAGCGTCAATCAAGAGGTCCGCATCTTCCTCACTGATCTTCTTGCCTTTCTGAGCTTCGACCGATTTGATGAAGCTTTCTAGCTTGTTAACGGCGTCCTGCCGCTGGTCAGCGTTTTCGGCAGTGAACGATTCAAGGGCGCTCTCCAGCTTCGAGTCCAGCGAACTGTTGATGCCGTTGATCTCGTTGACTATCGCCGTGACTTCGATCAAATCTTCGAGCAGGTCGGTGAGATTTTCTTCACTTGGAAGAACTGCAATCCATGCCTCTCGCTGCCCTTCTGGGTTTAGTCCAGCTCCGGCCAACACCTTGCCGTCTGCCGAAATTCCCGCCCCATAATGAAGTTCCCAGCCCGTCAAGTCCAATCCGTGTTCCTGTGTGAGAATGTGTTTAATGCCCCGGACCCCGTTCGAGTCCCAAATCACGGCATATTCTTCCGTGCCAGCCCATGCACCTCCGACAACTTGAGAGCCATCTGCACTGACCTAATATGCCCATCTATCGAATCCGTCGGGAGTATCAAGTTCGACCATGACGGTATCGACCGTC
>JBBDHZ010000017.1:0-4451 GCA_040880645.1 Minisyncoccota bacterium
ACCCTTCCGGCAGACAGCGCAACTTACGACGTTTTCTTCTTTTTTTGTGACCACTCCTGAAACTGAACCAGAAGCGGCGAAGCAATAAAGAGCGAGGAGTAGGTTCCGGCGAGGACACCGACAAGGAGTGTGAGCGCAAACGCCTGCGTGACCGCACCGCCGAATACATACAGCGCGATCAGCACGACCGAGGTAGTGAGTGAGGTATTGATCGATCGGGCAAAACTCTGCGTAAGACTTTTGCCCACCGTCTCAGCAAAAGTCTCCTTGTGCCCGGCTTCGCGGTTGGTCTGGAGGTTCTCACGGACCCGGTCAAAGACCACGATCGTGTCGTTCACCGAGAAGCCGATGATCGCCAGCAGCGCGGTCACGAAGAGCAGGTCAACTTCCGCACCGATTGCTACACCCAAAACCGCAAACAACCCTGCCGGGATCAGCGTATCGAAGACCAAGGCGACAACCGCCGCAAACCCGTAGTACCACGATGACACCCCTTCGTTGAGAATGTTGCCTTCCTTGTCGATCCCGCGACGAAAACTGAACGCCACAAACAGAACGATACCGAGCACAACAAGCGCAATCGCGATCAGGGCTTTCGAGCGCAGCTCCTCACCGATCGACGGACCGACCGAGCTAAATCGCTCTTCGGTCACGTCCCGCTCACCCCCGAAGGTCAGTGCTTCTATAATCTCGCTGTGCCGGCCTCCTTCGATATACGGTGTTTGAATGATATATGAATTGTCACCCGCCGGACGCACGGAAATGGCACGGTCAAAGAACGGTACGACTGCCTGCTCGACCCGCTCTTGAGCCGGACGCTCCTCAACGTAGCTCACTTCAAGCGTCGATCCGCCGGTGAACTCGATACCGAGTTTCAAACCAAGCGACGCGATCGCCACCGCCGCCAGCAGGGCAACCCCCGCAGCGACCGTGAAGAATATGGTTTTGTTCTGAGTGATAAACATATGGTCCGTATAACGTATCTCGAGGCTAGTGTTTACTCAACCCTGTTCCAAACAGCATCGCGAGTGCGGCCGTCACTTTTTCGCCGGCCAGGGCGAGCAGCAGCGTCCGGCTCACACTGATCGCGGTCAGCATCGACACCAGCACGCCGAGCCCGAAGACAAGGGCGAAGCCTTTCACCAGCGACGTTCCCAGCCAGTACAAGATCACCGCGCTAATGATACTGGATATGTTGGCGTCACGGATCGACGGCCATGCCCGGGAAAAACCGGCGTGGATTGCGTCGATCAGGTCGCGCCCGGCGCGCCGCTCTTCCTTGAACCGCTCAAAGATGAGCACGTTCGCGTCCACCGCCATACCCACCGAGAGGATAAATCCGGCGATACCGGCCGCGGTTAGCGTAACCGGAACCACCTTAAAGAGCGCCAGCATCAGTATCACGTACAGCGAAAGCGATACCGCGGCAACTACGCCCGGTAGCCGATACCACAGGATCAGAAAGAGGATCACAAGCCCAAGACCGATCAGTCCCGCAATCACACCGGCGTCCAGCGTTGCCTGCCCAAGCGTCGGTCCGATGGTCTGGGTATTGACCAGCTCGATCGGCACCGGCAGTGCCCCGAACTTGAGGTTGTTCATCAACTCACGCGCCTCCGCCAGTCCGCCGGAACCGGAGAAACCGCCGGAGATCTGAGCCTGGCCATTAGTGATCACGTCGCGGATGACCGGTTGAGAGATCGGCTTTCCGTCAAGGAAAATAGCAAGGATCCGTCCCTGGTTCTCTCGAGTGATCTCGGCGAAGAGGCCTGCTCCGTCGCGATTGAACTGTAGCGACACATACGGCTCGCCGGTGGTCTGATTGAACTGAAGCTGAGCGTCTTCGAGGTATCTTCCGGTGAGTCCGGTTGCCTCGTATCGATCATCTTGGGCTGAACCGGCTGCCGAACCGTCTTGCGAGCCAACCGTACTCGTCCCTTCATTTGTCTCTATCTCGATGCCGAGGCCTTCAACGGGTGACGCACCCTCTCTCAGAAGTTTAAACTCAAGTACCGGCGTCTCACCAATCATCGCCGTTGCTTCCTCAATGTCGGTCACGCCCGGCAGCTCAACGATGAGCCGATGAACTATCTCACCGGTCACAAAACCGGCCTGTTCGGTCTGTACGATCGGACTGGCCACACCGAACGCGTCGACCCGCCGCTCGATCACCGTACGCAGACTCTGCATCGCGCCGTCAGTATCGTCCTCGGCGAGTGCCGATACATCCGCCTCGTAGATCAGCTCGGTCCCGCCGGAAAGATCAAGACCTAACCGGAACGGAAACGAAGAATCCTCGGCGGTTTCAGTTGCATAGATAAAATACCCCAACCCAAAAAGGAGAAGGATGATCACAAGTGAGGCGATGCGGTATTTGGTAAGCATATCTCTCAAAACCGTCCAAACGGTCAATTAGTACGTATCCTAGCGCAGGAGGGCGCAAGACGCAATATCCTGCGCTCAAGAGCAAGTAGTTCGCACCTGCCGAGCGGCAAAGCAGGGCCGGCAGATTTATACGGAACCTATGCAACACCGGGTGTTGCATAGCTAGAAACGCTACGCCACGGGTTCAAAATATAGGGTTCAAAATTAAGATCGTAAGGATCTTCAGTTTGAACACTACTCGCATGACCGGGAACTGACCATTTTAAATCTTAGACCTGGAACATCCCGTCTTTATAGATCACTCGCTCAGTTCCGTCTTTCAGCGTCGCGGTCACTGTTCGATCGGTCGTGGAAATAATATCGGTGTGGACCGAGGAGTCATTAAAGCCAAGGTTCGCCCAGTCCTTTGTCTTTAGCTTTGACGGATCACCGGCATAACAGTTTGCGTACGCCCGACCAAGCGCGATATGCGTGTTGCCGTACTTCCCGCCCACGTTTTCATCAAAGAGGGTCTCCGCCATAAACTTCGTGATACGCGAGTGGCGCTTGTCGGTCAGCGAGAATTCACCCACCTTGTCGGCTCCTTTCGTACCGATCATCTCTTGGAGCAGTTTCCGGTTTTTGCGGGCTTTGCTTTGAACCACCCTGCCGTTCTTAAATTCCAGCTCGATACCTTTGATCAAATTGCCGTAGCGATACAGCGGCTGGTTAAAGCGTACCCAGCCGTTCGTCCCGCGCCAGTCCGGCGAGGTAAAGAGCTCAAAACTCGGAATGTTACGCCCGGATCCTCCCGCCCACTGCCGTTGTTCTCCAATTTTTACCGAAAGATCAATGTCATCACCTTTGAGATGAACCCGTTCAATATCAAGTCTATTGAGTTTCTTCCTGATAGATTCGATCTCTTTAGTCACTTGTTTCCATTCAGCAACCGGATCCTTTTTGTCTAAAAAGCAGGCTTTGATGATCTGGTTCCAGTACTCCTTCTCGCTCAAACCTGCCTCAGCCGCCATTGCCGGCGTGCCGTACAAACCGAGCGTCCAGGTGAACGTTCCTTTATTCTCCTTATCATCAAGCCATTCATGAAGCGGCTTGAACGCTTCCCCTTGCACCATCATCTTTTTTGGGTCAACCCCTTTGAGTGCTTGTTTATCCGCCTCACTGATAATAGAGATATGATGATCGATCTCATCTGCCAGACCTCTCAAGTATTTTTTGGGGAAGAATTTTACCTGCGGATCGTTCGCGAGATCAAAAAAACTCTTAGCAAAATTATGTATTCGGTCATCGTCCGGGCGGTATGAATCGATCACGTGCGCGCCGGCTTTCATCACCGCCCGTTGCAGCTCAAAATACAGCGGTTTGGCCGATTCATTTACCGCGATACGCACCACCTCATTCTTCTTTACCCCGTTCCCGCTATTGAGCGCAAAATTCACCAACACATCGGCGTATCGCTCCAGTACTTTTTTGCGCGGTGTGTAGCGTTCGGTCATAGCACTCGGTGAATCAACTCCTTAGGTGATCTTATGTAATCGTTTGAGCTCATCAATTCCTTTCTCGATCGTTACCTCCGGTGCCCAGTCAAGCAACTCACGCGCTCGGGTGTTGTCCGCCAGCGTGTCGTGCGGCTCGTACCGTGCTTCGATATGCTCAACGTCCCCGCCGATAAGCTCGGCAATGCGGTTAATCGACACGTTGTGACCGGCACCGACATTGATAATGTCGGCGTTCCCCACTTTAGAAGAATCGATCGCGCCCATATTCGCGGCGACCACATCGCTCACGTGCGTAAAATCACGCGTCTGTTCTCCATCGCCGGTGATCGTCATCGCCTCGCCCGCTTCTCGCTGTTTGAGGAACTTGGCGATCACCAGGGCGTAGGCTCCTTCGGCGCTCTGGCGCGGACCGTACACATTAAAGTACCGTAGGCACACGCTCGGGAGCCCGTAGATCTCGCGCCACATCGCGCAGTACAGCTCACCCATATACTTGTGCAGACCGTACGGCGACTTGGGCCCCGGCGGCATATCTTCCCGGAGCGGCATCGTGGGCTGATCCCCGTAGAT
>JBBDHZ010000017.1:4551-7157 GCA_040880645.1 Minisyncoccota bacterium
TCTTCAATGCCGCCGTCATCGGTCGTCATTGTCCGAAACTTTGTTATGCCGATCCGCTGATTATTTTTTCCGACCCGCTCCTGATGAATAAAAACAGGTCCGCCGTCTTCAAACTTAATAGCCAGGATCACGATTGGATACAACACGAGCGAAACGACCCCGACCACACCGGCTAAAATAATGTCCATAAGCCGCTTGAATGAATCATACATCAGCCGCGGACTTGCCGACACGTTCTCGAGAAACCAGTTGTAGTGAATAAGCGAAAGCGGCACCCGCGTGAACGCCTCTTGATACATATGATGCATATCAAAGAACCGAACACTCGAGAAAATCAGGTTGTAAAGGTGGGGCAGCAACGGTTCAATCCCGGGGTGCCGCAGGTCTACTACCACCACCCGTACGTCCTCGCTGTAGATCCGCTCGATGATATCCGTCTGAATGTCGAGACCGTCGAGTTTCCTCGGATCAACCGTAAACAGGAACGAGAAATCCAGATGCGATCCGTTATTGACCTCCGCCACGAGCTCGTCAGTCTCTTCGCCGCTGCCGATAATCACCGCCTTGTATTTCCGGCGTGGACCGAGAAAGCCGTGCCCGTACAGCCGCCAGACAAGGATAAAGCCGAACGAAACAACAAGATAGATAAACAGGTTCGTCTTCGGTGTGATCGTGAAAAACGGAACTATGTAGAAAAACAGAACCGCGAGCCCCATATTAACGAACTGTGTTTTCAGTAAAAGACTCGGGAGCTCCGTCTGAAAGAAAACGCTCCGCCGCTCGTAAAGGCCGGCGATAAAAAAGACCACGACCCAGACACCGAAAAGGATGCCGAACGGTGCGAGGTGCTCAAGGAACACCTCCGTCGACGGCACGCTGAAGTGGCGTATGATCAACGTCACCCATAGAGAAACAAAGAAGACCACGAGGTCGCCACAGAACAATAACGCGCTGTCTTTAGTTGGTTTCATATCTGATCGCGCCGATCGTGCGCATATCTTACTATCTTGCACTATTTATCGTTCGAAATCCACATTCACTTCTGCCTACGTATACCAAAGATCCCTGCAAAACTCAACGCCCGGCACCGGCAGACTCAAGTTCAACTCCTTCCCACTGAACCTCTCGTCGGTACTTGCGCATTGCGATAATCATACCGATAGCGGTGAACTCAGTAAGCAAATGCGTGCCGCCGTAACTCATAAACGGGATCGTGGTCCCGGTCACCGGCAACAGCCCGATGTTCATACCGACGTGAATGGTAATGTGCGCCATAAAATAGATCGCGACCCCGAGGGAAAACAGTATCTCGAAATTGCTCGCCCCGTGCAGGCCGGCGGACAAGATCCGCCACAGCAGTACGCCGTATATGCCAAAGAGCACAAGGACCCCGACAAACCCCCACTCTTCCGCAAACGCCGCAAAAATAAAGTCGGTCTGGTATTCAGGCAGAAACTCCAGCTTCGACTGCGTTCCGTACCCGATCCCTTTCCCCATTACCTCTCCGGACCCGACGGCAACCATCGACTGGTAGGCGTTGTACCCGGACCCTTGAATATCGGCGAATGGGTCAAGAAACGAGGTGATGCGCGCCTTTTGATAGTCCTGAAGCGCGAGGGACCACATCGCGATAAACGCCACCGCCGCGATCAGAAACAACGCGATCAAATGCTTTCGTGATATACCGGACACTAACACCATCCCAAGCCAGATCGCGAACAGAATAAGCGCCGACCCAAAGTCGGGCTGGAGGAAAACGAGCGTGAAAAGCACGAACGCGTAAAATCCCGACAACAGAATGTGGCGGATATTTGCTATTTCGATATGGCGGCGCGTAAAGTACTTCGCCAAGAGAATAATAAGCACAACCTTGGCCGGTTCTACCGGCTGGATCGAGAAACCGCCGATCGTAAACCACCGTTCTGAACCCTGGAATGTATTTCCCAGTACAAAAAGCAGCGCGAGCAAGAGCGCAGTGCCTATATACAGCACGACCACGACACCGGTTCGTCGCAGAAAGCGCAGATCCATCATACTGACCGCAAAACACGCGGTAACCGACACCGCGATCCACACGATCTGTTTCTCAAAAAACCCATCCGTCCCGGAGAACGAGTTCATTGTCACCAATCCGGCAAGCGAAAGCGCGAGTGCCGCCGCAAACAATATCCAGTCAAATGACCGCGCGGTATCGAGTGCCCGCCGCGGGAACGCTGTAACAAATCCGAGCATTGTAGCGGTATCATACCACAGACCGCCCACCTCACCGGAAATACGCCCACTTCGGGCTACTCAGGCAGGACCCGTGTGAGAATACGCACAACGGCAGCGCCTTTTTTACAGATCGACGTCGCAACATTTTGGTAGATCGAGTCGAGCTCGTCGGTGCTCGGTGCGTAAAAATAGTGATCCGGTGTCGGAGCAAGCTCCCGCAAGAACTCCTCACTCACCCCACTTCCCAGACCGATCACAAACAACGACACCCCGGCTTCAGCCGCTTCATGAGCAGCATCGATCGCCTGCTGTTTCGGATACGCTTCAACGTCTTGCCCGCTTCCCTCCGGTGGCAGCGGCCGAGTCGCGATGCCGTCCGTCAAAAGCGTGAT
>JBBDHZ010000017.1:7257-8633 GCA_040880645.1 Minisyncoccota bacterium
ACCGTCCGCGACGCGCCGATAGCCACGTTGTCGCTGTCGTACACGACCGCAATCGCTTCGATATTTCTCACCGGTTCGATAGACGTGTTCGTAAACTCGGCCTGAACACGGGGCCGAGTTTCCAGCGAGGAGAACGTTCGATTCGATACCGTGATGGGATTCTCACTACGCTGATCAACCGAAAGCCACGCGATGCTGTCGGCGAACCGAAACGTCACCCGGGCAGGCTCTCGATCAAAAACAAGCGGTCCTTCAAACACCGCGAGAAGCTGGTTCGGCGGAATGGAGGTTGTTCCCTGTACGGTATCGAGGAGCACGTTATCCCGGTCGTAGATCTTAAACTCGTACGCCGCGACCGGCGCCCGTGAGGTCGTGTTGGGGTTTTCGGTGTAGGCGACAAGGTTATACCGCCCCTCGCTTGCCGGAAACGCCCGTTCCCACAACACGATCGGCGCGGCTGCATCATCGGGACACACCGCCCGGCAGACCCCGCCACAGTCCACCCCGGTCTCGTTCTGGTTCTGAACACCGTCCGAACAGGTCGGCTGATCGTAGAGCACCCAAAACAGAATGACCGCGCTCAGCGCAAATACCACCGCGGCAATAACGCTTAGAATAATAAATTTTCGTTTGGTCGCCCAGTCCATAGTTATTTTACATTGTATCAAATAAACACTGCGACCTGCAGGTTTTAGTGTTTATAAGTACTGTTCCCGTATACTCCTCCGTTCTCTGGACACGATAAAAGGTACTGCGCAAGAATTCCCTGAACACTTTCGGAAAGTGTTCAGCTGTGGTGCCGGCCCTGCCACAGAATCAAAACAACCCCCGCGAAGGGGGTTGTTTTTCATCAAGTGCTTTGTGCTGGCGCCGGCCTACTTTCGCCCTAACGGACTATCATCGGCGCTGAGGGGCTTAACTGCTGTGTTCGGGATGGGAACAGGTGTGGCCCCCTCGCCAAAGCACCAGCACGGAGCACTCGATCATTATTTGATGTGGTTGTGTTGTGTGTTTTGAGCACCACCAAAGTGATGCAAGAAGGAACAGATCTTTCAATCAAGACTACCGGCGCGGCGTCAACAATCAGGGCAGAGGGACTTGAACCCCCATCTCTCGGTCCCGCACCGAGCGCTCTGCTCCTCCGTGAAGATGCTTCACGGCCCGCAATCTCCGGACGCTTTGTCCTCGACGCAAGTTAAGCTATGCCCTGTACATAAAGCACGAACCAAAACACACAACACAACAAACACATCTATGGGAATTTATCCCATCTAACAGAGCAAAATACGTTACGCCCGCGCCCTCACATACCGATGTGGTACGGACGCTGGCATCCAAATTTCCTAATAGGATATGATGAATTAGTACACCTCGGC
>JBBDHZ010000018.1:0-8583 GCA_040880645.1 Minisyncoccota bacterium
TAAGCGAGAATGACGTGCTGGGGATTTGTTATATTCCGAAACAGGTAAGCCACGTTGCTCGCACTCTGCTTGCGCAACTCACGGCAACCTGGTTTGAGATCAAGTGAGCGCAGGAATCTCGCTGTTCAGGAATTTTCACCCTCGGTCAATACCAGTCTCTTAACCGCCTCACGGTGCCGTTGCATAATGGCAATGTCATCATCGGTTAGCCCAAACTGTTTGAATGCCCCTTTAAATTCAGCCATTTGGCGTTCACGCAGAGGTCGATTGTTGACATTTATGTCATCCATCAGCACTACAAAGATAGCTGCCGCCACGAGCTTTTCGTCATAGGAATCGCCGTTGGGAACACAAAAAAGAGTCCCTAGCTGCACAGCAGTCCTCAAGGAACCTGCGATTCCTCGTCGCTTGGTCGTTTCTGCATCGACGAAACCTGCTATCTCCTCTGAATTGCCGGTCTTTATGCTGACATCAAGCATCGGAATTCTCCTTCAATTTCGGGCTGCCTGCGTTCCACAACTTGTCAAATTCTTTCTCGTAGACGCTGAACAACGAATCATTTTTTCCGGAGACTAGTTCAAACGTCGGTGTCGCTCTGCTGGCTGCTGACATCAGTTGGGGGCCAATAAACATCGTACCATCTATTCGGAAGATCATCGTCGTTAACGGCGCCGAAAGCAGCCTAACCTCGACGTTCGAGAGATCGGAAAAGCTGCGGAACAAGCTTTGCGCAGATGCAGTGAACGTACCCTCGGCGAGAGCTTCAACGACTTCGCGACTTTTGGACACCGTTGACGATGGATCAACAACAAGCAATCTCGCACGGAAGGATGGGTTTTTTTGGGCCTTTTCGCGCAGCACGTCTCGAAAACTGTCAAAAAAAGCTCGCAGTGAGTAACCGCTGATATCTACCACGGCCGATGCGTTCGGCATTAATTCATGATAGCGGTCGAGGTCACGGCGGGCGTAGATGCGGGACAGACCGAATTTTTCTGCCTCCCGTAACAACTGGCTCTCCTCGCTGATTAAGAAACGATGCACTATCTCGAATAAACCAACGATTCCGCTAGCAACAACCGAGGTTCCAATTGCCATCGGAATGGGACGGCCGGTCAAAATCAGAACAAATCCGCCGAGTAATAGTACTGCAGCGATCAGTCCGAGGATCGTCTGTCGTTTTGCGAATGTCACTGTGCGGGTGCGCCTTTAAAATCTAGAACCTTTTGCAACGTGGAAATCAGTTGAGTTGAAATTTCGTTTGGTGGCTTCATCTTTCCAGTTTCGTCGACACAATCAACAACTCGCATCACGGGGTCACTTTCGAGCATTCGTTCATACTCGACTGCGACCTGTCGCTGTAGATCAAATGCGTGCTCATGTATATCCTGCGAACCTTTCAAATACTCTCGCTGTGCACACGATCTCTTCGAAACAACGTCGCGAACAAAGTCCTCCGGAACGCGGAGGTAAACGACAATATCAGGTCGAGGTAAATCGTTTACCGTAAACTCTGTTTCGATCACCCACTGCTTGAGTTTTTGCTTCTCTACCGGATCGGACGTTTTGGCGCATTGGAACGCAATGTTTGAGTGAACGTACCTGTCGACGATCACCGTTTCGGAGTTCTCGAGCGCGGCAGATATCTCTGGCTTGGCCGAAAGTCGATCAGCGGCAAACACAGCGGCTATGAGGAACGGGTTGACTGCGTCAACTGCACCTAGTTCCCCCCGCAAAAACTTAGCGATTACTTCGCCGAAGCCGGGCCCGTCCGTACGTGGAAAGCTGAACAGGGTCAAGGGCACACCGGATAAACGCAGCCATTCCATGAGCTGGTCTATCTGGGTACTCTTCCCAGAAGCATCAACGCCCTCCAAGGCGATCAGTTTTCCGGCTGGGTGTGAGTTGACATCGACTGGTCCCATTGAAAGTCCTCCCGTTTCGGCCTAGTCCGCTAGTCCAGGATTCTGGCATGAGTCAAGCTGGCGAGCGGTCGCTCGCGGATTCGCCACTGCGGCAACCCGCCACCCTTTTTTCGTTTGCGCTATCGCAATTCTACACTAACAGATTTTATGTCCGTGTTCGAGGTGCCGCCGCACCGAATCGGGGGCGGCAAGCGGGGCGGCGCCGCTGGACCGCGTCGCGACACGAGAAACGCCCACAACTCACCGGATCGGGTCACGCGCATTTTCGATTCTTCGCTGGACAGCTTCCAATCAAGAGTCGAGATCGGGGTCAGTGCATTTTCGCTTGGGCAAGCTGCGAGGTTTGGGCGGAGCGGTGTGCGTCAGCTGATGGTTGAAAACCGCGGTCTGCCGCATTACTCCTAGATCCGTCGGCCAGCCCGAGGCGGCGGATTGACTCGTTCCCGCCGCCGACCTGCCTTTTGCAGATGCCCACAAGCCAGTCATTCATCCCGGCGAAAATGCACTGACCCTAAACGCCGCTCGCAATCGGGTGGTGGCGGTCATCTGAAGCACGGCGCCAGCAAAAACTGGCTCTTCATCGCCATAACCTCTCGATCGTCCGTGAGGAGTATTTCCCCCTCGCCGGTGTTTCTCAATCATCCAAGCCGCTGAGATCGCCCATTCCAGAATGCGCTTCCAAAATGCACTGACCCGGTTTGCCCGTTTGCCCTCCGCCCTCCGCCCTCCGGTATGCCAAAATCTGATGTTGGCACTAGATGCTAGTCCGTGCTATCCTTTCGAAGCGACACGCAGCACGAAGAGATCTCCACCTCAGATGAGCAGACGTCCAGCCCCTAAATTCCTGAGCCTCTTTAGCGGATGCGGCGGGCTAGATCTCGGATTCACAAAAGCGGGCTCCCAAGCCATTGCAGCGCTGGATGCCGATCCGCTTGTGGTCGGGGCATACCGGAGAAACCTCGGCACCGAAGCCATTCAGCTCGATCTGTCTGTACCGTTTCCGATCCCTGATGCATGGCGGAACACTGATGTTGTTCTTGCAGGACCGCCATGCCAGGGGTTCTCCACGGCTGGAAAACGGCGTCTCAACGACCCTCGCAACTCCCTTTTGATGACTGCTGCTCGCATTGCAATCGAAATTCAGCCGTCAGTTGTGATTGTCGAGAATGTGGCGGGAGCTATCGCCGGTCGTCACAAAGAGTACTGGAACTCGATGCTTTCGATTCTTCGAAACGGCGGATACCGAGCTGCCGAACTTCAGTGCAACGCAAGCACCTTTGGCGTGCCACAAAACCGGAAACGTGCAATTGCAATCGCATGGAATACGACATTTGAAGGCAAGATAGAACTTCAGGAATCCCCTTGCCCTACTCTGCGAGCGACACTATCCGGAATTGAAACGGCGGTAAACCATTCACCGAAATTCCTTGCCCCAATGAGCCGCGCTGGCATGATCGCTTGTCGTATCGGCTGCGGCCAAAAGCTTTGCAACGTGAGAATTTCGCCTAAAGCGGTGCATACGTGGCAAATTCCCAAGGTTTTTGGACGAACATCGAAAGAAGAGCGGGAGGTTCTTGTCGGGCTACTTCGCAGACGTCGACAGCGGCGACTGCGTGACCACGGAGATGCCGATCCTGTGACAGCCCAGGCTTTGCGATGGTATCTGAAACGACCTGTGGCATCAACACTTCACAAACTCACAGAGAAAGGATACGTGCGAAAAGTTGGTTCTCGATACGACTTTTGTCACACCTTCAATGGAAAATTCAGGAGACTGGAATGGGACGCGCTCGCACCAACTGTCGATACAAAATACGGTGACCCCTACTATTTCCTACACCCTTCGGAGGCCAGAGCTTTCACGGTCCGTGAAGCCGCTCGCATTCAGGGCTTCTCTGATGATTTCACGTTCGCAGGCCCCGTTCGGACACAGTTCCAGATGATCGGCAATGCTGTCCCTCCGCCGATGGCCAACGCAATTGCAGAATTCGTGCTCGCCAATATTCTTTCCTATTGATCGCAGGCCGGCATCGCATGGTATTGAATGCTGCAGAACTTGCTGCTGAGTGGGACCGAAGCGGGTGCACCACGGCTTGTGGAGCTACCTTCAATGAGCTTCACAAGAAGTTGGAATACTTAGGAAGGACACACTATTACCAATATATTCCCACACTTGGTGTTGATCATTTGGACTACGATCGACGCCTTTGCGAGTGGATTGCTTCTGCAGCGACGGAAGACGACAGGCGCACGCTTTTCGAATTCGCGTCAGAGATCACCTTTTTTAACCGTGAGGACTTCGGCAAACTTTATGAAGCTGCCATGTCGGGACCAATTTCTCGATGGCTCGTTGACGAATTGAAACTTTCGCTATCTGAAGGTGACTTACCCACCAAGGTAGCCGATGCGGCGCATTCTGGGACGTGGTACTGTCCGTTGAGCGACAGCATGCCGATCGCTGATTTCCACCACGCGAATGGCATTGGCGGTATCCAGTACAGGCCTGATTGGAGATCGATCGTGGCTTTTGGTGAAATTGATCGGCTCAAGCAGTTCATGAACAGTCAACACTCCAGAATCGACCGTATTGTTTTGCTCGAAGACTTCGTGGGTGCGGGCTGGCAAATATCCGAACCTCTTCGCCACGAACCCTCCCCTTCTGGCCTGGCACAGATCTCTCACGACGTCGTTACATTCGCCCAGCTAATGCCCAACATCTCGTTTCTGTTCGTTCCGCTCATAATATGCCCAGAAGGCGCCGAAAAGATCAGAGACATGGTGGCACAGGTACCCAACGCGGAGGTGTCGCCAGTGCTCGAACTCTCCGACGCCGAATTCATTTCTCCGCACCACCCGCCTCATCCGGGCACACTGCACGAACGGGTGTTTGACCTTGCGAGTAGACTGTATCCACTGGTTAAGGGAAACGGGCTCGATATGCGCCCATACACAGCTTATGGCAATAGTGAAACAGGTGCCCGGGTCGTGATGTACTCCAACACCCCCGCGGGAAGCCTCCCGATAATTCACCACACTTCAAACACCTGGAATCCACCATTCCCCCGATCGGCCAGGGTGAAATAATGGACTACGAACTTAACCCCTTTCAGGTGCTTTATGTCACGGACAGCCCTGACCCCAAGGTTTTCGTGAAGCTTTTCAGCCCCGTGCTCATTGAACACGCTCAGGTGATCTTCAAGCCGGGCAACGTCGTTGTTAGGGGCATGCAAGGGTCTGGCAAGAGCATGCTCCTGAATCTTTTGCGACCACAAATAAGGCTGGCATACCACAAAGCTGAGTCACCATTCCCTGTGCCGACACAACTATCTCGCTTCGTAGGGGCAGGGATTAACCTCACCAGAAGCGGAATCCTGGACATTGGACAACTGCCAATTTCCGAAGACACTTCTTCAGATAGCAAGCTGTTCCCCCTGTTTTTTGCAGACTTTCTAAATTATTTCGTCGTTCAGGATATTCTTGGAAGCTTGACCCTAATGGCGGAAAATCCGAGGGCGTTCAGTAGACTCGCAAGAGCGGAAAAGTTCGATGAGTTCGCCGAGACGCTCGCGTCTGACGCTTGTTGGTTCGACGCGCTCGCTGGCTGCGACACATTCGAAAAGCTACGATCAAGAATCACCAGGCGTTTAGCTAGTTATCGCGCGTTTCACCAATACAACATTCGCCGACTCCCGGACGAAATCAGGTCTACCAAAACTGCCATTGGAGAGCCCATCACTCGGGTAGAGCGTGCATTAAAGGCGTGTGGCGTCATTGATGAAGATACTGCTGTTCGCGTCCGCATTGACCAGGTCGAAAGGTTATTGTCAAGCGACGTCCTGCGACCGGAACTGGGAACCCAATATCGGCGAATGATCAACAAGCTGTTGAGCCTGAGAGGCTCAGGGGTCTCCTACTGTATCGGTGTGCGAACTTACGCATGGGGTGATGACCTTGCGATCTATGAGACGGATGACCGAGTTGAGCTAATCCGTGACTTTCGGTTTTTTGATCTCGACGAACTGTTGCGGCGGCAGGAAAGCCAGAAAACATGGGTGTTTCCCGATTTTGCAGAGGACGTCTTCTCCCGTAGACTAAAGCACGTTGGGATAGCTGATAATATTAAGGAACGGCCAATCAACAAGATCTTTGGATCCTCCCCGACTCCGAAGTCCATTGCCGAGAAGGCGCGTCAGTACTGCAAAAACAAGCCGCTTGAAAAAATCGCAAAGCTGTCCGAGGTTGCTCCGCCGGAGTGGAAGGATTTTCTCCAAATGGTATACGATCGAGATCCCCTCGAAGCGAAACTCGCTTCCGCCTGGGCAATGCAAAGAGGGAGAGCGGGAAAGCGCGGCGCACGGTTAAGCCACCCGCCCCCTCGCAAAACTGAGCCATGGAAAAAGCAGTATTGGCGAAAAGATCGCGACCGCATGGCTCTTTTGCAAATCGAAGGTAATCTTGCACAGCGTTCCAGTTGGCATGGCGCGTCGATGCTTGTCGCATTGAGTTCTGGAAATATCAGCGTTTTTATTTCCCTTTGTCATGAGATCTGGGACGCACACTTGCGTGCAGAGCGGAGAAAAAGACCCCAAGAGCGGAGAAACCCCATCGAAGAAGGCTTCACTCCAGATGTGCAGGCGGTAGGGGTGCAGACTGCGAGCGCGTACTGGTACGACAAGATTCCGGAGCAACCAAGGGGGCATGACAGGCAACGTTTCGTCGACGTTCTCGGACGCATGTTTCGGAAATGGGCAATGGAAGACATCTCGCTTTCATATCCGGGCCATAACGGCTTCTCGCTGACCAAGGACGATCTTGATGCGAATCCCGAGATTGCGAAGTTCTTAGAAGAGGCAGCCGACTTTGGTGACCTGTTCGATGCAGAACATACGACGAAGGAACGCGATCGAAGGCAAAGGGTGAAGTGGTATCTTATGCCCATTCTGTCGGATTACTTTCAGATCCGTGAGGCACACACCCGCGAGCCGTATTATGCGTCCATTGAGAATGTGATCGCGTGGCTTGACGAAGCAGGCATTCGCTTGGCCGGGGTGGACTATTCCATGGCGAGCAAACAACTGAAACGGAGCGCATCGGCCCTCCCGCCGAGTTCCCTTTTTTGACTGTATCTGGTAGTAATTGATGATATTTCGGCCCTGGGGAGGTTTGCGATGGATATTAAAGGGGTTGTCCGAACCCGAATGGTCGCTCATTGGGTGCCTGGGAACGGAGGAACGTTCGCTAGCAGTTTGGGAAGAGCTATCCAAAACAGGCAAGCTTGCCACTCATAAACTGTTACGAATCATTGATGCCCCCTCGGCCGGCAGGTCTGTTTCCCCGTTTACAGCCGAACGCAATCAGCGTCTCACTGAACGACAGGACGAATTCCACCAGAAGGGAGGCGATGCGGCTGTCATTGAGAAGCATACGCTGCTTGAGTCTCATGCCGAGATCGTGGATTCGGTCAAGTCGTTTTTGGCTGCCGCATCACCAAACATCGTTCTAGATGTTAGTTCGTTGCCGAAGCGATTTTTTTTTCCCGCCCTAAAATTAATCCTGCTGGAGAACGAGGTAGAAAACCTGGTCGTCACCTACACGTTCCCCAATAGCTACCCCCGCGTTCCACTGGCGCTTAACCATAACGACTGGGCTCACCTTCCTCTCTTTTCCGGCGACTATTCTACATCTCCTCCGCAAATGATGATTGCGGCTGTAGGATTCGAGGCGCTAGGTCTACCGGAGCAAGTTGAGCATGGTGCGGGGCTTCCAATAAGGCTCTTGCTACCATTTCCGGCACAGCCGGCTAGCTTCCATCGTAGCTGGGATCTGGTTCGGAAACTTCAGTCGCACAGATCTGCCGAAAACATCCGGGTATCACGTGTGGACTCGACGAGCGTAAGCGATTGCTTTGATAGTCTTTTAACGCTCTCGAATCGGGGGCAAATACCCGTTGATCTGGCGCCGTTTGGTCCTAAGCCAAGCTCAGTCGCAATGTGTCTGTTTGCGATTGCTACGGGATCGCCGGTCTTCTACACACAGCCGACGGCCTACCACCCAGACTATTCGCTAGGAATTTCAACGACCGCGGGAATCCCGAACATTTTTGCGTATTGCTTGAGAGTCGAAGGCCGCGACTTGTACTCCCTGTAACGGAACCGGCGTTTGGGGACAGTGCATTTTCGTTGGTGCAAATTGGCGGCTTTGACTGGCCTGAGGAGTTCGGGCAGTACGTCCGGGATCTTCTCGATAAGGAAAGGGGGAACTGCGAAGCGGCTCAGACTAAACGAGCTCGGACTGTCCGGCGGGCGGATCAGCGGTGTTTCCCGAATCATCCGGGCCTCTGGGATTGCCCGACCCGCGTGCGCTGCCGCCGTTTGCTCGTTTCCCGGCTACGGAACCTGGCCCTGCCCCGCTTGTCTGGCGAACCTCCACCCAGAACAGCCGTTTTGCTTCTGGCTGTGGCAGAGGCTCACCCCGCTGCTACAATCAGCGGCCGCGGTACGAAATCACTCCCGGCATCATGATGAAACGCCTACCCTCGCTCCTTGTCGAATGAACCAGCAACAGCTCTCCTCCTTAATCTGGTCGGTCGCGGACCTTCTGCGCGGCGATTACAAGCAGTCGGAGTATGGCAAGGTGATTCTGCCGCTGACGGTGCTGCGGC
>JBBDHZ010000019.1:0-8481 GCA_040880645.1 Minisyncoccota bacterium
TCCCTCCACGCTAACCCCCGCGCCTACAATGGTTCTGATGTACGGTTACGTTTCAACTCCGCCTTTATTCGTTTGAGCAGCCAGTTCGCACGAACCACGATAGCGATTTCTTCAGCCGGCAATTTTTGGGTGAGTTCGGAAGCAACGTTTGCAAGCAGCTTGGATTCCGATTCGTGATCTGCACTTTCGTATAATTCGGGGTCAGGACCGCTTAGTAGGGAATGGGCTGCAATTTCGGACCGGGAAGCATCACACAAATCGGCTTCCCCGCTTGTCCCGCTACGCTCGGTTGCCCATGTCCTGATCTGTTCGGTTGTTCGGTAATTGATTTGCAGCCGGTGAATTCGATCCGCGACTTCAATGCCACCATCGGATAGCGAGATCGGTTGGTGATAAATCCGCTGGCGTGGATCTGCAACGACGAAGAGGTCGTCGCGCTGCGGTTTGACCAGCGATCGAACGAAACGCCAATCTGTTACCGTCAAATCTTGCCCCTCATCGACAATGACGTAACGGTAAGCTGGTAGGTCACAATGACGAGAGAGGTCGGCTGCACGCGAGGTGACGTCCCACCATTGAACTTTACCAACACACCGTAAAGCTTCATGAAACGCCTCGAATGCCTTCCATACGGTCGCCCTTTGTCGCCGCGATAGAGATGGCACTCGACCGATGCGCGAAACTTTCAGGTAGCTCTCACGATCGATAATGCCCTTGACCTTAAACGCGTAAAACCATTCGGCACGAAGGAAGTCCGCATCGAATTCCGTCGGTACGTCCATTGCGGCCTGATCCCAGGCCAGGGCAACGTCATCGTCTGTAGCAATGTTGACTTTCCCTGTCGGAGTTAGCCATGACATTGCATGTTCATGAAGATGCTTGACGTCGATGCGATCAAATTCATCGCCACAAAACGTTTTCATCACTGCTTCGACGTTTTCGGCCAGGTTCTTCGTGAAAGTCGTTAGCAGAACGCGATCGTCACCGGCCAATTGCGAGGCTAAATGACGGGCTCGATGCATCGCGACAATCGTTTTACCTGTGCCAGCTCCGCCGAGCACCAAAGTTGGGCCTGAAAACGACTGTGCCGCGAGCTGGCGCTGGTGAGGATGCAAGAACACTCGCCAACGCTCCAGGGGCGCGTCCAGAATCTGCTCCAGTTCGTTCGCGGAACCGACGTGCAGGATTCGGCGACTTGCTTGAACATTCGTGATGGACGCTTCCTCCTCCGAGGATGATTCATCGACTCCTGCTGGATTTGTCAAAGACATTCCAACCACATCTCGCACCGCTTCCACTGATTCACCGTCGGCCAACCAGACCAATGCTTCGTAGGCTTCTTCGGGCAGGACGTCGTGAAGCTGGGATAGTTCGTTTGCGTTCCTGATTCCACGAATCGCCGGTAACAAAACCGGCGGAATCCCGAACGAGAGCAGGATGCCGTCGTCGTGCGGAATCAGCTCATTCGATGCTTGGTCGGGGGCATCAGTTGCCGCCAGCGTCTGGGACACCGCTTCAACATTCAGAACCTGCAACGAATTGGTTTCAGGATGAACTTCGAACCGTCGATTGCGTGCCCAGTCCATTGCTTCGTCGTGGTTGTCGACCCACATCAATACGTAGATGTTCCCTTTGTCGGGGTGCAGCACTACCGCACGGTATTTTTGATCGATGCGTACGGTGCGCACCCGATCGTCGTCCATGTTATGGATCTTTTCATAGTTAATCGCCGCAGCCGTCGGATCAGCGCGAAACTTCTTCGTGAACTCCTGGACTTTCTTTTTCTGCTTCTTGGGCAGTCGACCTAATGCGTCCAGGAACTCGTTGCTGATTGCAAGCTGTGGGGCCCTCATTTCTCAATCGCCTCCGCGATTGCGACGAGGTCTCGATCGGGATCGCTAGCAGAGATCACCGTCCACCCACGTTCCGCGAATTGCTGCATGTCCGCCTGACCGGACGCGGTGAAGTAGGCCAGCGAACGATCCGGCCACGCTAGTTCACTTTCTGCAATCGTTACTCCATGTTCATCGTCAAGCGGATGTCCAGGCTCGGGCGGCGAGATTCCTTTTTCCGCGAGTTGGACCACCAGTTTGCGAACATCGCCACTGACCAGGTCAAGCACCTCTTTGTACTCGTCCGACAACTTTGCCTGCGTCTTCGTAGTGGAGGTTGCCACGGGCGCTGCCACCGGCGTCTCCCGGTCCGGCACGTTGCGATCAGCGTCCGTCGGTATCGCCGCTGCCGATGAGTCATTTGAAAGGGCGGAAACAAATACCGCGTTATCGTCGAGAGAACGCGCAAACTCTCTTCCCACCAGCAATCGGCCAAGCTTCTTGAAATGCCGCCGCATGGCGCCCGCATCATCCAGGTCAACGCGAGTGATCTCCAGCACGTGGTAGCCTTTACCACGCAACCACGCCCGGATTTCGCTGTCTGTGGCGGCGGTCGAGGCGTTTCCGTGAATATGTTCGCTCATGCCGTCCAGATAAATGCAAACTCCTTGATCGTCGGGATCGTCTTCGTCGGGCAAAAAGAACACATCCGGTGTTGTGCTGCTTAAGTTCGGGCTGGGGCGAAACTCGTGCTTGAAGCGAATTTGCTCTTGAAACTGTCCGCTCGAAAAACCAGCGACTGCTAGCAGATGTTTCAACTTCGCTTCCGCAGCATTGACCTCGCCGGCCGGTGATGACGGGTTGTGCTCCGGCGACGGCTGAAGTGAGGGAATGACATGTTCATGCATCACCTGCCCACCGGCACGCTCAAAAAACTCGATTCCTGCGTGGCGATCAAGAAAGCGGTGGTAGTAAGCGTTTCGAAATGTCTGCAAACAGTCGTTGCATGAACTGCCGCAAGCCGACGGACAGCCGGCGAGCATCTCAGCGGCTGTCGATACAACCACAGGATAATTCTGAATCAATTGGTCGAGCAAGCCAGAGCCGCCCGGCATCGGATCCCACAAACTGGCATCGACCTCGTCGCGATCGACGTGTCCGACGACCAAGATCTGCAGGTCATCTAAGTGCATGTCTAAAACTGAGGCGGCCGCTTGTCGCAACGATTCCAAAACCGTGTACGCGGTCGTCTGATCTCTCATCGCCAGCAACGTGATCGAGTCTGCAACCACGTCAGCAAAGAAGCCGACGTTTACGGGCTGTTGCCCGCACCACTCCTCATGCTTTTCGCGAAAATTCGCAATCTGTCGCACCGACGATAGGGGCGAAACACTTTGCCCGCAGATCTGGCAAACGGGGTAACCTAATTCCGGCGGTGTCCGGTCCACGAGCGACGATGCTCCCACGTTCACCATTCGGTAATGCACGCCGCGACGCAATTGCATGGCACATCCGCCCCATCCAAAAGCCTCGCCCCCGTTATGCCGTCCTAGCTCGCGACCGTAAATCGCAACGGACAATTGAAATCGGTTTTCCTCCTCGTCCGAGATTTGGGACATGTGAACCAAGTCGACATCGCATACTGGAATCGCTTGGATCTCCAGATCCATCAGGCTACCGGCGGCCCCGCTTCGGTCGCTTTCGATGATTGCTTCACGATCGACGTTGACTGCGAAGACGGGCGTGTCAATCTCTTCCGCGTCCGCTTCGCGATGGAATCGGCGGGATACGAAACGGTGTCCGTTTGCGTATATCAGATTTCCCGGCACATACTCCCGAAGCGCCATCGAGGGCGCCCGGGGCAAATTGAAATCAACCGCTCCGAGCTGCCAGCGAGGAACTTCGGCCATTCCCACGATCGAACCCCCATCGAGACCGTAGCCTGGCAGAAAACCTTCCTGCGACAAAACACTGTATGTCACCGTGTCATCAACGCCAGCGGCATCACTGCGCCGCCGACGCCCCATGCCCTTGAGCTGCTTAACCAGTCGATCGCAGCGTTTGAAATGAGCTTCGTCGTCATAGTTCAGAGTGCCTTCGGCATCCCGTACGCGATTTAAACGACGAATCTCACGAATCGCCCACTGCAACCGCTTACGCAATCGTGCAATCACCCGCTGCAGATTCGCGGCAACCTGATCGACGTGTGTGGCAATCGCAGCAGGAGTCGTCACTTCGGCTTCATCCTCTGGCCAGCCCTCTTGGAATGCCTTGCTGACATAGCTGACCAGATCGTCTCGGTGCTTGGCGATCAGTAGTGAGAGCGGCTCGGTATTGAATAACTCACTACGCATCTGGCCCGATGCGGTGAATAGATAATGAGTGATTCGAGACGGCAAATTCTCCTGCAGCGTCTCGAGGATGAGCTCGCGGTCTCCTTGCGGCAAACCAGACGAAGGTCGGCTCAATTGGTTCAATCGCGTGATCACCGTTGCCGCAACATGTTTGGCAACCAATACTTCGTTTCGTAAGTTAAAGGCAGGCGGATCGACGCGACCGCCCAGCATCCGCATCGGCTCGTTGAAGTAAGACCGGTCATGCGATACCGGACGGCAGTAGGTCATGTTCACCGCCATCCGGTGGCGACGGCCGGCGCGTCCGGCACGTTGCCAATAGTTGGCGGGTAACGGCGGCACGTTCCGAAGGAGAACCGAATCCAGTGCACCGATGTCGACACCCAGTTCCAACGTCGGCGTGCAGACCAGCGTGTTGACACGATCGGTACTGCCTTTGAACCAGTTTTCGATTTTTTCTCGCTGCGCCTGCGGCACCATCGCGGTATGCTCTTCTGGTCGAAGCATCGAATACCGCTGATCCAGAACCTGCAAGTCGTAATTATCGGGGTCTTCGCTGACGAACTCGAGCGTGCCGTCGCATTGCCACGCTAGACACAACTGGTTGGGTGTCCGTCGTGTCACGCGACGGCGGCACCGATTGCAGCTGTAGTACCCATGATTCTCTGCGATTCGTATCTTGTCAGAATCGATCTGGTAGACGCCGCTGCAACGGGGCAGCGCGCGTCCTCTGTTGCTGCGCAGCGTGACGGGAACCAACAACGCTTTATCGGGGGCGGTGCAGTAGCTCCAAAGCGCCTCGATGAATGCGGCGACCTGTTCGGGGGGAACGCCCCATTTGCGCACAATCGATCGAATCAGGTTGTTCCGCTGTGACATCCATGTCGTCACACGTGCTGGATCATCTCCGCTAGCCAATTCCAATTTCATGCCATTTGGAGCAGGCAAAATCGGCAAATAGCCCCGCTGAATCTCGCGATCTCCTTCGTGCCAATACCGCGAAAAGATCTCACGCTGCGAATCACGCAGGAGCCGTCGACGCCGAAGGGAATCCAGCAGGGTTTCGACGCCGACCTTGAGTTCTTCGCCGGGCATCCCCAGCCGATTAGCCCATTGTTGAATGAAGCTATCGTTTGTCGTCAGCCCTTCATAAGTCACGGTGATCCGGCCCCACGGTTCGAGGCCCTTCCGTTGGTTCGAAGCCATGGTGATTTCACGGAGCACCTGAATTCGCAAAAAATATGCTCGTTCATCCGCGTGCGAACCACCGCTTCCTTCTTTCGGTGCAACTCGCCAAACCTCCGGAATAAGAGCGCGCGAATAGGAGTCATCCATGTCCAAATGGTCGCTTATTCGCAGCGCCACATCGCCAATCGACACTGCCCCACCGGCAATCGCTTCAGCCATCAAGCCCCGCAAACGAAAACGTCGGGCGTGATCCTTCATCCAGCCGGCTTGGAACGCCGCGTCTTGTCGGTTATCGGCAAATAGCAACAGCCGTTTCCGATCGGCATGATGCACCATGTCTTGAGCTAGCACATGCACGTCGGCAACGGACGTTGCACGAACTTCGCGGATGGGTTCGCGGTATCGCCGCCCATTGGCGCTGCCCAGGGCACGGCAAGAAAAGCAGCTTGTCAGAAAGCCAGGATGCGACTCTTTGCTACGCACGGCATAGAGCAAAACCATCTCGGCGATTGCACCGCACGCTTGGCATCGTGGCTTTGGATTGGGGTGAGCGGCTCCACAGTGACGGCAAAAATACAATCCGGTCGTCCGGGCGTGGTTTGCCAAGTCTTGACCGTCCTGGTTGACGATCGTGTCAAGCAGAACAACTCGGACACCGCCGTGGCTGGCCTCCTGAGGTTCCCAAAAACATTCCCCATCTTCCCCCATTTCGCCGCCGCCCGGCGAAGATGTGGTATAGGAAAAATCTTTCAAGTGCGTGATCAGGTAATGTTGTCCACAGGCGTTGCAGGAAAACAAACGCGGACGCCACCATTTTTCTGCATCGGGATCGCGTTCAATCTCTTCCGCACAGCTCAGAGACAACTTCGGGTCCCGTCCCGATTCGAAAGAGACGACTCCACCGGTGATCCCGCGGAGGAATCCATGAACAACCGGACGCATCAACGGTCGCCCATCCTTCAGTGAGGCGGCGCCGAGGGTGAGATAGCACAGCAGTTCTTCTTCACCAACCTTTCGGCCCACGGTTGTCTTTAATTCGCTCAGTAGCGTGGCGAGCTCTCGCGGACCGGTGAGCGATATCCGAATCTGCCGCGCGACTTCGTTCTGCCGCATATCATCGAATAGTGCTTCCTGCCATGCTTCGCTGTCGATTTCTCGCTGCGTCAAACGGCGATATACCGCCGGCACCCGCTCTGGCGCATTGAATGCCTCAACGGCCTCTAATGTGTCGGCGAGCAGCTTACTCAGCTCGCGAGGACGCGGGGGTCGGTAGCACTGCGTCGACCATTCGTCATTCTGGTATTCCTCTTTAATCGTTTCAACATGCGCGGGATCGACGCCGAAGAATCGCGACGCGAATTTACGAGCTGCATCCGGCTCTCTTTCGTCAACGATCGTTGCCGACGTTGCCACACAAGTCGTATGGTCTGCCCCCTTCCCACAGAACGCTCGCAGTCGTCGGATCAGACAAGCCGTTTCGGCTCCCTGAATTCCCGTGAATGTGTGGGCTTCGTCGAAGACCAGAAACTCCAGCCTTGCATTTTCAAACAGTTCGACGTCGCGTTGACGCGTCCGCAGTAGCTCGAGTTGCTTGGTATTGGTCAGCAAAATGCGTGGCTGACATCCGTCAGTTCGCATCTTTTCGCGCGAACAAACCTCCTCGGCGGGATGTACTGAATCGCTCAGGCCAGATCCCCGGGTCTCACGGATGCGGTACTGGTAATCTGCACGGCTCTCGCCGGCCTCCATTCGGTGGCCGTGTACCTCTCGTTCGTGCTCCGGTGTCTTGCCGATGTACATGCCGAAGGTGATCCCGCTGCCAGCCAGCAGCCCTCGCATTCGGTCAAGTTGATCCTCGGCCAAGGCGTTCATCGGATAAACGATGACGGCCGTCACCCCAGCGGGCGACTTTTCGTCACGCAATTGAAGGCAGCGGCTGATGATCGGATACAGGAAACACTCCGTTTTTCCCGATCCCGTCCCAGTGC
Organism: Minisyncoccota bacterium; assembly: GCA_040880645.1. GTDB lineage: Bacteria > Patescibacteriota > Minisyncoccia > Phycocordibacterales > CSBR16-193 > JBBDHZ01. The sequence continues at coordinate 7,363 of JBBDHZ010000019.1, forward strand.
TAATCAATGTCGGTCGCCCTTGATCGATCAAGCGAAATGCCTTTTCCTGGTGCCCGTAGGCGGCGGTAAATCTGCTGGGAACGATCCGTCGCATATGCGGATGGAACACACCCTCGTCGATCAAGCGGTCGACTGTCGCCCCCTGGCGAAAGCCGCGAGACAAGCTGACATACGGGCCGCGCAGCAGCGGCGAAGTGCGAACGGTGTCCATCCGCAGCTGATCGCGCATCTGGTCGTAAAGACGTGGATCAGCCAGCGCGTAGCTGGTCAGTTGGTAGCGAAGAAAACTGCGAACGACCTTTTCGGTGTAAACAATCGGATTCAGCGGCATCGGTGCCCTCGATCAAAAGCTTGTTGCAAGATCATGGTTTAGACGCGAGCGAACAAGGGACGCCAATCCTTGTCACTCTTGTACAATATCGGCAAACTGTTGTTCGGGCAGTTTGCAAAGAAGACAATCCCTGCTTCGCAATCACCATATCCAAGCGGCCACTTTTTTTCGAGCATTCGACCCTTCGCTTCAGCAATCTCCCGGGCACGCATTCGGTTTTGATGCGTTTCAAAAATCGCACCGTCTGAGTCGAATAGCTTGTCTTCATCGGTTAGCGCATCCGAAACGTAGACTTCCGCAGGGAGCCCTAATTCCGCAATCGCGCGATTGATAAAGTCGATTGCGCGGCGAAATCCGCAAATGCCGACTAGAAACACGGGTATTTGCAAAGTTCGTATAGTCTCGCCCGCTTTATCGTTCAGCTGCTTTAGCCCATCAACCACTGATTGTCCGGTTCCAAAAACATCGTCGACTGCAACCAAGGCGCTGAATTGCTCTCCGTTTGACAGGAGGCGTTCAGCAGCAATTCTCGGGCTCACGGCGTTGTTGACCAGTAGCTTGTTCTCCTGGCAAAACATCCTGGCGTATTGCGTCCCGCTTTTCGCTATGCCGCCGAGGTGAGTTACGAGGACGTCGCGTCGTGCTCGCTCTCCCTCTCGTGAGCGAGCAACCGAATTCCTTTTGATGTAGCGCATCGCACCCGCAAGCTTCTCACGAACAATCCCTTCACTATAAGCCTCGTCAGCAGAATCTGTGGGTTTGATTCGGCTCAGGAAGCCGTCCGAGCT
>JBBDHZ010000020.1:0-1285 GCA_040880645.1 Minisyncoccota bacterium
TCCGCATCGACCGCGACGCGCTTTCGACGAAGCATCGCCTCGATATCGTTCTTCAGTTTTGTGGCCCCCTCACCGTTTCGACCGATGATCACACCCGGGCGCGATGACTCGATCGAGATCGTCACTTCTTTCGCGTTTCGGTCGATCTCGATCGTGCTGACGTACATCGTTGCCAGACGCTTCTTCAAAAACTCGCGAATGAGCAAGTCCCCTTTGAGGTACTCTCGGTACTTTTCTTTCGCGCCGAACCACCGTGACTTCCAGTCACGGAGAATGCCGAGGCGGTGAGAATAAGGATGGACAATGTGAGTCATAAGTCAGAGTGTAGGTCGTCAGTGATTGGTAGTAAACATTACGATTGCTTTGCGGTAGCTGCCGGGGCACGCTTCGCGGCAGTCTTAGCCGCCGCGGCCGGCTTCTTCTTTGATGCCGGTGCACGCTTCTGTTCCTCGCGCGCCTCAAGCTCAACAAATACGTGACTGTTGCGCTTGCGAATGATCTTGAGCTGACCTTGGGCCGCCGGTCGTCGACGAAACAGGGTCAACCCGTCATTTACCGTGATCGATCGCACGTACAGCTCACCGGTAAGACCGCGCTCCCGCGCGTTCGCCTGCGCGGATTGAATAAGCTTGCGGACCGGCTCAGCCGCCCGCTTCGTGGTGAACCGAAGGATCTCAACCGCTTCATCGGCGGATTTTCCTTTGATCAATCCGGCGAGCAACCGTGTTTTACGCGGTGCGATCCGAAGGTTTTTCAATTGTGCAGACGTGGTTTTCATACGAACGATACACTACCTTAGCTGCTCTTCGACGACTGCGCCGCAGCGATCTCACTTTGCTTCTTCTGCTGCTCAAGCTCTTTCTGCATCTTTCCTCCGTGACGCACGAACTTGCGCGTCGGCGCGAATTCACCGAGGCGGTGTCCAACCATATCCTCGGTGATAAATACATCTACGTGTGTTTTACCTTGATGAACGCCGAACGTGAAGCCGACCATCTCCGGCGCGATCTGGCTGTCACGCGACCACGTCTTAATAACCCCGACCTGTTTCGGATCTTTCCCCTCGATCTTCTTGAGAAGTTTCGGGTCAACGTATGGTCCTTTTTTGAGTGATCGTGTCATTGAGTAAAAAATATAAGAAAACGCACTTCGTTGCGCGTACGCAGTATCCTACTTGAACTGTGTGCCTCAGTCAAGCGATTCAACGGGACGGTTAGCGCTTTTTCGACTTGCGCCGAGCCACAATGTTCTTGTTTGAGTACTTCTTCGGTGTACGGGTCTTCTG
>JBBDHZ010000020.1:1385-8474 GCA_040880645.1 Minisyncoccota bacterium
CGGCGAACTTCGCTTGACGGCATCTTGATGTGCACGAAACCTTCCTCCTTGGCCGCCACCTCGGCGTGGATTCCGGCTGAGCGGGCGATCCGCGCCCCGCCACGCGGCTTTAGCTCGACGTTGTATACAAAGGTACCGATCGCAATGTTTTTCAGGGGCAACCGATTGCCCGGCTTCAGCGGTGCGTTCTCAGAAACCAAAAGCTGATCACCGGCCGTCACTCCCTGGGGAAGCACGGTGTATCGCTGCGCGCCATCGGCGTAGACGACCAGACCGATATACGCGCTTCGGTTCGGGTCGTACTCGACCGTGCGGACCGTCATCGGAACATCAAATTTGTCCATCACGAAATCGATATCTCGCAGCCGACGCTTGTGCCCGCCACCGCGGCGGCGCGACGTGATACGCCCGTAATTGTTGCGCCCGCTCGAACGGTTCTTGCCCTTCGTCAGCGCCTTGACCGGCTTCGCCACCGTCAGGATCCCGCGCGTAGTTGCGGTCGTCATCGATCGTCGTGATGGGGTTGTGGGTTTATAGTGCTTCATAGGCCTTACATCAGCTCGATCTTATCACCTTTTTTGAGGGTTACGTACGCCTTTTTCCCGCCACCCTTAACGCCGCGTCGTCCGCGCCGGGAAATTTGTTTTTTCGGAATCGGCACCACGTTCACCTTGGTCACGGTGACGTTATACACCCGCTTCACCGCCTCAGCGATCTGCGGCTTTTTTGCGTCCGGGTGCACGTCGAATACGTACACGCTCTCTCCGGTTCCGATCGCCGCCTTTTCGGTGATCCGCGGCCGGCGCAGGACATCCTCAACAGCAAACGGAATGGCCGGCGCAGTCACCGTAGCCAAACCGGCATCAGATGTATCTGACGGACTCTTCTTTGATTCTTTTTTCGATCCGAATAGTGCCATAAATGTATGCTATGCGTGTGCGGCCTCAGTCGCGGCTTCCTCCACCTCGCCCGCCAAGGCCTTGAAGGCGGTGTGCGGCTCCGTGATGATCACGTATTTGTATCGGGCAACGTCGGTTGCGTTCAAGTTGCGCACCTCATCGAAGTGCACGTTCCCGAAGTTATGAAAACTGCGTTTTGCCTCAGGGGTACTGTGCGCCACCGCGACGTACACGGCGTTTCGTCGCTTCTGGGTCAATCCTTCGTAGCCTTTGATGCCACCGAGGGCCTCCAGCGTCTGTTTTGCCTCGGCCGTCTTAGGCTCGCTGAACGCCAGCGACTCAACAAACAACACCTCTCCGTCACGGTACTTCCGGGAAAGCACAGCGTACAGAGCCTTTCGCTTCATCTTTCGATTGATCTGCCGCTCGGCATTCACTTCATTGCTTCGCGGACCGTGCGTGACCCCACCCGTGCGCCAGATCGGCGAGCGGGACGATCCGTGGCGCGCCCGGCCGGTTCCTTTCTGTTTCCACGGCTTCTTTCCGCCACCGCGCACCTCGCTGCGGTCTTTCACGAACGCCAACGGCTGTCGGCGGTTGGCAAGCTGAGAGATCACAACCTGATGCACCAGGTCGCCGTTCCAGGCAACACCAAAGACACTCTCGGGAAGGTCGATCTCTCCCTTTTTGGTACCTTTTTGTGTATAGACCGGTGCTTTCATACTGATGGTTTACAAAATCTTATTTCGTGCCCTGAATTTCTACAAGACAGCCGCGCGGACCGGGGACCGCCCCCTTCACGCCGATAACCTGCTGCGCGGGGTCAACGTACACCACATCAAGGTTTTTGACCGTAACACGGTTCGTACCCATTCGTCCAGGCATCTTTCGACCCTTGAACACACGCTGCGGCCCCGTCGCGCCGATCGAACCGACTTCGCGGTGCGCGTGCTTTGTTCCGTGCGACTTGGGTGCTCCGCTGAATCCGTGACGCTTAACGCCACCCTGGAATCCCTTTCCTTTCGTGATACCGGAGATGTGGACCGAATCACCAACCGAAAACAGGGATACGTCGAGCGCATCACCGACCGCCATTGACCCTCCGTCATCACTCCGGAACTCCCGCAGCCAACGAAAACCTTTCGCGGACGGGTCTTCTCCCACCGCTTCAAGCGCGGCCTTGGTGTGCCCGCGGACCGGCGAGGTGACCGTGTGCGCCTTGCGCCGACCGAACCCGATCTGCACTGCGGTGTAGCCGTCACGTTCAGCACCCTTCACCTGCGTCACGACACCCGGTCCGGCACGAAGAATCGTGACCGGCACCATTTCGCCTTGCTCGGTGAAGAGCTGCGTCATATATTCTTTTGTTCCAAGCAGAAATTTCATACATCGAGATTATACCTCCGTTCTAAACAACGGAGCGCTGAGTGCCGCCGCCAAGCAGACCACTCTCCTACGTACGGCGCAGATATCGCCACCCCGCTACGCGCGTCATAGCGAGACTAGTGTAAACCATGGTCGGATCCGCTCATCACCGCTCACCGCGCCTCTCTGGCTTATACCAACTTCACGTCGATACTCACACCGGATGGAAGGCTGAGGTTCGAAAGCGACTCGATCACCTTTTGCGACGGATTGAGGATATCGATCAGACGTTTGTGAATGCGCATTTCAAACTGCTCCCGTGAGTCTTCGTAGACGAACGCCGCCCGGTTCACCGTGTACGACTTCACTCTCGTCGGAAGCGGTACCGGTCCAACCACCTCGGCGTCGTAGCGAAGTGCCGTATCAATGATCTGCTTCACCGAGAGATCAAGGATCTTGTACTCGTAGGCGCTCACTCGGATACGAAGCTTTTGCATCACGTCAGCCTCGGCCGCCGCAGCTTTTGCGGACGTCTTCTTTTTTGACGGTGTTTTTTTCTTCGTTTTTGTTTTTTGTGTACTATCAGCCATAATTCGGTGTTAGCTTCTCGCTTCCAAGGACTACGCGCCGCGATATGTGCAGCCTATTAGCCTAGAACCTGGCAGCTAGAACCTTACCCTTGAACGTGCTACGACAGGCAAGGAACGGACCGGGGCGTATCCGCAAACGTATCAGCAAAGCGGTACGCGCCCGTTGTGTCCGAGCGATGCCTGAGCACGCTCTCGTTACTCAATGATCTTCGTCACCACACCGGCACCCACGGTTCGTCCTCCCTCACGGATCGCGAAGCGCTGCTGCTCCTCAAGCGCAACCGGCGCCTGCAGCTTTACCGTAAAGGTGGTGGTGTCACCCGGCATAACCATCTCCACACCGTCCGGAAGAGTCACCTCACCGGTTACGTCGGTCGTACGGATGTAGAACTGAGGCTTGTAGCCGGTCAAAAATGCGGTGTGACGGCCTCCTTCTTCCTTCTTCAGGGTATACACCTCAGCTTCAAATGACGTGTGCGGCGTAACCGAACCCGGCTTGGCCAGTACCTGACCACGGTGCACGTCCTCTTTCTTGAGTCCACGGACCAAAATACCGGCGTTGTCACCTGCCTGGCCTTCATCAAGCGACTTGTTGAACATCTCGATACCGGTCACGGTGGTCTTCTGCGTGTCCTTGATACCGACGATCTCAATTTCTTCACCTACCTTGACCTGACCACGCTCGATACGACCGGTACACACTGTCCCGCGACCTTCGATCGAGAAAATGTCCTCGACCGGCATCAGGAACGGCTTGTCGGTCTCGCGCTGTGGTGTTGGGATGTACTCGTCAAGAGCTTTTGCCAACTCCAGGATCTTCGTGGCGTACTCCTCGTCCGCGCCCGATGCCTCAAGGGCCTTCAGCGCCGAACCACGAATAACCGGTGCATTTTCACCGTCGTAGTCATACTGCGTCAGCAGTTCGCGCACCTCCTCCTCCACCAAGTCGATCAGGTCGGCGTCCTCGACCATATCGCACTTGTTCAAGAAAATAATGATCTTCGGCACACCCACCTGCTTGGCAAGCAGGATGTGCTCGCGCGTCTGCGGCATCACACCGTCCGTCGCGGCAACCACCAGCACGGCCCCGTCCATCTGTGCGGCACCGGTGATCATGTTCTTGACGTAGTCGGCGTGACCCGGCGCATCAATGTGCGCGTAGTGACGAGCATCCGTTGAATACTCGTTGTGAGACAAAGCGATCGTAATACCGCGGGCCTTTTCTTCAGGCGCGGCGTCGATCTGGTCTACATTCTTCTCTGACACGTCCTGCCCCGAAAGGTGAAGAACGTGCAGAATAGCAGCGGTTAGGGTCGTTTTCCCGTGGTCAACGTGACCAATGGTACCGACATTAACGTGCTCCTTTGATCGATCAAATTCTGCAGCCATAATAACGTACTATACTCTATTGATAATATTGCAATGTACCCCACGCCTGTTCTGGTTTATTCCGCGCGCTAACCGCTGCCAGCACTCGACGCAAACCAAAACAGGTGTGGGGACGAACCCCGAACAACCTCTCTGTTCGGGGAACCCCTCGATCGCGCTCTCCGCTCTCTCGCTCTTCCCTCCCAAAGAAAGAAGGACGATAAGAAAAAAGCGCACCGTTGCGATGAGCACTATCCTAGCAGACCGTTCGTAATAGTCAAGCGAATGTACGACCGCACCCGCTTTTACACTCCACTGGTAATTCCTCATGCTCCTTAGAGGCCAGCGAGTGCCAAATGTTTCTGGACGTATGCACCTCAGCAAGCACACACCGCTATCGCTCCCAGTCGCGGATACTGAACCGCTTATTTTTCTCATCGAGCTCAACCACCACCCGTTGGCCCTCCTGCCAGCCGAGCGCGCGAATACCGCTGATCGGCAGCGTAAGCGAGTAGCTGACACCGCCTGATTTATATAACGTCCGGACGTTCTCTTCTCCTGCTTTGCCACGTGCCATAGAGATTTTGGTTAGAAAATAATGAACCTCCACGCCGACCCGCCCGTTTATCGGGAACGCGTTAATTTATCTCGGATCTATCTCGGAGTTATCTCCGAGTTAACTCGGAGATAACTCCGAGATCAGTATATCAGGTATTTCCGGGCGACAAAATACGCAAAACACCCCGTATACGGGGTGTTTTGCGGCGCACCGGACTGACTGTATCGGCGTGCTAGTTTCGTGCCTCGATGATCTCCTGGGCCACGTTCTGCGGCACCTGCGCGTAGTGCGAGAACTGCATCGTAAAGTTGCCGCGTCCGCCGGTCATCGAACGCAGATCGGTGATATACCCGAACATCTGAGCGAGCGGAACCTTGGCGTGAACCACCGTGTCCTTTCCTCGCTCTTCCATCTCCTCGATCTGACCGCGGCGGCTTGAGAGGTCACCGTTGATATCGCCCATCATTTCCGCCGGCACCACAACCTCAACACTCATCATCGGCTCGAGCAGAACCGGCGTGGCCATCTTGGCGCCCTTGGTGAAGGCGTGCGATCCGGCGATCTTGAAGGCGATCTCGGACGAGTCCACGTCGTGGCTTGATCCGTCATAGAGCTCACAGGAGATATCAACCATCTGGTACCCGGCAACCACTCCGCGCTCCATCGACTCCCGCACCCCTTTCTGGACGGACGGAATAAACTCGTTCGGAATAACTCCACCTTTGATATTATTGATGAATTCGAAGTTCTCTTCGTAGGTAACATTCTTCGGTACGCCTTTCTCTCCCTCGTATTTTCCTTTTTCAAGCGGCGTAAGCTTGATCAACACGTGACCGTACTGACCGCGACCACCCGACTGCTTGATGTACTTCTCTTCCACGTCGGCTTCGCCGGTGATCGTTTCTTTGTACGCAACCTGCGGCTTTCCAACGTTCGCCTCAACGGTAAACTCGCGCTTCATTCGATCGACGATGATATCCAGGTGAAGCTCACCCATACCCCAGATAACCGTTTCACCGGTCTCGTCGTCTGTGGTGACCTTGAAGGTCGGGTCTTCCGCGGCAAGACGGGAGAGGGCGGTTCCCATTTTTTCCTGGTCGGCCTTCGTTTTCGGCTCGATCCTGAGCGATACCACCGGATCGGCGAACTGAATACGCTCCAGCACGATCGGGTTGTTCTCGTCACAGAGGGTGTCGGACGTAGTAGTGTCTTTGAGGCCCACGGCGGCCGCGATCTCACCGGCGTAAACGTGGTCAACCTCTTCGCGCGTGTTCGAATGCATTCGCAGAATACGCCCGATTCGTTCTTTGTTACCGGTCGTGGAGTTGTAGATATACGAACCGGCACTCAGGGTTCCGGAGTAGACCCGGAAGTACGTCAGCTGGCCGACGTACGGGTCGGTCTGCAGCTTAAAGGCGAGCGCGGCAAACGGCGCCTCATCGCTTGCCTCGCGCGTTTCTTCCTCGCCGGTCTTCGGATTGGTGCCTTTGATCGGCGGCACTTCAGTCGGCGCAGGCAGATAGTCCACCACGCCGTCGAGTACCAGCTGAACACCTTTATTCTTCAGCGCCGAGCCGCAGTACACCGGCACAAGCTCGTTGGCAAGCGTTGCCGTGCGGATCACCGCTTTCAGTTCATCAACGGAGATCTCCTCGCCCTCGAGATACTTGGTCATCAACGCGTCGTCGAATTCGGCGACTTTCTCCACTAACTCGCTGCGTGCGGCCTCCGCTGCCGCTTTGTGCTCCTCGGGGATCTCTTTTTCAATTGTGTCCTTGCCGAGCTCTCCTTCAAAGTAATAGGCTTTCATCTTCAGCAGATCGATCACGGCCTCAAAATTCTCCTCCGTGCCGATCGGCAGCTGCATTTTGACCGCGTTCGGGGTCAGCCGCTCGAGGATCGTACCGAACGAGTAGTCAAAACTCGCGCCCATTCGATCGAGCTTGTTCACAAAACAGACCCGCGGCACACCGTACTTGTCGGCCTGCTTCCAGACGGTCTCGGACTGCGGTTCCACACCGGCCACACCGTCAAACACCACGACTCCGCCGTCGAGTACCTTCATTGAACGTTCTACCTCGACCGTAAAGTCAACGTGACCCGGGGTGTCGATGATGTTAAAGCGGTAACTGTCTGATTTATCACCGGTTCCCTGACTCACGGTCGGAAGCCAGAAACAGGTCGTCGCCGCCGACGTAATCGTGATGCCGCGCTCCTGCTCTTGCTCCATCCAGTCCATCACCGCTTCTCCTTCGTGCACCTCACCGATCTTGTGTGAAATTCCCGTATAAAAAAGCACCCGCTCGGT
>JBBDHZ010000021.1:0-1521 GCA_040880645.1 Minisyncoccota bacterium
CTGTCATTTATACATAAGTTGAGGGTGTTGTTTTTGGAAGGCTTTCCAAGCGAGGGCGAAGTCGATCATCCGCCGCAGGCCCATCCAGATCACTTGCGGGCCGGGAGGCGGTTCGCTCGGGCGATTGTTATAGCCTCCCAGTTCCGCCACGACTTTCATAAATTCCCCCAGCGACGGCGGAGCTTTCGGCGGAGGCTCTGCCTTCACCACTTGCCAGGCGGCTTCCCATTCGTCCGGATCGAACACCACATCGCAGGGCAGATCCGGGCACTCCCGGTTCAGGTGCGTCAGATACAGGATGCGCCAGGCGATGATCTTGTAAAAGGCCAGGCAGTTCTTCACCCGCTGCACCGCTTCCAGCTGCATCTCTTCCACCTTGCAGCCCGTCTTTAATGTCCGAAAGTAAACTTCGATCATCCATCGCGCTACATAATAATCAATGATTAACTCAATCTCTACGATCGTCTTGATCGGCAGCGTCGTGATTAACAGCCAGCTGAGATCCGTGCCATCCCCGGGACCGTGCACCTCTTCCACCAACACCACGTTGCAGGTCACCTGCGGCAGGCGTGAACGGGCATGTGGCGGCTTGATTGTCACGCTCATCGCCCGGATTTCGAGTGTCGCGGTACGAGCCTCGCGCTTGGGGGTCTGCGGGAGTTCGATCGTTTTGCGAATGCGAACTTTTGAAGCCCGTACTTCGTCCTGCACCTTCAGGTAAGCTGCCGGTCCGCCCGTGGGATCTTTCTCGGGAATCGACCGGTTCGCCTTGGCACGAATCACAAATTCGGCGGGAATTTCCTGCTCCTGGGCATCGACGAAGATGTCGTAGAGATCCGCTTCACAATCCGCCACGCTGACGATCTGTGTGTCGGGGCATTCCCTAGCCAGCTCTGAAGCGACGCGATATCCCGTCAACCAGCGAAAGCTTTCCTTGTCTTCGATCGGCCAGTTCACACGCTCAGCGGTCTTCCCCAGGCTTTCCGGGGTTCGCTCAAACTGCTCATCACCCACCACTCCCAGGCACAGCCGCTCGGGAGTGATTGCTAAATAAGTATGATCATAAAACCCGAATCGATCCGGCTTATTTAGGCACCCGGCGTCTTGGGGAGGATGTGAGGTGAAGTCCAGTTCGGTGGTGTCTTGAATGATCAGCACCACCGGCTGAGCCTGAATGCGCTGCTTCGTGGCTACCTGATGCGGCGCGAGAATCTTCTCCGCTTCGACTGCGGGATTGTCGAAGAATCGATACGCAGCCAGCGTCTCATTCCAGCCTGAACAGGCAGCGTTGATGCTCACTTGTGGTGAAGCTGCGAGTGCTTCGAGGATCACCTTGCTGCGTCGATTCAAGCGTTCGTCCCCCAGGTCAATGCCATCCAGTTCCGGTCCGATTCCATGGTCCATCGCGCTGCTCCATGCCAAACTGACAGTTGAAACTTCCGTCAGTGAGCATGCGCAAATCCCGTGCCAAACCTCCCTCCAATCCCCCCGGTTTCGTCAAAACTTATGTGTAAACGACAG
>JBBDHZ010000022.1:0-8432 GCA_040880645.1 Minisyncoccota bacterium
GATGACCTTGCCGATCGCACGGCATACAGTCGTGACTCAGGACGGTTCGTCCTTGGTCACGAACGCAGCCCTTCGCAGGACGCCGTAAGTGACTTGGGCATCCTCGCTTTGACTGCACTTGCAGATGGTGCGAACTGCGGTCGGTGGATTCCCCCTCAGCGTAAGCGTACACCAGAACCATTCTTGACGGGCGGCGTAGGCTGGCGGGTTTCTATTCCCGTTTAGGAGAAGCCCATGTCCCGAAGTCCCGACCCTGAACTGCGCCAGTGGTGGCGCCAGCTGCTCGAATCGTTCGACCCACAGCGTCAAACGGTCAAATCCTTCTGTAGTCACAACGACGTTTCCGTCGCTTCGTTCTACAAATGGCGAAAATGCTTTGCCGAGGCCGAGTCGCCGCGGTTGGTGGCTGTCGAGCTCCGTGAGAGCGAACCAGTCAATGAGCAGGACCGTCGCCGGAGCGATGGCAGTGACACCGTCTAGTGACCCACCATCGCTGCTGGAGGTCGATGCGACCGACGGAACAAATATGCGCGGCAGTTTTGCTTCGGTGTCGGCCACCGGAGCAGCAAATTTGAATCCAGATTCAAAAAAGGGTCCACGGGTTCTTTTTTCTCCGACTCGGGTGCATCAAAGCAGCGATATGGGAAAACGACTCACGCGATGTTGTTCGTCATCGACGTAGCGCCGACCCGAATACACAATAATACACTAGGACTGCGATCAGTGGAAAAATTCAATCAGCTTTGTTCGCGACGGTTTACCTCAACTTCAGAAAGTGGCGGATCGTGCAAATCGCCTGGGGTACGAATGGGCTTCCGCATCACGCGGCAACTCTGACGTCGCGCTCTCACGACGTATTTCCGAAAGGTTCTTTTCTCTTGAGGCTCGATGTTCCCCAACTGATCCGCTGGCTACAATCACTGCCTTAATAACGATTACTCAATCCACTTCAGGTATTCATTCATTTCGACTGCCGGAACAGTGCCCAGCGGTTGAAGACTTTTGAACAGGGACATTAGAAAATACATTAAGCTGGCCTCTGGATCGCTCTTTTCGATCGTGAGTTTTCCTTTTTCGTTGACGACGCGAAAACCGCCTGATGACAAGGCACAGCCGAGGTGTATTCGTTTATGTTCCGTTTCCCAACTTTTTCTGATGAATTCTTCAAACGACTCTCCGAGACTTGGTGTCCAAGATGATGAAAGCGCAAGAATTCCGGCGGGAATCTCGAAGAGCGCCTTTCTGCGTTCGGTTCCTGTGTGGTCTGTAATCAGTGCCGAGGTTCGCACCAGTCGTCTCACCGACTGGACCTTTTCTGATGCGTACTCGATGTGCTCTTTGGAGATGTCTTGCTTGACCTCAAATACTGCATAGACGCTTTCCGCAGGTATATAAACGAGGCCCTCAAAGTTGATCACGAACGGCGTGTACTGGCGGTCGAAAATAACAATGTCGATTTGCTGACTCGCGTCACCGTTGCTGTCGACCACCATCGCACGTTCGATGGCATACCGGTTTGGAAGGTATTCTCGAAGAAGATGAATCCACGAGGTCTCGGTTGCCTCTCCCTTCGTTCCTTGGTGGACTGCAAATTCACGATTAAGATCTTGGGCCGCTTCGGTCGCTTTTTGCCGACTCTTGAAAAGTCTAGCAAGATCGACTGTATTTGCCTTTTTCATCTATTCCTCCGCAAACGCCGGTGTAGGCTTTGTTGTTGATGCGACCGACTTGATCAAGTCAGCCGTGACAGCGTGGTCTGGATATGCGGCCAAAATTACGGCTGGTACCAGTCGCTGTGTGATGTCAGAGAAACTGAAGCCAATACTGGCTCCACTGCTTTCACCCGTCAATTCAACTACATGGTTCATGTCTGCTTCGGAGCAGACATACTCTGGAAAAGCAAGGCGAAGCACCATGCGCCGTTGGTCAGCATTGGGCCGAGTGAATTCAAACGACGCCGCAGCGCGTCGCATTACCGCAGGGTCCAAGGCACTGAGACGATTGGTACACATCACGACCAATACAGGCCGTCGCCCTTCGGCCAAGTCGTCGATGCCGCGAATCAATGCATTCACTCCCGCTCGATCTTCGTGGTGCATCTGTGCTGACTCTCGTGACTGCGCAAGTGCGTCAGCCTCGTCAATCAGCAGGATATGGCCCGCCGATGCAGACTGGCCATCAGCGAGGGAAGATGCTTGCGATTTTACGATCCCAAATGCTGACGAGATCAGGCGAGTCATTTCGCCAACTGCTCCAGTTCCTCTTGCGGTAAGACTTAAGCTATGAAGAAAAATCGTGATGCCAGCCTTTCTCGCCACAGCATCGCCAAACGTTTCAGCTAACTCGGTTTTTCCTGTCCCCACATCTCCCGCAAGGATGAACAAGGGCGGACGACGTTGAAAGAACTTCAACGCAGGCAAGGACTCATTGAAATGCCGTTGTGACCAAGCATCCAGTGAGGTCGGCTGGAGCCGCATCATCGCTTCCTTTACAAGTCGGTCCTTGACGCTATCGAGGCCAATAAGCCGTTCAAATCGACGCTTCACTTCCGCATCTGGAAATTCTTGCACGTCGTCAAAAATGCCATCAGTCAAATTGTTTTGCATTAGTGTAAATAGCTCCTAAATGATCGACGGGACACGCCAGTGCCTCCCGACGAGTAGTTTTTCTCAGTTCCGCTCCAGTAACCCGCTCCGTCGCTAGGCGGATCTCCCGTTGTTCGATTAACGGGATGGGTGCTGTCAAATGTCGCTTGCTCATCAATTGACATGCTGTTGTGCTTGCTGCTGTACCAGACAAAGTTGAAGAACGTCGTGCCACTCAGGTCAACATACGCTGACATCTTCCCAGCACGATCATCTGTCTCGATGTTGCCAGACGAAGCCACTTCGTAAGACCAACTCAACACACGCTTCTCATCGCGTTTGAACCCGAATTCGTAGCGACTGATATAGCCATACCTTAGTAGCTCGATCAACTCTTCGTTATATGATTCGACCTGAGATATTGCGGGTCGGCCATGCAGTCGACTGCACGCATTCAAGTCAGCCGCAATTTTCGACGCGAGATGCTTGGCGTGAGTGACAGTAAAAGTTGCAGAATGTGTGAACGAAAATGTAGACATGATCAAACCTGAAATGTTGGGCCAAAAACTTCTTTCCAGCAGTCCACCGCACGCCCCTTTGTGGTCGCGTGACGTGCTTCAGAAATCGCATCGAGCGCTTCTTCTGCCTGATTAACCAGCGTGTCGCGATCAGCTTGGCTGTAGATTGAGACAATGCTGTTCTGGAGATTCACCGGGTCTAAGACTTCAATGACATCCTGACTTCGTTGAGGAATCTCACTGGCCTTGAAATAGTCTGTGAATGCGATTTGTTCGGACAGTCGTGTTTGCACGATGTAAGCGAAGAATTCTTCGAGTGCGTCTGGATAGTTCGACAGGACCGCACCGGAATCGAGTCGCTTGGCCATTATCAATTCGACCAGAAATGACTTGCAGCGGAATGAATCGCCTATCACGCTCTTACGTTTCGCCGACCAATACTTTGCGAAGCGAATCATCTGAGCGTAGTAGGTATCGCAACTTTGTTTGCGTTTTCTGATAAACTCCAAGTGCCTCCGAATGCTGGTCAACACGCGCTTGCCCGATTCACTCGCATAGAGGTAGCCTCGACCGAGCGGGTCATCGGCAATTTCGTAAATTGGCACCACGTCGACATCCAGACCGCTGCCACGAAACGAAATCCGAACACAATGGTTACCTCGACTGATCTGATCCGCGTTCATGTTCGGATACACTTTGCGGAGTTGCTCGACCAACCAATCGAGCAAATCAGTTTCGCCAGTCGGCGCGTCAGGCGACGTTACGTGAATCGCTACGTCGATGTCATTGAGTGACTTGAGAGAAGTCCCTTTCGCGAGGCTGCCTGAGAGCAGCATTTTTCTGAGACCGACATTCGGATTCTCCTTGATGAACGCTTCCATCTTGGTGCGGAGGCGATTGACCTGCTCACGATATTCCTTGGCATCATCGCGTTTGAGGTTCACCGAACTGTCGGCAAACGCCACGAGGTCGGAATGCTTCACAAATTCATCACGCACGGTCTACTCCAGCTGGGTTGTTGAAACGAAGTAAGCAATCGCTCAGACCAGCGTCCCTTGCGATGCAACGTGCTATTGATTGCGGCGAAACTTTGTGCTACAATTTCCACGAAAGTAGCCTTGGTGTATCGCGTGTAACATTTTGTGTAAATCTATCTGACTGGGCCGCAAGGTCAAGAGGCTCTTATGCAAAAAGACGATTTTGGTCTGATTCTACGGGAAATCGCGGAAAAAAGGGGTCTTAGCCAAGTCGAATTGGCAGAGCGATCCCGTGTATCACGCGTTCAAATTAATCGGATTTTCGGTGGAAACACTGGGAGTATCCGGCCTGAAACTCGCAGGAAGATTGCGGCCGCATTGGGTTTGGACGAAGAGAGTCTGAGCGGCATGAATGTGCTGCAGCGATACAGGCAGAGGATGCAGGAGAAACACCTCGTTAAATCGCTTGCTGGGCTGGGGTTCGCGGAATTCCAACGACAACCGCTAAACACCTTTTATGTTCCCCCGGCGGGAAGCGACGCATCTCGGGTAACGCACCTTCAGGACGGAGACTTGGACATCTGCTCGAGCGAGTCTCGCGGAAGCAATGAATTTGCTCCGGCAATTGACCTGATTAAGTCGCATCGGCGGACGGTCATTCTTGGAGTGCCGGGGGCTGGCAAGACGACTTTGGTTCAATTCTTGGCAACTGAGATCGCGACGGATGGCTTGGATGCCATGGATCTACCGATCGTTGTCCGGCTTCCCGAATTTGCCTTGGCAATGTCCGAACAGCCGGACCTTACAATCCTCGACTGGGTCGTTTCCCAAGCGGAGTCGATGGAATGCCTTGATATCGTTGAGCCATTGGAACGGCAACTCCGTCAAGCTCCCGGAACCGTCCTGGCGTTGTTCGATGGGCTGGACGAAGTGCCTGGCTCAGACGCCGCCGAGACAGGTGTTCGGCGGTCGGGCAGCCTGCGTTCCAGGTTGATTGAGGCGATCAAGGCTTTTGTTCAGTGCTTCCCAAACCAGCGATATGTAGTCACATCGCGTCTGAGCGGCTTTGATGAATCACCCTGGAAGGAATTGGACTTCCAGAGGGTGGAGTTGCAGGAATATGGAGACGATCAAATTCGGGAAGCAATCTCTAAATGGTCGACTATTCTGTCCAACTCTAAGCACGAGTCTGCGAATAAAATTGAAGAGAACCTAACGGATTCCATCTTTGAGAACCCTCGTGTACGCCAATTGGCTGGCAACCCACTGATTTTGACGATCTTGATTGTTATGTGCAAAGCTCGGGGCTACGCTCTTCCGCGCAGACGGGTCGACTTGTACGAAAAAGTTACGGAAGTCTTTTTGGATTCCTGGGAGAAGAGCAAGCGTAAAGAGCATGGATTCCGTGAAATAGGAAACATCGACCTCGACACTCGCGAGCTGAGATGGTTGATCGCTGAGCTCGCACTGGCAATGCAAAGAGCGGGATTGTTTACTGCACACCGTTGGTGGGTCATCGATCATTTGTATGACACTCTTTGCAATCGACTTGGTTTCGATCCTTTGACGGCAAAGAAACAGGCCGACCCGATCCTGCGTTTTATTTCTGCACGCGCGGGTCTGCTTGACGAACGACTGCCCAGCGTCTTCGCGTTTACCCACCGGACGATGCAAGAGTACTTCGCGGCAATTGGTTTGATCGAAGAATCCAACATTGACCCTCTTTACGCGGGCCTGGCACAGATCATACGCCCGAACCTTTTCCATCCTGAGTGGTCCGAAGTCACTCGCTTGGTTGCCGCACAAGTGAGTCCAAGTCCGGCGGAAGACTTGCTAAAGCTGATTGTCGATGACTGTGATCCGACGGGACGCTTTCTTTGTCGCGGTGAGTTGTTGGCTATCAAGTGCCTTGCCGATGGAGCGACAGTTTCGGACCGAAGTTTCATTCAAGGCATTTTCGCTTCCCTTCATTCGCTTGGGCGCAGTCCGTGGTTGGGTGTGACAATGGAGGTGTTCGACGCGCTCCGAATGCTTACCGGGACACGTTACGAACAGGCTGCGACAGAGACCAAGGACGCAATCCTTGCAACTGCCAAACGAGACCTTCCGGAACGCCACTATCGGATGCTTGTGTATTCAGCTCATGGACCGCAGTCATTTGAACTCAGCTCGTCTGATGACGAATCGAAATCACCAGTCTTGAAGCGAAGCATGACTGTGGGGGAATACGAGGAAGTTCACTATTTTCCGAACCTCCCTTTGTTTGCGAACAAGTTTGACCAATGGCAAAAGCAGGCGGCCGCCTGGTTGAAAAAGCCAAGCGTCAACAACAAAGCGAAAGAAGCGATCATCCATCAAATGCGTTTCTCTACGCTGTTTGACGGCGATTCGGAGCATCGAAAGACAATCCTCGGACTGCTGTTGAATGTGTTGCGATCCGAGAGGTCAACATCTATTCGGTCCGCTGCCGTAAGAGCTATTGGTTCGATTGATCGGGAACAGCAATCTTTTGCTGACGAAGTGCGGGCGCGGCTCGAAGATCGATCTGAGCCGCCTGAATTGCGAGCCTCCTGCGCGATTGCTTTGGAACACGTTGCCGCGAGTAATCTGCAATTACAGCAGTTGTTGATGAACATCTTGGCAGATGTTACGGAAGACGAACGAGTTCGAAGATCTGTTGCATACGCACTAGAAGAAAGTGCGGTCAAATCGGAGGAAGTCGCAAAACTTCTGCTGTCGATGGTGTCCGCTGAAACCGATGCAATTTCCCGAGCGGCCGTTTTTGCGCTCTCTTCCGTTGTGGACCGGCACGCCGATTTGTTCCGCGAATGGATCGAGGAAACATCCCAGCGAACATTCCCAGCGGCGCGAGTACTGGCTGACAGAATTGTTTCCGGGAGTATATCTTGGGACAATTGCTTGGCACAAAAACTGGAGAGAATACTCTGTGCTGCTGGAACTGGACCATTCACAGACTACAAGCCGTGCATCCATGTTTTGATTGAAATCAAGGGACTCATCGATGAGCGTGAGCGAAGAGGAGGATTTCAACGAGAAGCCGTTATCACGGATTTGCTACGACCTCACGCTACGAAAATCCGCTTCGCATTCGTCTTTGGTTCTGTGGCAAAATTTGATCAGAATCAAGAAAGTGACATTGATCTGATGGTAATTGGAGATGTCTCGCAAAAGGAAATTACTCAATCCATAAAGAAAATGCAGTCTGTACTCGGTCGTGAAGTGAATCCAACGATCTATTCAACGCAAACGTTCAGCGAGAAGTTTCGCAGCGGAGACCCGTTCGCAATCGATGTCGTGAATAATCCAAAAAGCTTCGTCCTCACGGAGGATGCAGCCGCAACCGAAATGGAGTTTTTCGATGAGCTTGGATGAGTGGAGACGCAGCCACTGGCTTAAAGAATCGACGCCTACATTGGCCGAAATCACGCAATTGTTTGCAGTTGTCGATCGTGAGATCAGCGATGCATCCGTTTCGGGATTAAGTGTTGATGGTCAGTTTATGCATGCCTACGACGCTGCTCTAAATCTCTGCACAATCGCCTTGCGGTCGAGCGGCTACGCGGTGATGAAAGGTCAGGGTCACCACAAAAAAACCATCGAAGCACTGCCACTTTGTCTTGGCAAAGACTACACGGAGATCTCTGACTTGATTGAAATTGCCTCTCGCAAACGCGGGCACGCGATGTACGATCGCACGGGTGTAGTCGAAGAAAAAGATGCGGCTGATCTACTTCAAACAGCGGTGGATTTACGAGTTGCATTGATCCGATGGTTAGCAAGGGAGCACAGGAGCTTGATTCCCCGATCGATACGGTAGTGTCAGGGAATGGGCGTTCGGAAATCACACCAACAAATTGTCTATTGTGAAATCGGAAAATAGGACGGGGGGAGGCCGAGGCAAAATTTTGACTTCACGGGGAGATCGGCTAACAAACACGAGCATGCTCCGGCGGCCGACACCGGAGCCGCCAAGGACATCGTCCGAGCCACCGGTCTGTCACACCACCCCATGCACCGGCGTTTAGGCATTTCGATCTTCAACGCCGTTGGATGGGTCGAGACGCACAGGCGAGCGAAGTCGCTCAGGAGGGCGTGTCCTGTGCGCTTAATGACGCGCCCCAACCTGCTTCGGTCCGACACCCCGACGCGCGCTGTGATTCGTGTCGCTGGGACTCGATCTGGACGGTGCCGGTGACTGCCGAACGTTGCCATGCTGCTTTGTCCACACGTGTGACTGCCGGCATCAAGGGCTTTGGTGCTGGGCCGAGCGGTTTTGTTTGAGCAGCGTGCGCCTTCGGCGTTCGGCTACGAGCGCTATCGCGGCTCCGGCC
>JBBDHZ010000023.1:0-50332 GCA_040880645.1 Minisyncoccota bacterium
GGGAGCGTTCCGACCAGCGTCTTTCCTTCACCGGTGCGCATCTCGGCGATGTTACCGCGGTGCAGCACGATACCACCGAGGAGCTGTACGTCGAAGTGTCGCTCACCGAGGGTACGCCGAGCGGCTTCTCGTACCACCGCAAACGCTTCGGGAAGAATGTCATCAAGCGTCTCCCTCGCCCCTTTTGACTCGCCTTCAGGCGGGTTCAATCGCCGCTTAAACTCGTCGGTTTTCGCGCGAAGCTCGTCGTCCGAAAGGGCCTGTATACCGGCTTCCAGCTCGTTGATACGGGTCACGATCGGCCACAAGGGCTTGAGTGTCCGCGTACTCTCGTCTCCAAATAGTTTCTTGATCGTATTCAGCATATCTACACCAGCATACACGCTCCGTGCGGCTTCTTCAACCAACGCGGTCCGATCCCGAAAAACCGTTACTCATCCGTCCCGAACACACCGTTCGCCCTGCAGCAGGCAATGATCTCGCTGACACAGGCCGCTCGGTCCTGAGAATCGGTATCGATCGTCACCTCCGGAGCCTGCGGTTCCTCGTACGGATCAGATACACCGGTAAAATTCGGAATATCACCCCGGCGCGCCTTGGCGTACAGCCCTTTCGCGTCCCGCGCTTCGCACACCGCCAGCGGTGTCGCTACGTATACCTCGATATACGCACTCTGCGACCCGACCCGGAGCCGGTTCGCCTCCCGTGCGGCGCGGTAGGGAGCAATAGCCGAACAGATAGCAATACCGCCGTGCTTGGCCACCTCGCTCGCCACAAATCCGATCCGCTCGACATTAATATCCCGGTCTTCTTTCGAGAAGGACAATCCCTTCGAGAGATTTTCGCGAACCACGTCCCCGTCAAGCACGGTCACGTTCCGATCAAACCGCTCCCGGATCTCAGCGGCAAGACTGCGCGCGATCGTTGTTTTTCCGGAGCCTGATAATCCGGTGAAGAAGATAACCGCGCCGCGCGGCACCGCCCGCTGATTTTGCGCACGCAGGATCGAGACCACCTCCGGAAACGAAAACCACTCGGGGATATCCTCGTTTGTCGCAAGCCGGCGGCGCACCTCCGTCCCCGACAGCTCTTTCACAGACTGCCCCGGTGTGACCTCGTCTTCCGGAAGGAAGGCCTGCTTCTCCTCGACATAGACAACTTTTTTCATCGGCACTACTTCGATACCGAGCTCGGTCGAATACTGAGCAACAAGCGCGTGCGCATCGTAGTCGCCGTAAAACGGTTCGCCGGACGCGTTTGTCCCCGGCCCCGCGTGGTCGCGGCCGATAATAAAATGCGTACAGCCGTAGTTCTTTCTGATGATAGCGTGCCAAAGCGCTTCGCGCGGTCCGCCCATACGCATCGCCAGCGGTAGGAGCGAAAGTTCTGCAATATCGGAAAGATAGTTCTCGTGGAGCGCCTTGTATGCCTTCACGCGTGTAATGTGATCAATGTCTCCGTCTTTGGTTACCCCGACCGACGGATGAACCAGGGCCAATGCATCGTGATCGCGCGCGGCGCGGCGGATCAGATCGTGGTGGGCACGATGCAGCGGATTACGGGTTTGAAACCCGACTACCCGTGTAACGCCCCGTTCCCGAAACCGCTCCCGGAGCTGCCGCGGCGTCAGTCGGTACTCCGTAAAATCAAAATACTCCGGAAGAGCGAGACCGATCACCGACCCGCCGAGATACACCGGTCCGGTCTTATCAAAAAGATACGCCACGCCAAAATGAGTACGGTCCTCGGTTCCGTAGACCCGCATCGCCTCTCGGGTTTTGTCCGGTGTGTAGACCGACGTAACCTGCAGCAGGGCCAGCGGCTTGTTGTAGCTATCACAGAGCACCACCTCTTCGCCGGCGCTCACCTCATCGCCCGCGACGTCGAGAACAATCGGCATCGGCCAAAGTGTTCCGTCGGGAAGGCGCATCTCGTCTACCACGCCTCGGTAGGTTGCCTCGTCCATAAATCCCTCCAGCGGCGAAAACCCGCCGGTCAGGAGCAGCTCAAGATCGCAGAGCTGGCGGGACGTAAGAATGATGCGGCGTGCACGCGCAACGCGATCACGAAGATGATCGGATTGCGGGTGAATCAGATCTTTCAGGTCGCCCCCGTGCGCCTGCCACGGCTCAGCGGAAGCGCGGTTTCCGTTCGTATTATTTTTGGACATAGCTCTGAGTATATCAAATTACCCACTATGAGTTTATTTCCACCCGGGATGTAATCCGAGATCAAGTCACCGACCTACCTCCCACAGGTCTATCTAAACACTAAGCACTCTAGCGCTTAGTGTTTAGCGGAGGTCAAAACCGCTGCTTTTAGCCGTTTTGATCCACTCAGCTTTTCCTCGTATTACATCCGGCACGGGGGCTACTCTGACTCTGCCTCCTCCGGCAGATACCGAACCTCGCGGGCGAGTTCAATACCCGTTGCGTTTGTAACCCGCACCTGAACATCGTCAGCCAACGCCCGAATATCGGCGGCCCGCGCTCCCGGCTCGGCTACCAGTACAAGCGGCTGGCGTTCAAACAAACGAACCGGTCCGCGCCTATACCCTTTAAGACCGCATACGCGATCAAGGATCCAGGCAGCTGAAACCTTCACTCGCCCTTCCTCGCCTTCTCCCGTCACTCCTTCGAGCTCGTAGTACGGCAGCTCCGGATACCGCTCGAGAAGTTTGGCAAGCTGCGTACGCGGAATGATCGGATTGGTAAAAAAACTTCCCGCGGTTCCAAGCGCGCTGAGATCCGGGAACTTTCCCGCTCGTATGGCACGTACAGCTTCGCGGATAGCGACGAGCTTCGGGGCGACGGTGTCCGGCGAGTGACCGGCGAAGTGCTCCGCGAGATCCTTGTACGAAAGCTTCGGGTTGGGTTCATTTGAGAGCCGCAGCGCAACCCGAGTGATAGTCCAGCGGCGTCCCTCGGGTGACTTAAAATAACTCCAGCGATACGCACACCCGCACTCAGCTGCCTGAAATATCTTGCCGGTGCCGGTCGTCGTGTCGACCGCCTCGACCCACTCAAGAACATCGCTCAGCTCCACGCCGTACGCCCCGATGTTCTGAACCGGGGCCGCTCCGACACTGCCCGGGATACCGGTGAGATTTTCGATCCCCCACAGCCCGCGATCCACCGCCTGCTCGACCAACGTGTCCCAGCTCTCACCGGCGCCGGCGATCACGACAGTATCATCACCGTCACGTTCCCACTCCGTTCCCCGGATCAGAATTTGAATAACGACACCCGGTATTCCGGCATCATCGATAAGTACGTTCGATCCGCCACCAAGCACGGTGATCGGCAACGCTTGCTCATTTGCGTACACACCGGCCTGACGAAGCTCGTCAGTGGTTTTCACCGACACCAATACCTCGGCCGGTCCGCCGACCCGAAATGTTGTCAACGGCGCCAGCGGTACGTTTGTCCGAATGTCCATAGCCCAACGGTTAGTTGCCCGATCGCAGTTCCTCAATAAACTTGTCGAGTTGCGCACGATACGACGGGTAGACGGTCTTGAGCTCTTCGAGAAGTCGGATCGCCGTTGCGATCTGTCCCATCTGGGCGTACGTCGAGGAAATAAGCACCTGCTCCTGAAGGACTCGCTGGACCGCACGCGGTCGATCGCTCTCTGAAGCATTCTCGAGCTGCTCGGAAAGTATCTCGACCCGTTGACGGCGCACCGCGATCACCGCCGCGTACTCTCCCCGCTCCATATACGGGCGCAGAAGCCGCTCGTTGAACAGTCCGCCGTCGCTTAAGGCTGCAAGAACCTCGTCTGCCTCGGTTTCGTTTCCGGCGAAGCGCAGCGCCGTCGCGTAACGAATAATCGCCTCGTGATAGGTCGGGTCAAGCTCGTAGGCTGTTCGGGCCGCCTCAACGGCTTCCTCGTACTTGCCCTGATCAAGGGCAAGCTCCATACGATAAAAATGGATCAACTGTTTGCTCGGAGAGTTCCGCCGCGCCAACTCAAGGGCTTCCTCGGCGCGCACGTGATCACCCAAATCCGCCAGCATCGAGCTCCAGAGAACATACGGGCGGGTCTGGCCCGGAAACGACTCACGGTGCCGCTCCATCTCGGTGTTTGCTAACGAAATAAAGGCATTGCTGATCTCGGAATCCGGCGCGGTGCTGGCCACTTCAGACGTCTTCACCATCAACTGCTCCCGGATCTCCTGCGTGCCGGTTGTGCCATCAGACCAATCGAGGGCGCGCTCAAACGATTCAAGTCCCCGGTCGTAACGAACGGCACTGATATGCGTCAGGGCCTCGATCAGTGACGTGCTGGCCATCAGCGGTTTGTACGCGCTGACATAGATCGCGCCCGCAACGATAAGAACGCAGACAGGCGTAACGAGGGCATACGCGGGCAGGACCGGGACCGCCGGAAGCCGGCCAAAAAGCCGCGCGTCGGAAGACGTTGTCCGTGAGATCACGTACGCCATCACCGCCCCGAACAGGATATAACTGGTCAAACTGTCAAATACAAAAAGGTTGTGGACCGCGTAGGCTGTGATCAATCCGGTCAGGACGATTTTCTCATAGAGCGTCCAAGTATCTTCGGGATCACGCCAGAGCAGCCACAGCAACACAACGTACAGCGAAACGTACGTGAGAAAACCGAGCGCGCCGGCAGCAGTGAGCCAGTCGAGAAACGTATTGTGTGCCCGGTCAAACCACTGTTCACGCTCGACCAGGATCGGATCGTAAAAGGAATTAAAGACGTACGTAAAATTCTCCTGCCCCCAGCCGAGAGCCGGCCGCTCAAGAAAACCCTGCCACGCGAGCCCCCAAATATAAAACCGGGTTGTAGCACTGTTCACGCTCACCAGGTCGATCGTCGCCAGTTCGCCGATAAGCGGCGTGCGATTCACCGCCTGAACGATCTGGCTTTCATCACGGATCTCCGGCGCGAGATTGTTTACGGCGAGCGCCGCACTGAAAACACCAACCACAAGAATACCCGCGACGACCCCTCCCTGGGCAACCCGCCGCAGGACGAGCCGGCGGCGCTCAAGAAACGCGATGCACGCCGCCATCACCAAAAGACTTATAAGCAACCCGATCGCGGTCCCGCGCGTATCGGTCAACACCATCACGATCGTGGTACACACAATGACTACGCCGTACCCGAGGGTTATCCAGATGTTTGCTCCCCAGGTTCGAACCAGGTACAACCCGGCCAGAAAGGCATGGATCAACATATAGATCGCCAGATAGATCGAGTTGCCGAGCAGGTTACTGCTCCGGACCGAGTCACCGCTCAGCGCGTAAACACCGATGATAAGAGCGACCCCGATCGATATATGAAAAAAGGCTCCCCACAGTCGCTCACTGCTCAGAAGCGAGCTGGTCACAAGGACAAAGCCCAACAAAAACAGGACCGTGACAAACCCTTCCATCCGCTCGAAGTTCGACCACACACTCTGAACCGGATCGACCCCGAACAGGTTTGCAACCCCGACCACCGCCACAAACCCGAGAAAAGCGTAGAGAAGGGGGGATCGCCTCGGTCGGGCATCCGGATCAAGGCACGCCAGAATCAACCAGCCGCCGACCAGCACGCTCACGAGAGCCCGAAAAGCGATCGCTTTGCCGGTAATAAACGGATAAAACAGTGAGTTCGTCACGATCAGCGCCACGAACGGTACCACGAACACCAGCCCGATCAGCCCGTAGCGTAGCGCAGTGACGTATACATTGTGCCTGGTCATAGTGTTCGCTACTATATCACTTTTTCTCGTTCTTCCCCAAACGCCCTCTCTTTACCACACCCGGTCGCCGTCATACCAAACGGACGTAGTACGAATACGAAGTACGGAGTATAAAGCGACCACATCCGCCGCGCATCACTCGCCCCACGACGCAACGGCCGCGCCGGAAACCGATAGAACAGAACGGCTGTTACCCCCTCTTTCTTGCCCCTACACCTCAAACGTACCTTTGATAATACCGTTGCGCGCGTTAATGATCGGCGTCGTGTGTACGTGACTGTATGACTCATCGCTGTTCTTGCGCTCGATCTTGAGATAGTACCGGCCCTTCGGAATCAAGCAGTAGAAGCGTCCGTACTCATCACACACCTTGTGGGTGATCTCGTGCTCCTGATCTTCCTGGAAGACCCGAACGATCGCGAACGAAAGCGGCACACCGGTTTCGTCATCAACCAAGTGTCCGTATGCTCGTGGTCGCAGGCCAAAGAAACGCAGCGCGAGTATCACCACGTACAGACCGAAAATGACCGCGTTATACGGTGCCGGCGCGATCCAGACCGCGATCACCGCAAAAACAAATCCGATATAAAAGAGCGTCGTCACAAATCTACTCCACGCAACGTCACGCTTCGAGAAGAATTTCATCAGTTTTTGATCCCGTTTCTGGAATTCATTCCAATCAAATTGTTCAGGGTCAAGCGGAATGTTCTTTATGACCGCCTCACCGTCCTTTGAGATTGCGAATTCTTCACCGAAGTACAGATCACTGTAGAGCTCATCACCGCTCCGGCCGGCCAACTTCTCCGACGGGAACCGATAGTTTGTTTTGTTCGCCACAATGCGGTACGTTCCTTTTTGAGCAAGAAATCCATACCGTCCGTCAAGATCCGTGATCGAGGTCGCCACCTCTTCGCCATCAGTATTCTCAAAAACAACGTACGCCGGGTCAAGCGGCTGCTTGGTCACACTGTCGTACACTGTTCCCCACGGTCGATACTTTTTCTTTAGGCCGAACAACGAAAGGATCAGGGACCAGAGACGCAGCGGGATCAGGAAGATCTCGCCGACCGTCAACGGGGCCAGGAACAGCGCCGAGAGCGAGGCAATTCCGCCGGCGGCAACACCCGCGGTCGCCACCGTCTTCGCCACCGCAGTACCCTCGGGTGTCTCAATGAGCTCCCGTACCTGTCGGCCGGCTCCGATAGCAAATCCCCGAACCATCTCTACCCCCTCGGTCAGCTGTCGCTCGAGACCTTCGCGAGCACTCGGCGCAGGGGCGCCCGCGGAGCCCGAACCTCCCCCGCTCGGTGCCTCTTCCGATTCCGCCACGCTCCCGCCTCCACTGCCGGACGGTGTTTGTGCTTCGCCGCCATCCTCGTCTTCCTCATCATCACCCTCCGGTGCGTCTTCCGTTTCAGACACCGGATCGGCGGCCGGCTCGCTCGCGCGTACGGTCACCTTCGCCGCAGCGCGGGCGCTCTCACCAAACGCGTCGGTGCACACCACCTCGTACCCGGTTGTCTGTTTCGGTGCCACGCGCACAACCCCCGAGGTCACCTGCCCGCCACCAATTCCCTCACAGGCGATCGCGTTCGTCGAGCTCCACCGCAGCTCCGCCTCCTCACCTTCTTCGATCTCGCTCGGATCCGCCGTAAGCGCTGCGGTCACGTTGTTTTCGTTCAAGGTCTCGAGCCCTTCAATGACCACATCGAACGTTGAACCCGGCTCCACCACGGTCACCGACGCCGTGTCCCAGACTTCACCCCAGGGATTGGTACAGGTGATCGCGTACGTAACGGTATACGGATACGACGCGCCTCCCTCGGGCACGAAAGAGATACTGCCGTTTGTCTTACCCTCCGTGTCAAAACTTGCGCTTGTGCAGCTGTCGGCCGCCTCGCTTGTCCAGCTCAGTTCGGTCGCGATTCCCGCCTCAACCGTCACCGGGTCTGCCTCGAGCTCCACGGACGGATACCCTTCTTCAGTAACAAGGATCGTCAATCGTTTCGATGTCGTTTCACCGGTAAAGTTGGAACACGTCAGCGTGTACTCGGTCGTTGTTGTTGGTTGGACAACCACTCCGTCTCCCGGGTTTGTTGTGGCGCCCGTGGTCTCAAATCCCTCTCCGGAACACGACTCAGTGTTTCGTGAGTCCCAGGTCAGGGTCGAAGTCGCTCCTTCATTAATATCAAGGGCGGTTGCGTCAAACGAATCGATGATCGGGTCGTAGCTCGGTCCGCCGCCGCTCCCTCCGAGCGAACAGTGGTCAACTCCCCCGAGATGACGTGCGTGAAGCAGGCGATCATCATCGCCGTACCGCTGTCCCTTGAGGTGCGACAGTACCGATCCATGGAAGGCATCGATCTGATACGCGCAGTCCGGCACACTCACGCTCAGCGACGCGGTGTCGTTGGCGGCGATCGTTGTTTTGTTATCCTCAAAGAGGATCTGATTATCGACCACTTCATCGATTTTTTTGTATACCGCCAACCCGATCTCGTACTCACAGGTATCTGAGGTGTTCGTAAAGGTGGCGCTGTGCGTGCCGCCGGATGCGCTGACATCAATGGTCGCCGAGAGATCTGCGCTCTCATCACAGCTTTGCGCGTGTACCTGCTCGACCGAACCCGGTGTGCCTACGCTGATCACTACAGCGACAAAAAAGACAACCGCAGCCGTACTGGCCGGCAGAGAAAAAGTCCATCGAAAAAAGTATGGGTTCCGACCGGTGTGCAGGGTCTTCATAACTAGTACTTCCTTCCAGTGTAGCAGACTACCGACGCACGAGAAGTGGATAAAGAAAGCCGAACAGCGGACCGAGCCGCTTTATCTGTGCCTCTCGTTGTATCGACGCGCCACCGCATCGTACAGCCGGTCAAGCTCTTCGAGAACCGGCGGGAGCGCAAATACTTCCAGCGACCGCCGGCGACCCGCCTCCCCCATCCGTCGAGCGTCGTCAGGATGTGTCATCAACCACACAAGAGCCTCGGTGAGCTGCGCCACACTCCCTCGATCAACCAAGAGGCCGCTCTTCTTGTGCTCGATCGTGTCACGACAGCCCGGCACGTCGGTCGTGATGACCGGCTTCTCCATCAACATTGCTTCCACGACCGGGAAGGGAACTCCTTCGCGGTAAGACGGAAAGACCAGCCCGTCGGCGGCACACAGAAGCTCGCGCACATCTCGGCGAAATCCCGGAAATTGAATGGCGTCCGTGGTGAGTGCCGCCACCTCCTGCTCGGTCAGTGAATCGGGGTTCTCCTTCTCGATCTCGCCGGCACACACCAGCGTAAGCGGATACCCGCGACGAATCACCTCCGTTCCTGCAGCACAGAGCTCGAGTATACCTTTTGAGCGCACAAGCCGACCGGTGTACACGAAGACGTGGTGCCCGGTCTGAAATCCAAACCGCTCACGACACTTCGCACGCTCAGCCGGGTCGGCCGGCCGAAATCGTTCGGGGTCAACGCCCGACCCATGAATACTATACCGACGGGACGCCGGCGTGCGAGCAAACACCCGTTCATCGTCGGCGTTCTGAAACACAAGGAATCCTGACCGAGAGACGACCGCCCGAAACACCGCCCGCACCAGACGCGTTCGCAGTGACGGGCGGGGATTTGTAAACAGCACCCCCAGTCCGGTGACCGTGCTGACCGTGATCGGCACACCGGCCAGCCAGGCGGCGAGTGTTCCGGAGAAATTTCCTTTCGGGGTGAACGACTGAACAACATCGATCCGCTCCTGCTTCAACAGGCGAGCCAGGCGCGTGATCTCCCGCCACGTCCCGAGCAGCGACGACGCGTATCGATCAACCTCCCACGGAATATGACGCACGCCCGACCGGCGCAGCTCATCGCCGCCCGGCGAGAAAACCGTCACTGAATAGCCACGCTGCTCAAGGCATTTGATCCACGGCAGACGGTACTGAGCCGTGTTCCCGGAGGAATTTGTCACAAAACCAACACGCATAGCTACGCCCGGTCGCGGGTGATCCGTCCGCGGGTTACTCGGCATAGGTCGCGGCCCGGCCGGGTGCCTGACGGTGAAGCTCTTGAAACACCGTACGTGCCTCGGCCGCCAGATCCGGGTCGTCACGAACCTCACGATAAAACTCCAACGCTTGAGGGCGAAGAACGTTGTCAAACGGATGTCGGGTCAGGTGCTCACGGATCGCCGCGTGCGCCAGCGCGCGATACGCCCGTCGCGTCGAGGCGGTTATCGAAGCGTGGCGCTCGACCGCGCGCGCCGCTCGAATTATCTCACGGGTCTCCTCATACGTTGAGAACCCGTCCAGTAACCGGATCATCGTGTAGCGCTCATACAGCGGGATAAGCTCCCCGCACGCCGCCTCACCCCGAACCCACCGAACTGACCGGGATGACGAACAGATCAGCGGGCCGCGCTCCTCGTCGACACGCACCACCTCATCGATCGTGGCGAGCGAGTACAGCGTCCGCGCACTGTCGATATGAAACGGCGCGACGATCGCGATCACCGTCAGTCCGACCAACATCACCAGATACTTGGCGACAGCCGTGAGCGTTATCTGCCTGCCGGTCTGAGTCTGTATATACGCGATCGCCAGAAAGAACAACAAGAACCGTGACGCGTCATCGTACGACGTCAGGCTCTGAATACCGTACGCACCCATAAACCCGGCGAAGATCGGTAGGTCGATCGCGTGAATACAGCGCGGGTCGTTCCGTTCTATGCGCCAGAGGAACCCGACCGCTGCAATTATCAGAAGCAGAAACAGCACCAACGCGGCGACACCTCCTTCAAACCACCACCGCAGAACAGCGTTGTGCGGACGATCGTAGCGCGAGACCAGCAGTGTCGGGTAGTAGTATCGCTCGTAGGCCTGATCGAACGTATCCAGTCCCCACCCGGTTAGGGGCCGCTCCTGAATGCCGTACCAGGCAAACTGCCATAGCTCGTATCGCGCGATGAACGATGTCTGCACATCCGATCGGGTGAAGTATTCATCAGCGGGAGAGGCAACACTCCACGGCGCCTCCGCGGGCGTAACGTAATAAAGCGAGACCACCGAGCCCAACGCAACCGCAACGCCCACCGCGCCGGCCAGCAACGTACGACGCGTCATCAGCGGCCAGCAGGGCGTTCGGGAGGAGCCGATCAATCCGATCGCGCTTATAAACAATCCGCCCAGGAGCGCTAGATGGCTCCCCTTGGCGGCCGTGAAAAAGAGTGCTGATATGTGCAGCGAGAGGATCAGTACGAACACGATGTTCCGCCCGAGTCCCGACGCACGCAATGACCAGAGCCAGAACACAAAAAAAGAACTGAGGAGCAAGTAGCCGGAAAGATGCAGCGAGTTGCCAAGCGTCGCGCTCGGCCCGATGCCGGGAATGATCCGACCGATCACCCCGAGCGATTCCAGTAACCCGATACCGGCGAGCACGGAGCTGACGGCGACGCTCACCGTGATCATTCGCACCCAGTCCCGTTTCTGCTGAAGAACGTTGCTGGCAATGAACGCAAAGACCCCGAACGACGCGAGGGTAAGAAATCCTTCCATTCGATCAAAACTCCCCCAGATACTCCCGAACGGATCGATGCCGATGAGCGACGTGCCTCCGACGACAAGCAGAAATCCCCCGAGAATATACGCCAACGGCGAGACACGTACCCGGATCCGCCGGTCGCTGACCAGCCACAGCGCCCACACGACGAACAACACAGCAACAAGGCCGCGCAGAACAAATCCCTTGAGGGCGACCGGGTAAACCGCTGACGGATCGATCGCCAACGGAAGCGCTATCAGAATGGCTGCTATCACCACCTGGCACGTACTAAAAAGGAAGATGCTTATTCGGTTCATAACTTCGTATCAAGATCGAGAGCACCGATCATTCGTGCAGTTCGCCTCATTCTACCATCACCGCCGGCATCCGCCCAGATACCGCCGCAATTATGCTCACCTCTTTTTCACGTATGGTATATTCAAGCTCACCGCACCCGCCACCGAAGGCGGGTAAAACAAGTACGTGCTCTTAATTCTCGTTTCTCTATGTGCAGAATCGTCGGCTTCACAGACGCCACCCCACACCCCGCGTACGACCGCGAAGCAACCGGTGCTGCAATGCTCGCAACCCTGGCGCACGGCGGACCGGACGGGTCCACGTATGTAATGCGGGACTCGCTGTTTCTCGGGCATCAGCATCTCGCCATCCACCGGGCGACACCTCACGCCGTGCAGCCTATGACCTACGGCGACACCGTCCTGACCTTCAACGGTGAGATCTATAACTTTGAGACCATCCGGGCGCGCTTAATCCGGGACGGTATCACGTTCGTCTCCTCAACCGATACTGAGGTACTGCTCAAGGCACTTGACCGCTACGGCGACGATGTTCTGGCGGATCTTGAAGGGGACTTTGCCTTCGCCGCCTACAACACGCGCACCAAAACGCTCACCCTGGCCCGTGATCCGGCCGGAGTAAAACCGCTGTACTGGTCGTGGATCGACGGAGTGTTTCTCTTTGCCTCGGAACTCAAAGCCCTGTACGAGCATCCGGCATTCCGGGCAACCATTAACAAAGACGCGGTCCGTCAGTACCTTACCTACGGCTACATCGGCGCGCCCCGAACCATCTACAACGAGGTCCACAAACTCCGGCCCGGTCACCGCCTCACGCTGACCGGTGACGGTGACCTCCGCAGTAAAGCGTACCGCCGCCTGACCGATACTGTACCGACCGATGAGCCTAACGCTCCGGATCTCGACACAGCTCTGGAAAAGAGCGTGCGCACACGACTTGTGGGAGATGTTCCGATCGGCGTCTTTCTCAGCGGCGGGGTTGATTCATCGCTTCTCACCGCGCTCGCTGCCCGCCACATCCCGCTGACAACGTTCTCACTCCATTTTGAAGACGCCGCCTTCGATGAATCAGCCGCCAGCACCGCGATAGCGAACCATCTCAAAACGGATCACGTCACGCTGACCTGCACCCGGGAACACGTGCACGAGCTCCTGCCCGAGCTACCCGTTATCTACGATGAACCGCTCGGCGATGCGTCTGCCTTGCTTGCCATTCTGATCGCGCGGCTCGCGGCGTCACACGGTATACCGTGCGTACTGGCCGGCGAAGGGGGAGACGAGCTGTTCGGGGGCTACCCACGCTACACCTTTTGCAAAGACACCTACCCCGCCCTCGCTCGCGTTCCCTTGAGTATCCGCCGCGCAATTCGGTGGGGCCTTTCCCGTCTTCTCTCGATCCTGCCACGCACGCGGTTACTGGCCGGAACGACCATTCGCCGGCTCGACAAGGGTGCACGCGCACTAGACGCGACCAGCGAACAATCATTCTTTGACGCCCTTTCGACCGTCACTTCACACGACGTTGTCAATCGGCTTATGCCTTCCCCTCACAAAACCGCGCGAGACAAAACTACGCGAGAGAAGGAACCCACGAAAAAAAGCACCGGAGCGGCTCTCGGCCAACCGATCCCTCGCGACGGCCACCTCTCTGCGCTCGGCGCCATCGACCTCGCGGGGTACCTTCCCGATGACCTCTTGGTCAAACTCGACCGCGCCACGTCCCACGCCGCCGTAGAAGGCCGGGTCCCGTACCTCGACACCGCGATCATCCGTACGGCCCTGACCCTCCCCGACCATGCAAAAGTACACAAGGGATCAGCCAAGTACCCGCTCAAGCAACTCCTTGCCCAACATCTGCCCCGCGCCCTGACCCAGCAGCGCAAGCAGGGATTTATGCTTCCGCTCCACGACTGGATCCATACCTTTCTTCCGAACCCGCTGACCCTGACTGCTGACCCCACGTTCGCCGACACCTTCGGGCTCGATCACCGTGAACTGAAGAAATGTGTGCACGGCAATAACCCCGAACTCATCTGGTCGCTCTATGTCCTGTTTTCGTGGTACGAGACCTGGAAGAATGTGTTTCAGCACGCGGACGAACCCAGCGACCGGTACACCCGATCGTAGCGCTCCTGAACCCGACGCAGATCAAAGTACGCCAGGCCGGCCCGGCGAGCGCCGCGACGGACCGCTTCCCGCCCGGTGCCGGCACAATTCTCGACACAGTACGCCACGGCATCCGTCAGCGAGCGATCATCAAACTCACGAAGCAGGTACCCAAC
The DNA here is from genome assembly GCA_040880645.1 of Minisyncoccota bacterium. Classification (GTDB taxonomy): domain Bacteria; phylum Patescibacteriota; class Minisyncoccia; order Phycocordibacterales; family CSBR16-193; genus JBBDHZ01. Next base: position 13,841 of record JBBDHZ010000023.1, read on the forward strand.
GGCTCCGCTTTGAAACACCGCATCGAGATCGCCGACTCCCTCGTTGGTCACAACCGGCACTCCACAGAGAAGATACTCGGCCACTTTGAGCGGACAGACCGCCGCGCGAGACACTCCCGCCTGTCGAAACGACAGCCCGATATCGGCCGCGGCGATGAGCGGTGGCATCGCCTCGTGCGAACGCGTTGTCACCGTAAGCGCCGCCTCGGGCACACCGGCCCGGACCGCGTCGCGCACAAGCGACTCGCGATCGTCCGTTGTTATCATTAAAAAATGGGCGTTGGGTCTTCGTGCGCGCAAGGCGACAAAAAACCGAAACATCTCGCGGGGAAGGTAGTTCGGACCGATCGATCCCACGTAGAGCACCAGAAACGCCTGCGGGTCGATACCCAGTTCTCTTCGGACGCGCATCCGCGCCGAGGACGATGACGGCATGAAGGTCGTGGAGTCCTTCCCGTTTGGTATCACGTAAAATCTATTGGCAGGCACTCTCGGGTAGGTGCGGGACCGCAGAATCTCGGCGGTCTGCGGTGTGCGAACAACGACCGCATCGGCCCGAGTCACGAGCTTTGCTTCGATCCAGCGCAGCGCCCGATACACCACCGCTCGTTCGCTCCAGCCCCGCGCTTCGCGGCGCTCGTCAGGCATCAGACCGTCAGCGTCAAACACGATACGAATCGTGGGATGAACAATCTTCACCACCAGTACAGCGATCCCGGGCACGTGGCTGCGCGGATGCAGCACCGTGACCCCCCGCGCACGAATAAACCGATGGATGACAACCACCGCGATCAGCGTGTCGAGAATGCTCCCGAGGATCGAGCCGTGATATCGCCGGGTATGCAACGGCACATCGTGGCGATCCGCCGCCCGCTTGCTGGCACGGCCCACCTCCGGCAGACAAAATTCAAGGATCTCGGGTGCAACTCGGGAGCGATCAAGCCCGGCCAAAACAGGAATGAAGAGCGACTCCAGATACGGCTGATGCTGTCCATCCCGTGAAATAAACAGGGTTTTCTGTGGTTTATGTAACGACGCGGTCATACAGAGAGATTACGTGCTGAATATACGCATCCGGAGAATACTGTTCTCGAACAAAACGTGCCGCCCGCGACGCCAGCGATCGCCGCCGGTCCGGATCGATACTAAGTGAGCGAAGCGCGACCGCCAGTGCCGCCGGGTCCTCTGAGCCTACGCACACACCGCGCCCGTCGGCCAAGAGCCCGGGTGTATCTCCCACCGCGGTACCGACGCAGGCAACCCCGGACGCCATCGCCTCCAAAAGCGAACGGCTGGTCCCTTCGGTCCGGGACGGCAGAACAAATATATCAAACGTACAGAGCCAGTCCGCCACCGTTTCCGCGTATCCAGCCCAAACCACCCGAACCGGTGACCCCTTCAACGCACGCGCCTGTGATTCAAGCGCGTTGCGCAACGGACCGTCGCCGACGATCCGGATCTCAATCTGTTCGTGCGTATCAAGCGCATCAAGCTTGGCGCGAAGGATCGACGCGGCCGCGAGAAGCACGTCGATCCCTTTCTCCTCGGCCAGCCGACAGACCGTACCGATAACCACGGCACCGCGGTCAGCCGGAAACGGTTGCATTGAGCGTGGCGACGGTGACTCCGGCGCGGCGTACCTCCGGTCGTACACGGTATGATCTACCGGGTTCGAAAGCACCACGCCGCGGGTCCGTCCGTCCGGTCCGGAAAAGTACCCTCGCTCCTCAAACCAAGCCTGCGTCGTCCTCGAGACCGAAATAACCCGGTCCGCCCGGGCGTAGAGCATCCGGCGAAGCCAATTCCCCAACCATGATCGACCACGCGGAACACCGACCTCCTCGACCACAAACGGGATCCCGAGGCTCAGCGCCGCCAGACCACCCAGCCAGTTCGCCTCAACAACACGGCAGTGTACCAGCGACGGGCGAGCAGCACGAAGCACGGCGCGGATCCGACGTATCGTATTTAGCGAATACGGTCTGATCGAACCGTCAAGAGTATGGACCGTGGTCCCCTGAGCGGCCAGGGCGCGGGCGGCACGTCCTTCCGTGCCGAGATTGATCACCGTTACCCTCACCCCACGGCGGCGAAGCATCGGCGCGCTCTCTTGGCACACGGTCTCGACCCCGCCAAAGTCCAGGGCCGGCACGATCCAGACAACGTGACTACACTGTTGGGGCGAGGGTTTGTTCATAAAGATCTGCTACGTCACGTATATACCGCTTCAGCGAAAGCTCACGTCGGGCGAATGTCCGCGCTCGCGTTCCTATCTGCCGGCGGATCTCCGGCAGCACCCGCAGCTCACCGATCGCGGAGGCGATGGCGTGACTATCGCCAACCCCGACCAGCACACCCGTCTCACCGCCACGGATCAGCGACGGCACACCCCCGACGTTGGTGGCAACGACCGGCAGAGCGTGCATCATCGCCTCCGCGATAACTAAGCCAAATCCCTCGTGCGCCGAAGCCAAGACGAAAACGTCCATCGCGCCGTACAGGGGATCAACCTGCTCGACGTACCCCGCAAAGACGGTCCGGTCAGCCACGCCTCGCTGCCGGGCGTGCCGCTCGAGGAGTGCGCGGTCCGGTCCGTCGCCCACGATCAGCAGCCACGCGCGCGGCGAGAGCCGTGCGACACGCTCGAACGCATCGATAACATCGGTAAACCGTTTATGTGCGTTATCCAGCCGCCCCACCGACCCGACCACGAACGCATCGGGGGGGATCCCGAGCCGTTTCCGCTCAGCGTCGTTCTGCCGGCGCGTTCGCGTCCGGGGTACCGGCACGGCATTGAGCACCATCACTGCCTTATGCTCCGGTATCTTCTGTTCTGCCACAAGATACTCCCTTACGGGAGGAGAGATCGCCACGTACCCGTTTGCAAAAAGACCGATCGTGCGAAGTACACACCGCATCGCGTATGAGCGGGGGTGGTTGTAGAGATCGCTCGTTTCTTCGAGTAGTAGTACCTGCCGATGGCCGGCGATCCGTTCCAACACATACCTGCAGATATGTGCCATACCCCCCAGATACATACCTTCAAAGACCGCCGCGTGCACGATAGCCGGCCGGTACAAGCGGATCTCCTTCCAAACCGAATAGATCGCGGACAGATCCAGCACGACCGGCCACCGTGATGGCGGGCCGATCTCTTTTACCTCAACCCCGGCGCGAGCAAACACTCGTTTCATCCCGGCCGACGCCTCAAAACACACGATCCGCTGCTCGAACCGCGTTGTATCGAGGTGCTCCGCAAGAAACGCCCGTCGTTTCTCGACGCCGCCTTCCCGAAGGTACGGAAGGACGTGCAAGATTTTGATGCGTGTTCTGGTCATACAGGTGTTACCCAACGAGTGATCGAAACAGTGCCATCAGCCGCGGCGCCATCAGCTGGATGGTGTACCGCTCGTGCACTTTCTCAAATCCCCAGCGGCCCATCCGCGTGCGAAGGGCGGGATCGTTATACAAAGCCAGGATCGCGGTCCGCCACTCCTTCGGTGTGGACGCCAGAAACCCGTTCACCCCCTCATCAACGATCTCCGCGTTCATCCCGACCGGCGAGGCGACCACCGGCAGGCCGCAGGCCATATACTTGATCAGTTTGTATCCGCACTTCCCGCGCTCCCAGTGGTCATCGGGCAGTGGCATCACGCCGATATCAAATGTCTTCACGTCATCGGTTTCGGTCTCCTCCGACCAGACGCGATACTCGACCGGCATATTTTTGATCGTCTGCTTTTCTGCCCCCACGATCACCAGCTGCATACTGTACTCGGCACACAGCTCGCGCAGGATCGGAAGAGCAGATTCGAGATGCGGGACGGTTGTCGGACTGCCGAGCCAGCCGATTCGAAACGCGCTGCTGGATTTCGGCTTCTGGGTTAACCGATGCTTACCCCCGTCAACAACCGACGGAATGACCAGAACCCGATCCGCTCCCGCCTGCCGGGCCCGCGCCGCCAGGTACTCGTTCCCGACGATAACCGCACGGGCGTGTTTCATTACCCGATCGATCTTGCGTCCGAGAAAAAACCGAACAAACCGACTCGGATGCGTATCGTATCGATGAAACACGGCGTCGTCGTAATCAACGACGTACCCTACCCCCATCGCATTCAGGAGCACTTCAGCGGTTGCGGGAAACCAGGGGAAAAGCTCTTTTTCGATCCAGACCAGATCGTACCGCCACGCGGTAACGAGAAGAAAAAAACGCGCGAGGTACCACCGAGCGATCCGAGTGTACAGATGCTGCTCCCCGGCGTTGATCCGGGCAATATACTGATCGCTAAAGAGCGGCTTCGCAACAACCGTGATCCCTTGTTCAGCCAGGAGCGATGTATAGATGTACGAGCGAACCCGACTGCTTGCCCCGGTGCGGCCGTACCGGCTCAAAAGAAGAACCTTGAGCGGCCTCGTGGTGTGAGAATGTGTGGTGTTCATAGAATACAGGCAACGGGGGCGGCGACGGCTCCTCGAGTGTTTCCATAGTACCAGATGCCGAAACCGGAGCAATTATCTGTGACACGGCGCAAGGTGATACAAACGCTTCCTTTTCACATCCGATTTCCGGCCAACTACATCTTCCAGAACAAAACGAGACCCAGAAGGGTCCGTACGCCCTCGGCAACCAGCAAAGCGATCACGATCCCCCAAATACCGTGGCTCGGAACCAGGTACAGAAACAGGGCAATCTTCACCACCGGCTCGATGATCCGCATAACGTAGAGATGCGCGGTCTTTTTTTCGGCGATCAAGGCAACTCCGAGCACGGAGACCGGAAGCGTCGCCACGAGAACCGTGAGCGCCTGGAAATACACTACCGACTCCGTATATGTCGGAAAGATAACTGCGTAGATGTACGGGGCGATCGCGGCAAGCCCGATCGCGGCGGGAACCGTGATCACAAACAACACCAGAAACTTTCGAAAGACACTCCATTTTCTCTCCGCCCCGCGTACACCGTGTTCACTGAGCCGGGGCAGAGCCAGCGCTTGGATCGGCACAAACGCCTTGGCCCGCTCGATCGGCTTGATCGAAAAGATGTAGATCGCAAGCTGAACCGGTCCCAGAAACTGCCAGACGATGATCTTATCAATATGCTGCGCAATCGTTTCGATCATTCGCATTGCGGTGAGGTTTTTCCCGAACGGAATCAAATCGGGATCGGGCTGCGTATTTTGAGCGGCTCGGCGGGTCCGGAGATACGATATCCCGTGAAAGAGCGCGGTGCCGGCAAAAAAGGCCAGCAGGATGATCTCCAACCGGTCACTCACCAAGAGCGTTACGATGATCGCTCCGGAGATCCCGATATCGCTGAACACTCCGTAGAACGCCCGGACATCAAACCGCGCCCGGCCCTCCCAAAAATCAAGATAGGTCGGTGCCGCCGCATAAAAGGCAAACAACACGGCGGCAATAAAAAACGCCGTTGCCAACGATGACTCCCCGGACCACCCATACCACCCGCCAAGACCGACCAAGAAAATTGATCCGATCAACGCCCAACGAAATCTCGTCAGGGTTGCCACATCAAGCGCCCCCTCCTTCCCGCGCGCCACACCCCGCACCAGCGCGGTAGATATGCCGGGCAGTGAAAAAAGCGCCAGCGCGCCGGCGACCGCGATCACAAACTGGTAATCACCGTATATCTCCTGAGGTACCAAGTTTGCGAATGCCGTCAAAACAATAATCGAGGTAACCGCCAGGATAATCTTCTCCCCCACCATCCAAAAACTCCCGCCGGCGGCGTACGCCACATCAATACCGGTCCGCCGCTGGAGACGAAGGCCGATTGAACGAACTATTTTTTTAGCGAAAGCCACAACCGCATTATACACGGATACCAAACACCGAGACCCGCGAGCTACCAAATGACCCGGCAGAAATCCACGTAGAAGACCACGCGCGCGCATCTTTACACTACATCCGCCAGAAGAAATACAACGAGAGCATATGACTAAGCACTTGTGAGATAATAACACTGAAGATCACGCCCCAGATACCGGCCAGCGGCACCAGAATTAAAAAGAGCACAATAGTCACGATCGGCACGACCGTTCGTGTGATATACATCGACTGCGTCTTCATCTCGGCCGTCAACGACGAGCCAAGGATCGAGAGCGGTAAAAGCATGATCGGTACGGTCAGGAGCGGAATATACTGCACCGCCTCGGTGTACTGCGGAAACAGAATTGCGTAGACAAACGGTGCGCCGAGCGCAACCACCCCGGCTAACGGCACCGTCACGGCAAACAACATAATAATTTTCTGAAATACCTTTTTCTTGCGCCCCGGTGAATCCACTCGATTCCGGCTTAGTTTGGGCAGGGCCAGTGTTTGGATCGGCAACGCCCCCTGCACTTTATTGACCGGGTCACGGGCAAACGAATAGACCGCCAGATCAATCGGCCCCATAAAGTGCCACAGGATGATCCGATCGATCCGGCCGGCGATCGTCCCCAGGACGGACATAACTGACAGGTGCCGACTGAACGAGATAAGACCGGGGTCGACATCGTTGTTTTTCCGTGACCGTACCGCCACGATATACAGAGCCGAGCCGGCAATGATCTGGGCGCCAAAAAAGAGTGCGAAGATCGTTACTAAACTGTCGGTAAAAAACAGCGCCGTAACCACCGAGCCCATCGTCACAAACTGAAAGACGATGTACGAAATACTCCACACGCCGAACTGCTGTCGACCCTCCCAGTGCTGGACAAATAACTGCACCGCCCCCTTCAACGGAAAGGCGAGCGCGGCAAGCGCGAACACCGCACCCAACTCCGTATTCCCTTGAAAAACGTACCACCCGCTCACGCCACCCAGCACCAGTGTTGCCATACCTGACCAAAGAAACGTTTCTTTAGACGCAGCCGAAAGTGACCCCTCATACCCTCGAGCAACGCTTCGAACAAGTGCCGATTTCATTCCCGGGAGTCCAAAGATGAACATAAGACCGATCATCGAAAGGACATACTGATACTCACCGTACAGCTCTTGGGTGGCGAGGTGCGCAAAGGCCGTCATTGATCCCAGTGAAATCACCATTACTCCTCCGGACCGGACCGCCACCCAGAAACTTCCGGAGGCCACATAGACCATATCGGTCTTTGTATAGCGCTCACTCCAACGTAGCCATTGCTTTATGTAGCGTTTTGCTCGGTCCATAGAAAGATTGTACACTGAAGTATACGTAACCTACCATGAACAACCACCCCCTCAAACCGACCTTTTTCATCCTCGGTGCTCCCAAGTGCGGCACGACCGCCCTCAGTGAGTATCTCCGGACCCACGCCGATGTGTTCATTTCAGAGCCAAAAGAGGCTGAGTACTACACCGCCTATGCCCGCACCCGAGGCGCGTACCACGCGCGGGAGGAGTACATTGCTCACGTATTTTCCGGCGCCGAGGGACACGCCGCGATCGGCGGCGCGCCGACGCGCCTCCTGCGAACTCCGGAAGCTATCCCGAACATTCTCGAGCACAATCCCGACACCCGGTTTATCGTGATGCTCCGCAATCCGGTCGAGATGTTCGAGTCCCTCTACTGGCAGCGGGTGTACGAGGGAGCAGAGAACGCAGCGACCCCCGAAAAGGCTTGGGAAATCCACACGCAGATCGACACCGGCCGGCCACGCACAGAAAATGACCCCGAGAACGGCGAACTGCGCTACGGTGAGATCTGCCGGCTCGGCGAGCAGCTTGAGCGGGTGTATAAGCAAGCGAGAAAAGATCGCGTGCTTGTACTCTTCTACGACGACCTCAAGAACGACGCTCGCTCGGTCTACCAACAAACGCTCTCGTTTCTCAATGTGCCGGACGACGACAGAAACGACTTCCCCGTCATTCACCGGAGAAAATCAACCCGCTCACCGCTTGCCCGCCGGCTCATCAAAAAGGCCGGCCGACTTAAAAAAGCCCTCGGCGTCCGCCGAAGCCTTAGAGATTTCCCGCTTGTCCAGCGCATCGTCGGCGGGACCAAACCGCTCTCGAATGAGCTACGACACGAACTCACCCGCTACTTTCGGAGTGATAGAGTAAAGCTCGAGAAACTGACCGGGAGAGATCTTAGCAACTGGAAACAGCTATGAACAAGAAGCTCACCAAACTAGCGGCCTGGAGCAGGATCGCGTCCCGACTGGCGCTCAAGCCAGGCAAACTCAATGCATCGCTTGCCGACTTTCAATTCCTCTCGGACCGAGAGACGATCCAGTACCTCAAAGACACCGGCAAAGGCATCGTCCGCTACGGTGACGGCGAACTCAACTTCACCGCCGGCTACCCGGCCATTCACCAAACCCAAGACCGAACCCTGCGCACAAAACTCACCCGTATCCTCAAGGAGTACGACGGCACCCAAAACTACCTCCTTGCTCTCCCGCTCGACCTCCTCCTCATCGGCAACTTCGCCGAGCGCAACAGCACACCCGAGAACTGGCGCGCGCCGAAATACGCCGCGCTTCCCTTTCTTAAAAAAAATGTCATCTACGGTTCACCTTTCTGCTTCCGCCTTAACGATGTCATCGATAGCGACCGCGAAGAATACACAAAATTTGTACACACCTTGTTCGCGAGGCGGGAGATCATTTTCGTCGGCAGCCGGGAAGAAGATGCCTCAGGTACCATTTCTCCTGTACAGTTCATCTCTATACCGGAACGAGACGCGTTCAGTGTATACGATGAAACTATTGAGCGCATTCAACACGCCGCTCAGAATCTCACAAATCCACTCGTGCTTATTGCCGGAGGAGTAACGGCAACTGTTTTGGCAGCAAAATTAAATGACAGAGGAATACCTACGTACGATATAGGATCCCTTTTTACCTAGCATTTTTCCCAGTTGAACACTTTCCGAAAGTGTTCAACTTAATCCAAAAGAAAGAACGTGGCCACAATTAAACACCTCGTTCATTCGACACAAAAAACGTTTACGTCGGGTACCTATACTCACACTACTTTTTTTCTTAAAAACTGCACCAGTTTTTCATTATCTTGTGCGCGTGTCGCTGTTGCATTGTATGTCGCTCGCAATTGCTCCCCGAGTTTTTGACATAGATCAGAATCATTCGCTAATGCTCTAAGCGCGTAATACCACGCTTCCGTATGGTGTGCCAAAAAGCTATTCTCCTCATTCCTGATAAAATCACACGCGGAGGGTGTCATATCACTGATGACCGGCACACCGTACTGGGCAAACACAAGGTGACGGCCTCGGTTCGTTGTTTCCTTGAAACGAAGAATATAATCGTTCGCGCTTTCATTATACCGCTTCCGAAACGTCCCGAATACATAACGAAGGAGTGAATTTTGTGTTACCGGCATAAGCTGCGGCACGAGCCCCACATCAACGTGAGCTATATAGCGAGCGTAATTTTCTTCCCCGTACTGAATATGCCTGACCGGAAACGAAAGATCTTTCTCACGATCCCAGCGCTCTGTTTTCTTCAGGGGCGACATTGACCACAGCTCTATCGGAGTATCTCGGTGTAGCTTCTCAAGAGCATCCGTGATACGTGGGTACATCGCATCAAGATGGATTGTATTCCCGTGATACCCAATAATAAATGCGTCTTTCGTAATTGGGCACGGCTGCTTCGGTGGTACCGTTGGCTGCGCGTAATACGTAATGACTGTCTCACAAAACTGGGAGAAGTAATCTTTGGATTCGATATCGTTTGCGGCAATAAAATCCGTAGAGGAAAACGAGATGCTTCTCCCTGCTCGCGGATCGAATACTCCCGTGACGATCTTTGGATTCTGTTTTTTTGCCAGGCCCGTCTGTTCGTCATACCCCATAAACAACGCAACGTCGTACGCCGTATAATCCACCCCTAAAGGATCATTGTGTATACCTAACGAAACATCCGGGTATGATTCGTTGACTTCCTCGAGGTTATCCGCCAGGAATTGAAACGAAGGTGCTTTTTCACGGGACCGACCGCAGGTAAAAACTATGTTCATATTACTGAAATTTACTTTCACGCCCCAGTACCGTCAAAAGCGCCTTAGAAAAGCTTTGCGTGAATGAAGCTTGACTGTAGTTAGTCGCCTGTTCAAGTGTTGCGTACACTCGTTGCGCGTACTCCTCTTTGCTAATCTGTGACGCGTGCCGCACAGTTCTAACAATATCACCTATAGTATCATCGTCATTTGTCATAAGAAATCCAAAATCACCCGTTTGCACCCCCGTTTCCCTATTTACTACCGGCACAAGACCGGCCCGCATCGCCGTTGCCACAGAAGTACAACATCCCTCAGACGATGAATGTAGAACAACGTAGGAACATTCAGATGCAAGCTCATTGAAACGCTTCCCGCCAACATCTATAAAACCTTCGTACGTAATATTTGAAGCGGTCTCGATCTTTTCCTTATACGCCTCAAAGAAAGATTCCTCCGTGTCTGGCCCACAGATCGTGACTGAACATTCTGGCATTTTCAAAAATGCCTCGACGACCATATCTACTCCCTTATGGATAAACCCATTACCAGCAAAACAAAGAAAGTGGTTGCGCTTGCGTGTCTGAAGCCATTGGGGAGAAAAAGATATATCTGGACTCGTCCCCGGCAGGAGTGGATATATTGGTTTTCCATACTTTACATAACTTTGGTAGCTAAAGCTTTTTTCATCCCCGAAACAAAATATATAATCAACAAATGAATTTACATCAGTGAATCCTGTTGAAAAATCTCGTAGTACGGGAGCGTCAATACCTGTTCGTTCAGTAAATTCTTTATATCGAGCGGCGCTTCGTTGTTGAGCCACAGACGGTTCAGTTGTTGTAGCCAACGCAATAACACACGCGTTGGTCAACAGTTGGGCATATTTTTTAAAGTAACGACTTGATCCACCAGAAGTTAAACCTATAAAAAGATCATACTTATTTTCCGGCACAAAGTCAGCGGTCGCCCTATCAACTACGTCCACTCGAAAACCAAGTTGATTTAGTAGTAAAACCATTTCTTGAATCTCCCACATATTAGTGTGACGATAACTCCTGCTCGCACGCTTGCTAACAAACGGTCCGGTTTTATAGTACACCAGAGCTGTATTACAAAGATCAGTACGTCCTGATGTTATATTGTACACAACATCTTTTTTTCTTATCTTTCTTATAAATTTTCGGAGCATAAAATTTAGACGTCTTGCTTGTTTACAACAAAGGCATAGCTACTCTCAGTAGCAACTATGAACATTTTAAGTTCTTTCGGCAAAGCACCCGCAACAGCATGCCACACCGACACCGATCTCTCTGGTATATCTTCGATAACGATCCAGCCACCCGGCCGACAGCTACGTAACGCATACGCTAAGGTGTTGATGTTTGCTTGCGGAGCATGTAAACCATCGTCAATAATGAGATCTAATTTTTCACTTATCTGCTCTTCTAAATACGTAAACGAATCGGGGTTGGTTTGATCGACAAAATAAGTTTTAATTCTATCCTCTGAAAAAAGAACCCGTTTATCGATGTCAGCTCCAAAAATATTTGCTCGCGGGGCATACTCCTTAAACGCCCTCAGAGACGCTCCCGGCCGCCCCCTTTCCCCCATATGTGATACAACGTCAATATTATTGGTTCCAAGTCCTATCTCAAGAATTAAGGATTCATCTCTCAATGAATGTAAAATAGGAGCGTAAATGAAATGATAGTTGTGGGTAGTTGACTTATCGCTTCCATACGCATCAAAGACATCTTTTAGTGCAATGGTTTCACTGGGATCCATCTGCATAATATCTCTACAAAACGCTTCGGCCGAAGAAACGACTGTGTACTTTTCCCCGTAGAGCTCATTCAAAAGGTCCCCAAACACTAAAAATGTTTTCTTTGCCGAATGAACCGCTAAACGAGCTCGAGTTCGATAGTTCCCACCTGAACTTGGAGCAAAAACGGGGAGGCTTCCCAAAAGAAAAATACTACGCCTATAGTATAATTGGCGTATGCCATGTTTAATAGAACGTTTTAACTTTGAAAGATATTTTCGCATAAGCCTGACTCTGTACCGTGTTTATCCTACCTCTGCATACGTTGATAAAACATATCGTATGGTATAGATTATACTCCATTACACCGTACTATGAAATTTTTATTTGTAGCCCCGCGCTTCCACACAAATCAATACGCCTGGACCAAGGCGTTTATCGATAACGGGTATGAGGTAGATTTTTGGGTTTGGCAGACCGGTACGGAATCGGAAAATCACAGTTTAGTGAAACCGAAGAAAATAGAACGTGGTTTTTGCAGCAGAGCGCTTGATTCTCTGTGGAAAAACCATAAAAACCGGGGGAAATTAAGTGCCCGATTCGGACTACCTCGATTGTTACCTTTCTACAAGAAAATGAAACAGTACGGCCCTGATGTGATAATAGCTCGCCAGCCGCAAATGTTTTTGTTCTCCTTTGTTTCAATAATACTCGCCCGTCTCCAGGGGGTGAAGGTGATCATTTATTCCCAAACCCCTCTCCACAAACAGATGAAACCTCTCAATAAAGTATTGATGCGGGCCTTTGTACGAATTTTTAATGCTGCATGGATTACCCCGGTACTGGGCGATACGAAGAAATACCCTCAGAAATTTCACCCTAATGCGTTTTATACCCCATTCGCGGTGGAGCTTCCACCTCTATCGCCGGAAAAGCAATACGGAGGCGAAGACATTCGTATACTAACGGTCGGTAAGCTAAATCAAGCAAGGAAAAATATTCTTTTGTTATTAGAGGCGTTTCAAAAGCTTCGGGAGATTTATACTGTACGCTTAACTATCATCGGAAGCTTTACTCCCGAAGGAAATGCCGGCGTGTATGAACAGATACAAGACACTATTAAGAAAAATGAACTGGGAGATGCCGTAACACTAGAGGAAAATTTGTCCCACGAAGAGGTACTGAACACGTATGCGGATCACGACCTTTTCGTTTTACCCAGCTCTGATGAACCGGCCGCCTATTCAATTCTAGAGGCAATGGCGGCAGGGCTGCCTGTTATTTGTAGCGATACAAATGGTACGAGATGGTATATAGAAGAAGGTGAAAACGGATATACTTTTAACAGTAATGATCTGGAAGATTTATATAGAAAGATCCGTTTACTAATTTCTGACAGGGACCGTATGGAAAAAATGAAGGAAAGAAGTCGACACATAGCTAACGATAAACATTCGCTCCCTCATTTCTGTGATAAAATGTCAAAAATCATAGGGAGTATTTCACACTCCTAAGTTCTATGGATACGAATACGCACAACCCGATTACCGTTTGTTTTTTCACACCGAACGCCTACCCCTACTTTAACGCTCAAACAAAAGCAGCGCTCGGGGGTGCGGAGCTACAAATTTACAACTTCAGCACAGCATTGGCAAAGGATAAAGATTTTGATGTGCATGTTTTGGTTGATGCTGCGCAACAAGACTATGAAGTCGTAGAAGATGTGATTCTCCATAAATTTAAAACCGGAGGAGGGGGAATAAAATATCTAAAAACACTTTATCGGGCACTGCTCTTGTTTAATGTATTCTCTACAATAAACGCTGACATTTATATACAACGCAGCGCAAGTTACTGGACGGGCATCATCGCCCTGTATTGCAAGTTCAGAAATAAAAAATTCGTTTATATGGCTGCGCATGACGGAGATACGACTAAAGAATTACATCCGCGCCGAACCGGATTTTTACAAACAAAAATGTGGTGGGTATATGAATATGGCTTGAGAAATGCCGATTTAATAGTAACCCAAAACACGTTTCAGCAGGAAGAGCTTAAAAAAAATTACAACAGGAATTCTGTCTTGAGACAATCAGCCCATAGAATCCCCGAACCGCACGACGTAAACGATTCAAACAAAGACCTTATTCTTTGGGTGGCTCGGGGAGAAGAATGGAAGCGGCCGAATATTTTTCTTGATCTGGCGGAAAAACATCCTTCTGAAAAATTTGTGATTATTATGCCTGTTTCGCCCAAGCTCAAGGAATTTTGGCGCACAACAAAGTACCGGGCTGACAATCTAGATAATGTTGAGTTTAAAGAGTTTGTCCAGCCAAATAAAATTGAACAGTATTTTGCCAAAGCAAAAGTGTTTGTAAATACATCTACAGAAGAGGGGTTTCCCAACACCTTTATACAAGCGGCAAAGTATAAAACGCCTATCGTGTCTTTGAATGTAGACCCGAGCAGTATAGTACAGAAATATAAGATCGGAATATATGCAGAAGGTGATGAAAACAAATTAACTCAGGCGCTCGACACGTTGCTTACCGATAAAAAAGCGTGGAAAGAGCACTCAGAAAATGCCTACCGATACGTAAAAGACAACCACGATATTGAACGTATTGTGCGCCAAGATAAAAAACTCCTCCGGTCTCTCTGTGAAGAAAATTAACGCCTGACAATAACAAGTTTTGTTAATGCCTGATCAAAACGATCTTGTGTAATGACCTTTTCCAGGATTGTGCTTATCGCGACAGATACTCCCTTACAAAACCCGGTAGAGTATATGAGACCGTGTTCCTCTATAATTTTTCCATCAGGCGGAAGGAGCTTCTTCATTTCCGAGGGATAGTATGATCTGAAATACGATTTCTTTTTTGACCGCATATTTCTTACTTTGCGGAAAATAGATTTTTTGTTTCCGTAGGTGAAGATGAACAACCCACCCGGCTTAAGCGCCTTAAAAATAGTATCGAACGCTTTTTGATTATCCCCAAAGTAACCCACCACGCCTAAAAGCAGAACGACGTCGTATTTTTTATCGAGGACAGTTTTTTCGATGTTCATTTCGCGAAACGATAAACGGCGTTCATTGCTCTGTTTTTCTGTAGCTCTTTGCACCATCGCCGGAGATATATCCACGCCCGTGCCATACCACTTCTCATCTTCTTGTACAATCTCTGCCAGATTATCTCCCGTACCGCACCCCACCTCAAGTATTTCGGCCGGCCGACCTTGAAAGTATTTTTTTACTGCTCTTTTAGCCAAGGCTTTCCTTTGGTATACCTCTCGCTCTATTACTGTCTTTCGTGTTTTGTTGTGGTACTCAGACCAGAGGTCCGGTTCCAAATCGAATCTGTTTTTAATTTTCTCTGAATCAGCCATACAGTTGTTTTTAGCAGCAATCATATATACTATACTAATACATTTAAACGAGTATACGTAGCAGAACTTTGTATATGGAAAATAAAATTTCGGAGAAGCTGTCGATCGTGATGAATCACCCGACACCATTTAAAAAAGTCTGGTGGGGTATACAAAATAGAGTAAAAACCAAAATAAACAGAATACTGGGGAGACTGTGGTGTTTCCGTACGTCTATAAGCATTGACGAGGCGGTGAAAAAAATAACAGGACATACTATTGAGGAACCTTTTGATGAAACGTTTGCCGAGTATATAAATGCCGCAAAAAGGAGATCCGGCAATGTACATAGAAAAAGTGGGAGTGTTAATAAAGATATACTCTACACGTTGTCAGAGCATATTCAAGCAACGCGCGTGATAGAAACAGGGGTAGCCTTCGGATCGTCCTCGTTAGTATTTTTGGCCTCGTTACATAAAAGACCCGGTTCGCTTTTACTAAGTACGGACATTCCGCTTTCGGGAGAGCGCAGTGAAGCATTCGGGAAAGCCGTGCCCGAAGAACTCCACGACTACTGGCAAGTGCTTGTGGAAGACGAAGGAGACAAAGTTGCCCTACCAAAAGCACTCCAGATACTACCCGAGATTGATCTGTGTCATTATGACAGTGATAAAACACCTGAAGGAAGATGGTTCGCCTATCCCCTCTTATGGGAAGCATTGCGTCCCGGGGGAATCTTTATCTCAGACGACGTAAACGATAATCTTGCGTTCGCTCAATTTGCAAAATCAGTGAACCGGGAACCGATTGTCGCACCAAGAGGAGCACAGTATGTAGGAATACTGCTTAAGTAAACTACCCCGCAGCAAGCGAGGCATTCTGGACTGACGAGTAAGACACGAAACGTGACTTGGATTTTGCCGGTATCAGCGATCGGCGCGCAGGGAACTCACCGATTCCCCCATCCGGGCTGAGCACATTCATTCGTTTACCGAGATTAGAAACCAAAAAAGGTTCTTCTTTACGTGGTTAGGGATTCGTCGTGCTTCAGCATCCTTATAAATGAAGTATAAAAAGCCTCAGGAGAGTGTTCTTCTTGTATTAACTCACGGCTTCGCGCTCCCATTTTTTGCAGTTGTTCCGAGCTTGATACGGCAGTACGAATGCACTCTTGTAGATCATCGCTATCGTTACTTTTGAAAATATACCCGTTCCCGCCGTGCTCTACAGACCACTGGACACCGGTCGTGTCGCTACAGATCACCGGAAGCCCTCGACTCATCGCCTCAAGAACCGAAAACCCGAACGGCTCGTTTGAGCTCGGTAGTACGAATAGATCATTTTGGGTATATTCATGAAGCACCTCTGACCGATCCACATTCTTTTTTATTGTTACCCGCTGCTGGAGATCGTGTTCCTGAATGTATTTTTGTATCTTTTCGTATACTGGATCAGATTCATCTTGGAGCACGCCAATTATAACAAGCCGGAACGATAGGGTGCTTTTAAGTTCATTGAGTGCGTGCAGCAACAAAAGAATATTCTTTCGAGGTAAATCTAACTTTCCAACCGTCATAATGCGCATCACACCACTATTCTCCGTGGATACCTCTCGGCCTGAATGCCCCGTTTTCATAACGAGCGGCACGTACTGCGCGTTCGGATGGAGCGGCGGGTTCCGAGCATCTCCACTAATTGAGGTGAACCAGGTAACCCGGAATAACACCGTGAATACACGAATAAACCATACCTTCCATATATTTCGTTTTTTATATAACGGCGTTTCTAAGTACACAAGGATCTGACAGCCTCGTATTCTGGCCAACAGAATAGATATAAACGGAATGGACCATATGTTGGGATTTTGCGTGACCAAAACGTCAGGGTTGTACTCCTTGAATGTTTTATAGAGCGAGGATATCTTGGGAACGTTTGTGTGGGAATCCGTCCGAAACCACTTACCCGGTTGTTTCCATACACGCGGCACCCATTTCTCTATAGAGGACCGTTCTATGTGTTCCGGACGTACACCGGTATCACTCATCCCCAGTTGTTTACGCCACCCCAAAAAACGGACCGTATGACCTTTTTCTACGAGCGTATCAACCCACCCGTACAAGTTCGGGTGCATCCAATGAGTGATAAACAAAAATTTCATACTGATGGTTTTGCTTTGCCTGTACAGTAGTATTATACACGCCTAACCCTACCTCAAAACATGCATTTCAGCTATGATTTTGCTAAACTTTCCTGATGAAAAGCCCCTGCGATAGAAAATCACACCTATGAAAAAGGCAGCCACAAAACACCTTGACTTCGCCGGTATCAGCGACCAACGAGCGGGGAGCTCGTGGATATACCAATGTCTTAAAACCCATCCGGAGATCTGTATGTCCACAACGAAAGAAGCGCAGCTCCTGACAAAACGTTACAATCGATTTTCCGAATTCTATGACCGCTCCTTTGCGCACTGCGATGCCGAGGCACTGCGCGGCGAATACAGCCCCCAATATATCCATGAGCCCGCTGCGGCACCGAACCTCAAGCGCGAATTCCCTGATATAAAGCTCATCTCGTGTCTGCGTGATCCGGTTGACCGGCTTACTTCGATCTATTGGTACAACCGTATAGGCGGAACGGGCTCAAGCTGGCGCTGGGACAGCTTTGATGAGGCCGCGCGAGACCCCGAGTTTATCAAACGAACACTGTACGCAGACAAGATCGAGCATTTTTTAGAGCACTTCGACCGCTCTCAGATCCTGTTTGTACTCTACGACGATCTTCTCACCGGCCCAACACCTTTTATGCGAGATATATACCGTTTCCTCAACGTAGACGATACCTATATATCTCCCTACACAACAAAACGGGTGCTCGCTACTGGCCACGTACGCATCGCAAACCAACGGTATGCTCGAATCTATTTCCGCACCCTCCGAACCCTCGAACACTTCCCGCTCACCTCGGGCCTTGTACGCTGGGCAAAACGCCAGTATTCACTGATGCATATCGGACGAACACTCACCCCCAAGCGCACCCAAACCACCGAGCGCGTTGAAAAACCCGAGATATCCGACGAAACCCGCCGCTATCTACGGGACTACTATCGACCGGATATCGAACGACTTGAGACACTCATCGGAAAAGATCTAAGCAGTTGGAAGTGAGGTATCCGATTTTCTGTTCGGTCGTTATAGTACGCACCACCAATGAACACCGGTCCTGTAAAGATGCTTACGCGTAAACACCATCAAAATTGTGTATACCGTTCGTGATAGGCCTGAGTGACTCGTTCAATGGCAAACTCCTCACTTCGCCGAACATTTGCCTCGGCAAGCTCGTCACGAATATCGGGATTATCAATTAGCCGGGTCAGACGTTTCCGAAACTCCTCACCGTCATTCAACGGATAGACCTGAAACGGTGCCTGCTCGAACTGCTCGACTGCCCCTCCGACATCACTGGCGAGGACCGGTACGCCGGCAAACAAGGCCTCGATCAGCGTGACCGAGAGCCCTTCGTACCGGCTCGGCAACACAAAAAGGTCAAACCCGCGCATATATCGCGAAGCGTCGGTGATCTCGCCGACCAGGTGGACGACGCTTTCAAGACCGTTGGCTTTGATCCGCTCGAGCAGTACATTGTACTCGGGTCCGTCGCCGATGATAACGGCGATAAGCGCGGGGTACTTTTTTTTCATCTCCACCATTTGCTCAATCAAAAACTCGTAGTTTTTCTGATAGGCCAACCGACCGATCGAACCGATCAAAAAGGTTTCGTCGGTAACGGGAACGCCGGTCATCTCGGCAAGTTGTCTGCGCGCCTGCTCACGATCATCGAACACGAGCTCGTGGGGGTCGAGGCCGTTGTGAATAGTCGTGCCCTTTGTAACCAGTCCCATCCTGAGAGCCGTTGCGTGATTCTCGTGACTCACAAACACCGGCTCATCGACGAACCGAAGCAACACGCGGAAGATCCATACATACAACCGACGCTTCATTCGCGACATCTCGTAGTGCTCATCCAACAGCGAGAGACCGCGGAAGGTGAACACCACGCGGGGCTTGTGTCGTGAGAGCTTCGCGGCCACCGCGGCAAACAACGCGTTGGAGCTGTTGATGTGAACCACATCGTAACGCTCGCGCTTAAAATGGCGTACAAACTCAGCGACCGAACGAATAGCAGAGAACGGGTTGAGGCTCCGGCGCAAGTGTGCAAATCGGGTATATTCAATCCCGGCATCTTCACAACGTTGTGCGAGATACTCACCGTCCCCAAACCCGACCCGGACTATCGCGCGGCCGGTTTTTTTAAGCTCACGAGCAAGATTAAAGACGGAGGTTTGAGCACCGCCAACCGTCCCGCGGGTAACGACAATAAAAATACGGAGATTCGGTGATACGGGGTCAGTCGCGTTCATACTACGTTCATTTGTTTACTCACTCGCCTATTTATTTGTCTGAATTGAATCAATAATTTCGTACTCATCCGCATCCGCCGCGGACACACCGTCCGTCGTCTCTTCGGATTCGGATAAGAAACCATCACCGGGCGGGGCCGCAACAAACCCGAGTATACCGAGGGCAAGCACTCCGAGCAAGCCGGCAAGCCACGGCCACAGCCTCAAAAACCCGGTGGATGTGTGCGCCAGCGGTACCGCGGTACCGGATGACGTGCCCCGGGTGATCTCATCGGGCTCATCCGCGTTGCTCTCAAAATCGTCACTTCCACGTACCACCGTATTCGACGGCGGACTCGCCTGCTCGCCCGTATGCGCCCCGGCCACACGACCCGCGCTCGAATCGACGACGGGCCGGTGTTCTTGCGTGCGGTCACTATAACGATCAGCGATCGTGCCATTGGGGTACCGAAGCGCTACGCCCTCCCCTGGAAATGTCTGGAGCTTCGTGACCGCCGCCGGTAGCGTGATCG
This sequence comes from Minisyncoccota bacterium, assembly GCA_040880645.1. Taxonomy (GTDB): domain Bacteria; phylum Patescibacteriota; class Minisyncoccia; order Phycocordibacterales; family CSBR16-193; genus JBBDHZ01. The sequence continues at coordinate 33,846 of JBBDHZ010000023.1, forward strand.
ATCCACGGCCGGCAATAAACGTATCCTCGGGCACGGTGTACGTCTGAGCGCCGCTTGCCAGTTGCCAGCCGGTCAGGAGGTACTCTTGTGCATCGTTGTTCTGAAGGGTTATCGATCCGTCCGGAGGAGCCGACACGTCGGTGATCGAGATATTTCCTTCGTGTACCGTGATCGTCTTTTTGAGGCGCGCCTCTTTCGAGCGTGTCTCGGCGTTCACAACGACCACGTACGTTCCGGCCCGGGCATAGGTGTAGGTGACCGGTGCCCCCTGCACACGGGCACCGTCGCCCAAGCTCCACGTAAACGAAGCAGTGTTCGCTTCTCCCTCCTCGATCCGAGCCTCAGCCGTAAACATCACCGGTGCGCCGGCAACGATGACCGGCGGCGAGACATCTACCGTGACCGCCAACGGCGAGGGGAGCTTGCTTTCGTACTCATCAGTTCCTCCCCCGCTTGAGCTCGAGCCCGATGACTCCTCGAACTCCTCATTTTGGTTACTTTCTTCGACCGGTTCATTCGTACTGCGTGTGTCACCGACCGCCCCTCCCGCCCCTCCTCCCGAAGACCCGTGTATCGTGATATGATCTCGGATGTCTTCGAAAGTCGCCGGTCCAATGCCTTTTACCTTCGTGATCTCATCAAGTGTACCAAACGATCCATTGTCCTGACGGTACGTAACAATTCGACCTGATATAACCTCCCCGATACCGGTGAGCTCTTGGAGTCTTTCCGCTCCGGCGGTGTTGATATTGATCGCGTGGTCAGCGTGCACACCCGCTCCTCCCAGAAAAATGAACGAGCTGATGATGAGGGTGTGAGTGATCGCTCTGAACATTATCCGCTCCGTGAAGTGCAAATACTAGCGTTGTGATTCGCGCGCGTCCCCGCCTTCCTCCTCTACCCGCAACAGATCATCGAGCACCTCCTGCGGGACCTCCTTAGGTTGCTTTGCTCGATCCTTGTCGGGCGCCGGCGTCTCCTCACTGTCCGCTGAGCGCTTCGTTGTATCACTCGATGCCGAAGGATTCCGATCTGCCGGTTCCTGTTTTTTCGCGCCCCGTGTTTCTTGCCGCGACCCCTGCGGCTCGCGCGGTTCCTGTTTTTTCCCTTGTTGTTCTTGGTGGGGTTTCTGGGTTTTCTCCTGTTTTTTCCCGAGCGTTTCTTCCCCGGCGGTCTTCGTAGCTGTCGAGTCCTTCGCGGTCAGTAAACCGTGCTTGGCAAGAGCATCGCGGAGTGACGTACCTGCCTCGTGATCCCCCCGCGGTGCTTTTTCTTGTTTTTGTTTTCCCGCGGCAGCAGACTGTTTCTGTTTGTTCTTACGATCGCGATCCGATGTGCGCGCACTATCACCGCTCGAACCGCTCACGTTCCGCACCGCATCTCCTAAACTCTGCTTCGACGACGACTGCTCTGCTGCGCCCGTCTTCCCCTGAGCCTGCGTGCTGATCGTTGCTAATGCTGAACGCAGATCGTTTCCCTCGTTTGTGTCCGTCTGATCCCGGTCCGTACCCCGAGAGGCATCTGCCGCGCCCCTCGGCGCACCGGTGCGCTGCTGCGCCGTCCCGGACGCACCGCGACCCGACCGGGCGCTGCCGTCCTGACGGTCTCCCGAAGCATCTTTGGGTTGCTGCTTAGACCGATCACCGCGCCCGTCGGACTTTGGTTTTTTCTTCTGTTGTTTATCGGCCGGTGACTCTTCGTAGTCTTTGGTCATAATGCCCTGCCAATCGTTGATCGACTGCTCGACCTCAACCCGCGTTTTGGAAAAGTTTGCGCGTGACGCATCGATCACTTGGTCTCGGTACGATTCGTGTTCCACCTGAAGCGGTGGCAGGGTGGTCGCCGAGAACGGCGGTGACGTTACTCCGTCGATCATCAGTTTGAGATAGATCTGGGCAAACCCAAGATTCACCAGGTCGTTGGAGTCAAAAACCGGCTCAAATTCTTTCTCAAGGAATTCGGCGTCGTACGCCCCGACTCGAAAGGTGATCATCGTCCCGACGTTACCGAACACCGCGGCGCGCACGGTCTCGTCCATCTGCTCGATGTACTGGTGCGCCATCGTGAGATTGAGCTTGTACTTACGCGCCTCGGAGAGAATGTCGGCAAAGGACTCATTAGCGAACGACTGAAACTCGTCCACGAACAGATAGAAGTTCGGTAGCTGCTCCATCGTCTCCGGATCGATGTCGGCGCGCGACATTGCCGAGAGGTACATTTTTGTGATCAGCATTCCGCCTAAGAGGTTGGCGTTGGTCTCCCCCACCTTTCCTTTCGAAAGGTTAATGATGACGATCTTACGCTCGTCCATTATTTTACGCAGATCAAAACTCGAGTGCGGCTGGCCGATGATATTACGAATAACCGGGTTCGAGATGAACTGACCGATCTTGTTCTGGATCGCCGCGCCGGCCTCTTGCATATACCGCTCACCGTACTTGGCAAACTCATCGGTCCAGAACGCGCGGACCGAGGTGTCGGTGATGTTCTCGACCACTTTTTTGCGGTAGTCTTTATCCGCCAGCATTCGGTTCACGCCCATCAGCGTCGAGTCCGGATACTCAAGCAACGCCAAGAGAATGTTATTCAAAATGTACTCCATTCGGGCGGACCACGCGTCAACCCAGATCTTCTTGAAGCTGCTCATTAACCCGCTGGCGACCAGGTGGCGCTTGTCGGGTCCGACGTCTTCCATCACGTTAAACGAGAGCGGGTAGTCCATATCGAACGGAGCGAAATGCACCACATCGTTGATACGCGCTTCGGGTACAAAATCAAGCAGAAGGTCCGCGGTCTTGCCGTGCGGATCGATAAACGCCATCCCCTCGCCGTTGCGCAGGTCCTGAATGGCCATATTCTCGAGCAAGGTTGATTTGCCCATACCCGTCTTTCCGATCACGTAGACGTGCCGCGATCGGTCTTTGGCTTTGATCCCAAAGGTTTTCTGTCGATTGCGCGAGTCTGTTTTTGCAAAGTATGTGACCCGCTCTTCGTTACTCATACCGATATTGTATCACGCCCACCCGCGTCGGTCAGCTTCAAGAAATCCCTCCTGACACCGATCTCAATTCGCGCGCAACGCAGACCCTCTTCCGGAGCTCTCTTCTTCCCGGATCGTTGGTGTCGGTGAAGCCGAAGCCGGCTTCAGCGCCTCGCGGGTGTAGCGGTTGCCCGGATCCCAGAGCATCCAGGAGTCAAGTCCGGCGTCGTATGTTGCCTGGATCTGTCCGCGCACTTCTTCAGGGCCGTAATCTCCGCCGTAATCAAAGTCCTGTAACCACGGCCGCATTGTGTCCTTGTCGTATGCTTCTTTTTTATACACCGCCGGGGTACTGGTTCCGATACGCTCCGCGCCATTAAAATACACGTTCGTACTTGTCGCTACAGCGCGCGCAACGCCACGACTCATCGTGTACCGTATAACATCGTACGGATAGTGATTGGGATTTCCCCAACCGTTAAAGCCGTTCGGGTAATGGCTTGGGTACACCATCGGCGCGATGTAATCAAAATACGGCAGGGCGCGCTCAAGCACTTGGCCGATACCGAGATGATCATAGTTGGTGGTAACCATACCGAACAGATCGGCCGACGTAACCGGCGCGCTGTCAGGGAACACCTCCGGATCGTTCACCTGCTCGTGCAGGTAGGCGAAGAACTCTTCCACCACCACGTCTTTTGGCCGCTCACCGCTCACCGGAAAAACAATATCTTTCATATTACCGTCAGACGGAAAACGGATGTAATCGTAGTTAAGCTCATCGAATCCGATGTCGTACGACTCACGAGAGAGCCTGACCGTGTAGTCCCACACCTTCCGGGCGCCCGGATCGGTAAAGCTCAAGCCTTTGTAGTCCCGCCACACAGCCCCTGCACCTGTCTGAACCGCGATGTGAGGATTGCGCCGGGCGTAGAAAGGATCCTGAAAGACGGTGATCCGACCGATAACGTAGATATCCCGCTCATGAAGCGAGGCGATAAAATCCTTCATATCGGGGACAAAGCAGTTGATGCCCTGGGCGGCCTTCAGCTCCGGGTCGTTCACCGGAAAGCTAATCCCGCCGGAGTAATCTTTGATGTCTATCACGATCGCGTTCAGCTCGGTTGTTTCGATAAGATCAACCAGGTGATGCCGGAAACTCGGCGTTGAGGCGGCGCAGGTAGTCATATACACCGCCCGGACAGCCTCGGGCGTTTCGAGATGGCGGACCCGATCGACCGGCTGCTCGTTCTCGGTCTCAGTGCTTGTCGCGCGCGCAAGCCCGCTGGACGCCGTCGCGCTGGTGGCATCATACTGAACAGCCCCCAGTTCAAGCTGGAAGCTGTACACAAGGACCGCGGCGGCGCCCGCAAGGACAACGCAGGCGCTTACAATATACAACGTAGCGGAAGTCGGAAATTTAACCATACTGACTGACCAAGTATACCAGAGACAGGTTCGGTGCGACTAGACAAAATGACTGTGTATAGTATGAATGTCTCCCGCGCCAAGCGTCACCACAACATCGTTTGCGTCAAGCGAACCCTCAATCAAACCAATCACCTCCCCGAATGAATCGAGCGCCTGAACCTTTTTTTGATCGTTCTGCTCAGCGATCGCATCGGCGAGTCGGCGATGATCAACGCCGGCGGCCGGCTGCTCGCGGGCGGCGTAGACCGGCGCCAGGAGCACTTCGTCGGCGATTTCAAAGCTTCCGGCAAACGATTCAAGGAGCTGCTCGGTTCGGCTATAGAGATGTGGCTGGAAGACCACCCGCAGCCGCTTATCCGGATATTTTTCTCGGAATGCCGCCAGGGTCGCCCGTATCTCGCTCGGGTGGTGGGCGTAGTCATCATACAACAGCGCCCCGCTGCTGTGCGTTCCTTTTAGCTCGAAGCGTCGCCACGTTCCTTTGAACCCGGCCAGCGCCTGTCGGGCTGTCTTTTCGCTTATCCGCAGGAAGGCGGCAACCGCCAGCGCCGCCTGGGCATTTTCTTTGTTGTGCTTGCCGGGAACCGAAAGCTCAATTCCGTCGGCCGGCAGCTGAGTATAGTCAATAACTCGCGTCTGGTACCGCCCCACCACCGGCATTACACCGGTACTGTTGGGGTTGCAGACGATCGCGCCGCCTTCCTCGTGACCGCTTGCCCCGCCCAGCGTCGCGGGTTCGGCAGGCACCTTCTCCGCCAGTTTGTCGAACGCTGATTGAATGTCGGCAAGATTCTTGTAGTAATCAAGGTGATCCTCTTCGATATTCGTAATCACCAGAACATCGGGGTGGAGGTGGAGAAACGAGCGCTTGTACTCGCAGGCTTCAACGACCAGGTAGTCACTTTTCCCGGCAACAAAGTTCGAACCCCAGCCGTTGTCGCCGCCCCCCACCAATAAACTCCCCACGATTACGGTCGGATCCAGCTTGGCGGCCTGGAGAATTGCGGCGAGCATCGCCGTGGTGGTGGTCTTGCCGTGGGTACCGGCCACCGCGATCGTGTACTTGTCTTTTGAGATCTCGCCGAGCATTTCGGGGTACGAACGCGTCGGTATGCCTTTTTCTCGCGCGGCGACGAGCTCGGGATGGTCGTCGGGAATCGCCACGGTATACACAACCGCGTCGATCTCGCCCGTGATATTTTCCGGGACCTGCGTGTACGTCACCGAAATACCTTCGGCCTCGAGTGTTTTGGTGAGCTCGGTTGCATCGCGGTCGGAGCCGGTCACCGCGTGCCCCTCGTGCGTGAGCATTCGCGCCAATGCGCTCATCCCGATCCCGCCGATCCCGATGAAGTAATAGCGTTTCTGCTTCATACGCCAACTATACCACATCGGGCAAACTCAGCACCTTGCAAAAAACAAGTTTAAATGGTACGGTTTTAGCGATCGTTCGTTTTCAATGTTTAACTGCCCTTCAACCATAAGGAGGCGATATGGGCACATCCTCGCTCAACAGAATAGCTGCGGTCTCGACGTACCTGATTGGACCGGCAAACGTGCGCCTCTACGGCGCTCCGTTCAATTGGTCGCTCGCCCCGCTTCAGGTGGCAGGTGATGAGATTAACGCGCCGGGACTGATGAAGCATCTCGCGCAAGCAGCGCTTGAGGCCGACCTCTTGCCCTACTCGTATATATGGGCGCCCAACCCGAGCGCCTTCAACGCAAAGGTGGTCGATGCTACCGACAAAACCTTTCCGGAAGTGGTCGGAAACGACTACATCCACATCCGGCGCGGGGTTGACGCCGACGGAGTCGTGGTCCCGCACGGGCACAGCGGTATGATCGCCTCGGCTGATTGCCCCACCATCGTCGTCACCAACAAGTCTGTTGGGGTCATTATGGCGCACGCCGGCCGCGACAGTCTGATCGATCGCGTTGCCCTTCAAGAGATCCGTGAACCGCGCCACCACTTCAGCGTTGTCGATGCGATCGCCGAGCGTATCCCGCCGAATGTGCGCGGGCAAACGGAGGTGTTTATCACCTGCGGTATCGGGGCGGACCACTTTGCTCATCCGGTCGGCGGCACAAATGAGTCGGGTGAGTCGGTCGTGAACCTTCACAACGTAACGCTTCGAGACTATCTCATTGGCCTGGGCAAAGACTGCCTCTACGGCGACCCCGACCAGGTGAAGATCTCGCTTCCACACGTCATCCAAGCGCAGTTCCATCGGCACGGCATTACCGACGTCTCCTGGGACAGCATCGACACCTACGGCGACCGGGAGGAAATCGGCCGCTACCATCGCTACCCTTGGCACAGCTCCCGGCGCGGACGCAATCCGGGCGAGAAGCAGTACCGCAATCTGGTACTGGTGACTCATCATTAAGCAAGAGTCACCGATCTACGCACTAACCGAGACGAATACAGCGCAGGGAGGTACGTTCTTTCCCCGAAAAACCACCGCAGCTCGATCCATCCGATCGAGCTGCTTTTTTCATCCGTTTTTTATATTTGAATGAAATACGTATTTTAATACGTATTAAAATACGTATTTCTTGTAAGACCCTTGCAGATAAGGATGTCCGCCTCCCGACTGGCACTCAGGCCGGCTTTCTCACTTCCTTCAGAAATTCTTCACCTCTGTCATACTCGTTTTTAAACAGCCCGAACGATGCAAACCCGGGCGAAAGCAAGACGACATCCCCCTCTTGGGCGATCTCAAACGCCCTGCTCACTGCTTCCTGCATTCCCTCGGCATCAAAGGCGTCGGTACCTTTGCCGCGCGCCACTCGCTCCTTGATACTATCCGTTCCTGTTCCCGGCAACCATACCACCGCTTTGCAATAGCGCGGTACCAACTCAACAAGCTCATCAATCGGCAACTGCTTATCATTTCCACCGGCAATGAGGATAATATTTTTCTCTGACCCTAACGCCTTCAAGGCAGCTGTGGTCGCGTCAGGCGTTGTCGCGGTCGTATCGTTATAGATCTTTACCCCGTTCACGTCGCGAATATACTCCAAGCGGCCGGGGACGCCCGTGAACCGCTCAACCACCTCGCGAACAACATCGTTCGCAATTTCAAACGACTCAACCGCTTTGAGCGCACAGGCGATATTGGCCCGATTATGGTCACCGGGAAGCGGTAACGACCAGTCATCCGGCACGTCATCGGCTGAAGCGACAATGACCCTGCTTTGTATGTTTGGATACGCCTCTTGCACACGCCCGGCGCACTGCTCACCAAGCACCAGCACGTCAGTTTCTATTTGGTATTTAAAAATATTAGCCTTGTCATCGAGGTATCGATCCGTATCCCCGTGATAGTAATTCATATGGTCACTCATAAACGTGGTGAACACAGCGATGTGTGGCGACACCTCGGCCTCACCAAATCCTTGCAGCTGCCAGGAGTCGAGCTCGAGAACCGCGATCTCATCCTCGGTGCTTTCCGGAAGATGTTCGAGCGTGGAAACACCCTGAACGTTGCCGCCCCGGAACACCGTTTTGCCTGCGCACTCGAGTATATCCGCGATAAGATGGGTCACGGTCGACTTCCCTCGTGTGCCGGTTACTCCAATAAGCGTGGCCGATGTGTATTCAGCAAACAGACTGGTGCTCATTGTAACCGGCACGCCCGCGCTTGACGCAGCCTGTATATACGGCGAATCAAGAGGCACGCCGGCCGCTTTAATGACAAGATCGGTGTTCGTGAAATCCTTCTCCCGGTGCTCGCCCAACACGAGCGAGATATTCTTGTATTCCCTGAGCTGCTCGACGCTTTCGGCGAGTTCTTCCTCGGTCTTGAGATCGGTCACCAAGACCCGAGCCCCCTGCTTAGCCAAAAAACGCGCGTCACCGATACCGCGGCCGAGCAGCCCAAGCCCCATCAGGGTAATGCGCTTGCCTTTAAAATACTGCGTGTACTGTTCCATAGCCGCCCGCTTCGTTACTCAATTACTTTATAGGCAAGCAGGTGAGCGTGAAAGTGTTCCGGAATCGTCTGCTGCTTGGGAAAGTTTCGAAGGACTGCGTCGAACCGATCCAGTGACGCCAGAATAGCGTTATATTCTTGCCGGACGTTATCTGCCATTTCTTCAAACACGCCGATGTGCTCTTTGGGAAGCAGCATACAGTGTTCGTCGGCGATCGTATCGTACGGAAAATCGTTCGGGATCATCCGCCAGTGCTCGTACTCCTCGATTGACTCGGATCGGCAGAGCGGACAGCCGTCAGGCGCTTCCTGTTTAAACCGCTCGTACGCATTGAAGGTCTCCTGGGTTCGAACGGCGGTACGTGGCTTGTGTCTCATTAAAAAAGACTATATCATCCCTCGGCGCACTTTGAAAGATTATCGGGGGCAGCCGGTCTACACTAGTGTGAATACACTCTACTAGTAGTAAAGCTAACGCTATCGCCTATGACCCCGCGCATCATTCTGATCAGACTTATCAATATCGTCATCACGCTCGTCCTGATCTTTCTCAGTCTCCGGCTTGTTCTCAAGCTCTTGGGCGCAAGCCCCGGAGCGGGATTTGTCTCCTGGATCTACCGAACCAGCGAACCGCTTCTGGTGCCGTTTCAGGGAATGTTTCCGGCGCCCGCGCTCGAGCAGGGCTTTATTCTGGAATTTTCAACCCTGTTCGCCATTCTTGTTTACGCCCTTGTCGGCTGGCTTCTGATGGAATTGATCACCTTTGTGGCAGAAGCAACGCAAGAGCGACGAAAATAGCTCACCTAAAAATACACTTTTTATAATTGTGGGCACGGGGAGAGTCGGGGTCAGCTCGCTAAGCTCACTCGTCGAAACTCCTCGTTCACAAAGCGGCTCCTCCCCGGACTCACCGACAAGCAGTCTCCTTATCAGTCGACTCTTGTGTACCGGCTCCGTCTTTCGACTCTCTCGAACGCCATACGTTCTTCAACAATACACAAACGAACCCCCTCATCCGGCTGGTGAGGAGGTTCGTTTGTATTGTGGGCACGGGGAGAGTCGGTCACAAGTAAATTTCCTGACGGAAATTTCTCGCGACCCCAGCTCACGGTTTTTGCCTTGTCCTTCGTACACTCAGGACAAACAAAAACATCGCTCCGCTTTTCTCCTCTCCCACACAAATAGTAAACATTTTTTGTTCTTGCCACAATTATAAAGATCCCCCGTGGGGGATCTTTATAATTGTGGGCACGGGGAGAGTCGAACTCCCATTCCCCGAAGAGAACAGCGTCCTGAACGCTGCGCGTCTACCAATTCCGCCACGTGCCCATCGCGTCAGCAAAACTATACCAGATTTTTAGTCGTTATCCAAGATTCCGAAAAACACACGGACAGCTATTACTGCATTTAGTAGAGTACCGAGAGTTCAAAAAGTAACGGCAGGGACAGTAAAATTATCGCGACAAGAACGTAACTACTATACCGTTTTTGATAAAAGAGACAACAAAAGTATAAAAGCGCAAAAACAAACAGTGACATGCCCGCGTATACCCAAATCCCTACGACGACAATCATACAACCCATACCGATACATAGGGAAGAGGCAAGAATGTAATGCCCTGTCAGCGCAACGAGGCCGCTCCAGACCACGCCAGCGATAAACCGAAGTATATGGCCAATAATCGTCTTTGAGAACGGAATGACAAGAACCGCGTTGAGAGCCCAGAAAGCAAGGGCAGCGATCGTCAGCGGAACATGTAGAGTGGCGGAGAGGCTGAGAGCGGTCATAGCTACGAAAACGGTGGCCGTCCCATGAACGACCAACAAAAGTGCACCAGCAATACTAAATAGTACGGGGTTACTCTTAAGTGGTTGAGCAAACGACTCTAAAAATGAGTTACTTTTTTCACGCATCACATTTCTATTTCGTTCTTCAGATACGTTCCCGGTATGCTTGTGTTGCATATACATATAAGTATGTATTATACCAATTTTGAAATATATCCAATAAAAACAACTTACTAATCCTTACCAGAACACCGGCGATATCTGCCTCAAGCGCGTGCCAAGGGTTACGAAAATGAAAAATGAGATTATCAAATCCTTTCCATTGTTACTGTATCATGAACCCACAAGGTATTTGACGGCATCGAGAAGAGACGCTTTCTGCTTTTGAAATGACGGCAGCGAAAGCGGCCGGCTTTGCCGATCGTGCGCCGCTGAAAGTTCCGAACTCGAACGGAGAGTGTAGCGTTGCTTCACGTGCTCATACATCTGCTCTATATCCTGAACGGGATCCAAGCTATTCGCAACGACAAAAGCAATCGGTCGTTCTTCCTCCCCGAACCGGAGGGTAAAGATCCCGAGCGCTGCCTGCTGATCTCCTGAGTTCGTTTGCTGATCTCCTGAGTTCGTTTGCTGAACAATGCCTCCGGAGAACTCACGCAAGCCAGTGAATGCATTGCGGTTCTCTAGCCGGAGCCGTGGTATGCCAAAGAGTGATGTGCCGACATCCCCACGTCCGATCTGGAGTAAGAACGAGCGGTAATTGTGAATATGCTTTGCAAGCACGAACACATCTCGCGGCGTTGTTGTGTTCTGTGGGGAAATACCGGGAGCACGAAACGAACTCGACTCCATACCGATAGCCGCGGCACGCTCGTTCATCGAATCTACAAAGCTCTGTGCTCCCCGATACCGCGCAAGCGCATCTGCTGAAGAATCACTTCCCCCTTGGAGCATTGCGTGCAACAGATCGTACGTTCGATAGGGACCGTTATTCTTTCCGTCGATCACCTGAGTTATCGAGTTCTCAAGACCATAATGCTCAGATGCGACCAGAGCCGTGAGTAGATACGTGAGCGACGAGGCTGGAGCCGACTCTTTCATATCCTGCTCAGCCAGCACTTGATTCGACTGAAGATCAGCTACCAAGAACTGATCGGCCGACACCGAGAATCCCTGATCGCTCAATGCATACGAAACATCTTTTCCGGTCGACCGGTCATCGTACACCAAGACCGGTATCCCGATCGAAACTTCAGCAAATAATTTTTGCGCGTTCTCCTGGGTAAGACGGATGCACCCGGCCGATGCGTCACCTGTTACGTCTCTGCCGTCCGGAAAATACGGCCAGCCATGAATAAAGAAATTACCGTTGAACTGCATACTCCACGGCATATGCAGGCCGCCGAAGGACGTAACGTGGTCGCGTTCTTTTGTCTGTATTTTATAAAGTCCGGGCGGTGTTTCCCACCAGCTCCCCCGCCTTCCTTTCGCGGCGATCTCCATCTCGAGGACCACCTTTCCGTCTCGATAGAGCGAGAGCTCCATTGCGTCAAGATCTACCGAAATAAATTCGGCGTTTTGTTCGCGAAAGGAATGTTCAACTTCCTTAAAAAAGGAATAATTCTCGAGCGCCGGCTTGCTTCCATACGCCAGCGTTGTCGTGGCCTGGTCTCGAGCCGGTGGTACCACGATCGTGTAATCGGATGCTTGAGACTGAATGACAAGTATTCCCGCAATAACACTTGTGGTTATCATTGCCCCGCTTATGAGAATCGCTGTTGCAATTCGTTTCTGCCGGGAGATCGATCCGTCATTCATTCACTCAATACTAGCACAGGAGGTGAAAACCAGGCACGGAAACCTACACCATTTCCACCAGCATCATATTGGTCTCCGGTCGTTTTTTGGAGAACGGCACGCCGGCGGCGACCACCACCTTGTCGCCTTTTCGGGCCAGCTTGAATTTAAGGGCGTCTTTGCGCACAATGCCGAAGATATCATCAACAGACTCGAGCTCCCCGACGAGCACCGGAAACGCGCCAAAGGAGAGCTGAAGCTGGCGCCACGTCTTCTCATCCGGCGTAAGCGCAAGAATAAGTGAAAGCGGCTTGTGCCGAGAGATCATCCGAGCGCTAAACCCGGTCTGCGTGGCGGCAACAATCAATGCGGCGTCAATATCGTGCGAAGTTTCCACCACCGATGTGGTCACTGAGTCGGTCGTACTGATCTCACCCGGATCCCCGTCGGCCAGGCGGTAGCGTTCCTTATAGCTTCCTTCAACTTCGAGCGCCACCCGGGTCATTGTCTGGACCGCCTCAAGGGGGTACTCGCCGAGCGTCGTTTCCTCCGAGAGCATTACCGCATCGGTACCGTCGAAGATCGCGTTGGCAACATCGGACACCTCGGCGCGTGTCGGTACCGGTGAGTGGATCATACTCTCGAGCATCTGCGTGGCGGTGATCACCGGCTTGCCGAACCGGTTACACTTGGCAATGATCTCTTTCTGGAGCTCCGGTACTTTCTCGGCCGGCACCTCGATTGCCAGGTCGCCTCGGGCGATCATAATGCCGTCCGCGAGCGCAATAATGTCGTCGATATTATCGATCGCTTCCTGCGTCTCGATCTTGGCAATGATCATCGCCCGGGAATTGCGTTTCGTGAGGATATTTCGCAGCTGCGTCACGTCACCCGGTCGACGCACGAACGAGAGCGAGATAAAGTCCACATCATTTGCAAGACCGAACTCGAGGTCTTTTTTGTCCTTCGGGGTGAGCGCACTGATCGAAAGATTTGCCCCGGGCAGGTTTACCCCGCGCCGACCTTTGGTCTCCCCGCCTACGATCACTTTGCAGGCCACATCGGTCTTGGTTGTCCGCAACACTTCAAGGCGCTTCTTGCCATCATCGAGCAGCACCTGATCTCCTTTACTAAGCTCCTTGGGAAGGCGTGCATAGTTGACGTACGCTTTTGTTTCGTCCCCGGTTACTTTCTTCGTTGTCAGCGTAAACTCACTGCCCTTCTTGAGCTGGACGCGTTCTTTATAAAATTCACCGATACGGATCTTTGGTCCGCCCAGATCCTGAAGGATCGCGACCGGTCGCCCCACACGCTTTTCCACGATACGCGCCGCGTCCACTTTGCTTTGGTGCTCGGCAAAATCACCGTGCGAGAAATTAAGTCGTAAAACATTCACTCCGGCCTTCACCAACTTGGTCAGCGTTGCCGCGTCCTGGGTAACCGGACCGATCGTTGCGAGAATTTTTGTCTTTTTTCTGAGTTGCATAGAACAACACAGTACCACATCAAACCCTTTCTAACAAGAACTAGAACAGTGCAAAAATCTTTGCCAAAAACAGTATGTACAACGAGATATAGAAACTTCCCTCCCACGCGTGGATCCGCCGAGAAATACCCGAGATAACGAACAGAAACGTGGCAAGCGCCAGGAACGGGATCCCGACCGCCAGCGTTTGTTCATCAAGCGGGAGTGACGCGAAAACACCCGGGACACCTACAACCATCAAGATATTAAATACGTTTGATCCGAAGATATTGCCCACCGCCACCTCAGTTTTACCTTGTAACACTGCCCGGGCCGACACCGCAAGCTCCGGGAGCGATGTACCGAGGGCGACCGCGGTGATTGTGATCAGGCCGGTCGAAAAGCCGAGCAGGTGCGAATACACAACGATCGAATCAATGAGAAAGTTCGCCCCGAGGGCGAGAGCAATCGCGCCGATCACGATAAGCCCGATATCTTTCTTGATGAACCGTTCGGGGTGTTTTTGCTCCACTTTAGGAATCTCCTCTTGCGAGATTGGAACGACCGATCGATCCCGTTGATTAACGGTGTACACAAGATACACGGCGAAGTTCAAAACGAGCACGATCGACTCGAACGGATTGATCGTACCGTCCCACGCAACCACCAAAAAGATCACCGTACCGGCCGCAAGAAGAGGAAGATCGAGGTCAATCAGGTTTTTCTCCACCGAAAGCTGTCTTCCGAGAAGCGCCGAGAGCCCGATAACCAAAAAGATGTTTGTAATATTGGACCCGACCGCGTTGGCTACAACCACCTCCGGTACCCCTTTGATAAGAGCCGAGATCGAGGCAACCAGCTCAGGAAACGACGTACCGATCGCAACGATCGTCACCCCGATAATAAACGAGGACATACCGGCCGCCAGACCGATCCGCTCCGCACCGCCGATCAGCCAGTCCGACCCCTTCACCAACGCGAGCAGCGCGGCGATAAAAACAAGTGTCCAGAACACGATCATCATATCTATTTAGTATATAGTATCCGTGTTGATGTATCTAGGAAACTTCTGCTTTCAGAGTGCCCGAGCAAGCTAAAATCCTGCAAAGTGCAGGATTTTTTAACACACAAGGTGGTCACGAATATTTTTCCTGACGGAAAAATTTCTCGACCCCGGCTCGCGGTGTTCGCCTTGTCCGTCTTCGCCGGACAAACTCACACAACGCTCCGCCTCGCACAAGCTAAAATCCTGCAGAAGTGCAGGATTTTTTAACGCTTGTGCGCGTGCCAGGGGTCGAACCTGGGACCTTTCGAGTATCAGTCGAATGCTCTACCAACTGAGCTACACGCGCAAAAGAGGAGCGAGGCGCTGCTCACGACAGTGAGCGCATTTGCATTGAAGAAATTTTGGGTGCTTGCACACAAACAATTTCTGAAAGGCAAATGCATTCAAGCGCCAAGCGGCATTTCGTCTGAATGAAGCGTGTGCAAGCTTCGCTTACACGCCATGCAGAATACACACCCCTTACACCCGCCTACACTACCAAAAATCCCGCCTTCAGACAAGAAAAGGCCCGGGGGGTTCGCTAAGCGAACCGCTCGGGCCTTTGGGGGTTGATGTGATCGGTCATCCGCCGGCTGTAAAAAACAACCAGACCATAACCCACACAACAAGGGCCATGGACAACGCTGCAAGGACTCCCTGATTATTTCGGCAAGTCATCCCACCGCTCCTTTTCAGGCAGGTCTCGAAAATCCCGGAGCACGACCACAGTGGCGTTAATGATCTCTTCCATATTGAGACCATCCCCCGGACAATCCTCGTGATGCGTCTGAATCGTCTCGGCACTGGGTTCGATGTTATACGCATAACACAACCGAACCAGCGTCGCCACGAGGGATACTTTCTGTTTGCGGGTGTACTTATCTTTGCCGACCAGCACAACCCCGACCGAAACAGGATTCCGGTTCAATCCGTAGCGACCGGCATGGGCGCCCTGAAGATGCTCAGGCCGGCCCCGCTGGACCTCGCCGTCTTGTACAGGCGGGTTTTTGTTACCGCCATCACCGTTACAGATGAGATAGTGGTACCCGATATCGTCCCAGCCACGATCTTGAACGTGACCCGCACGAATAGAAGAAACCTCGCCGTGATTCTCACCCGTGTGATGAACCACGATCATCGTGGTTTCTTTTCGTTCCACCATCTCCGCCTGTGCCACGGAAGCAAAAACACCGAAGACCAGACCGCTCATCAAACCGATCATCAATGAGTATTTCATCAACTGGCTCCTTCTTTCAAAACAACCAAATAACCACACGGTTATTACTGAACAGTATAGTAACAAGTATATATGTATTTGTCAATAGCACGACGGAGAAACGTCTCCTTCCGTTAAGTACTCCCCCGGGGGCCACGTTACAGGATGAGAACATCTTGATATAAAAAAGACCCCGGCAAGCGTACTTGCCGGGGTCCTCGCATCGGTGACAGGCCCTATACCTTTATCACCAGTCTCCCTCCCCACCAACCAGTTCCTTTCTCCACTCCGCCCCGTTACCGGCGAACTTCCGGCGCACTCGGCATACGCCTCAGCCTCAACATAAGCAAGGCGTGGCGCTCCTTGTCCTCCGGAGTCCTGAAGTGCCGGTTTCGCATGCCAATATAACGTATTGCTGCGGCGAATTGCCTTAGTTGTGGCGTTCTCGGCCTCCATCCATGAGAACCTCCAGAGTCCGTTCCCGGCATCGCTGACCTCCTTTCAAAAAGGGTGGTGGGCAAAAAGAACAACACATATCACAAGTATAGCACATATACTATACTTGTCAAGGAATTTCATCGAAGAGAAAATCCCCACTGTTCTCAAAACACTGAGGATCTTGTCTTGGAATTACTCCCTCTTTCGTTCCGTCCACATAATCTCGACTTGAGGCTCCGAGACCAAAACCTTTATCCTTCATAGCTTTACGCGACGAAGGGTGTTTCCTGCACTCGATCGAGGTGCAGGACCGACCGTTTCACTGAGTTCGCCATGAGCGAACTCAGAAAAATGGATATTTCCACGACCAGCTTCCGCTAGCCGTGCCTTGT
>JBBDHZ010000024.1:0-1508 GCA_040880645.1 Minisyncoccota bacterium
TGCCACTATAACGAGTTCGGCGCGGTGAAGACCATGCTTTTGCCGAGAAAACTTGCGATTGCGACGATGCGGCAACTTCGGAAGGCAACTTCGGGGACACAACATTTTGTCGGGGTAAGCCAAGCTAGGTGGCACTGCATCTGCGGGCGGAGGGGTGCCGACTGATAGCCCGGATTATTCATGACCAGCGTAGGGTGCGTGTAGCAAGTCGATATCCGCTGGTGCGTTACGTCGGCAAATCGATGGTTTTTCAGAGAACACGCTGCGCGGCGAACGATTCGACTTGCGCAACGCACCACATGAATAAAGCCGACTTCACGCACCCTACGTGAATAATCCGGGATAGGGAGTATCGAGGTGCGGTACGTCATGCATAGCATGACCTACATGATCTGCACGCGACCGCCCTGCATCTGCTGGGCATCGATCATACCAAGCTCACATTCTACCATCATGGTATGGAACGCCGATTGACCGATGTTCACGGGCATGTCACCCGAGATATCATTTTGTAGCTCGATTGGAGGCTCCCTTCGTTTAACCCGATCGCAACGCGACGGCGGACCACGCCAACAGCCGTCGCGATGCGATCGGGTTAAACGAGGTGCGACTCCGCCAGCCATTGATCTTCTCATAACAACACAAGCATCTATTTATCATGCGAACGATTTCCGCAACTTATCAAGACCCGCTGGATTTGATCTGGATTCAGACCGCACGGTTGCTGGGCGTCGTGGTGGAACGCGATTCGTCGGTGTTTGCTTCCTGGAACGGAGCGGGAGTGCTAAGAATCGGCACGCCGGAAACGCTGGACCCGGACGATTCGCTGGCTCAGATGATTCTGCACGAATTGTGTCACTTGTTGGTCGAAGGACCAGAAGCCAGGCAACGCCCAGACTGGGGCTTGGAGAACGATCCCGCTCGTCGCGTTCACGAACACGCGTGTCTCAGGTTGCAAGCTGCGCTGGCGGACACAGTCGGCCTGCGCCAATTTTTTGCCGCCACAACGGTCTTCCGCAATTATTACGATCGGTTGCCGGCCAAGCCACTGGAACAAGATGGCGATCCGGCCGTCGAGTTGGCGTTAGTTGGATGGGAACGTATCGAGACCGAACGGTGGACTGAACCATTGGTGCGAGCGCTGCGTCTGACCGCTGACATTGCCCGCCTGCTGCGAGGCCTTGCGCCGGCGGATTCACTTTGGTCGAGGGCGAACACGGCACCTATCCAGCGATAAGCCTAGGCAGCTCCGCCTGCCGCTTGGAAGTAATGCTCGAGAAAACGCCTCAACAAGCTCCCAGCAACAGGCGTGTCTTGACACCGTATGCGGGAAAAATCTTCCAGGGACACGCCGGCGATCAGTTCGACATAGCTGGGATACGCTTCGACGCGTTCCAGGAAAGCGGTGCGGTCCAGCTCGGGATGAAACTGGGTGCAGTAAATCAGCTTGTTTGCAAAACGAAAGGCTTGGTTCTCGACGGTCTTGCTCGAAGCCAGCAGGATTGCAT
>JBBDHZ010000025.1:0-1476 GCA_040880645.1 Minisyncoccota bacterium
GAAGTTGCCGAAACTGATCAAGAAACTGTCGCGTTACGACGCCTTGATCATCGACTCATGTTGAGTTCCCTGTTATGTGGAGTTGCCGGCTAGAAGCCAGTGCCCTTACGTGGAACCGTTCCGGCAACTGCACATAATTAGGGGTCGCTTTTAATTTGGCGTTACAGGGTCTCAAGCCAGTCGAGGATGGACGCGTCGGAACTCCAGCCAGTCAAGCTCGGTTCAAAGCTTCCAATGGGACCGGCTTTGTCGATCGCCGCACGCTTTGTTTCCAGATTCACTTCTGCGTAGCGGTTGGTCGTCTCCACGCTCGCATGACCAAGCCAGTGGCTGATTGAAATCAGGTCAACGCCCGCTTGAAGCAGATGCACCGCGGTGCTGTGGCGCAGGGTATGCGGATGCACTCGTTTCTGAGACAGGCTGGGAACCGCGGTATGTGCTTTCTGGACATACTTGCGCAACAGGTAACGGACACCGAAGCGTGTCAGCGGCTTGCCAAGTCGATTCCGAAAGAGTCGTTGCGTGGACGTAGGGTCGAGATCTAATTCTGCGAGCAGGTCGCGAAGCAACTTGGCCGTCTGAGGCCAAAGTGGACAAATACGTTGCTTACGCCCCTTACCCTCCAGCCGTACTTGATACGGGCGATCCAAATGCAAATCGCAGGGACGGAGGTCAAGGAGTTCCTGAACTCGGGCTCCCGTATTGAACAGTGTCAGCAGGATTGCGTGATCGCGTCGACCAGAGCAGGTGTTTAGATCGGTGGCGTCGACCAATGCACGAAGTTCTTCGGCTTCGAGATACTCGACTGTACGGGAGTGAGCGCGCTTGAAGGGGATCGCCAACAGACGCTGACACACATCAAGGTATTCCGGCTGCAGCGATCCGGCGAAGCGGGCGAACGCATGCACGGCCGCAAGCCGAGCGTTACGAGTCGTCGCACTGTTTCCGCGGACTTGCTCCAAGTGATCGAGATAGGAGAGCACGCTGTCGGAATCGAGACTGTCCAAGTCAAGTTCGACGACAGGCCGTTTGTGCCGCACCGCCAGAAAGCGAAGCAATAGCGTGAGCGCATCGCGATAGCTCAGCACGGTGTGCGGGCTTGCACCACGCACGCTGGGCAAATAATCGGCAAAAAAACGGCGTAGCGCGAAGGCCAGCGAGTTGGGAACATTCGATTTCATAGTAAGTCTCCTTCGTTGGAGTTGATGGTCAAAAACGACTCGGAATGCTTAGCGAAGCGTTCGCTGGCCGCCTCGACAATTGGCTCCAGCAAGGTTAGGTAATACTGCGTGGAAACGATCGACACGTGCCCCATATAGGTGGCTAGGCCGGGCAGTTTCGCCTGCACATCAACGCCGGCCCGATACCATCGGCATAGAGCTTGAACAGCGAAGCTGTGACGCATGTCATGAATGCGCGGCAACCGGCCCTCGGCCGTGCGAATCTCCGTCTGCTGAAACAAACGTCGCAGTCCTC
>JBBDHZ010000026.1:0-1476 GCA_040880645.1 Minisyncoccota bacterium
ACTATCCGGAAGGAACCAACTGCGGCGTGAACCCCGGCCATCCCGACTTCACCGCCCCGCTCGTCGATGCGCTACTCACCGGTAACAAACAGACACCCACGTTGCACATTCTGCCATCGGTGGATATCGACATTGACAGCGATAACAATGGCACGATCGAGCGTAGCGAGCTGGAAGATAAAATTGAAACCACCGCTCCAGGAAAACTCATCGCGTTGAACAAGGACGACGACGATGAGAATGGTGCCGCGGACTACGGAGATGATGGTCCCTATGCAGAAAACGATGACGATCTGGTACCGGTTAAGCTATCCTACGAAGATGTCGACGCTGATTTGACCGGAATGCAGCTCAAGCTTTCCCACGGGGCTGGTGTCGAACTGTGGACGACACAGAAGAAGGATGCGCCACTTTCGTTGGAATTCACCATCGGGTTGGACACGGACCCCACGACGTTTTATGCGGAAGGAACGGGTACCGCGCAGCCGAGCATCACGGCGAGTTTACAGAAGCCCGATCCGACGGGATTCATCGCACTGCACGTGGACGAGGTTGTGACCACGGTAATGGACCTCGGCCTCCAGGCCTACCGACCGCAATCTGAAGGACCTGATTATAACGCCCCCTTTCCGAAGACGCCGGTCCCCTACGCGAGTGAGGCCGATCCCGGTGTTGGCATTCGCCGCAACGGTGATGATGACGACGGTGACAGTCTAGCCGATGATCCGAGTTGCAACGGGTCAGACAACCGGCCAGAGGATACCGGTATCACCGGTGAAAACGATCTGATCGAAGTGCTCGTCACGACGTTGCCAGTGAGTCCCAATGGGTTAACGTACGTGCTTCGACGCACTAACGATAATATAAATGTTTGGGACAATTCAAATAAAAGTAATGCGGTCCTCGTTTCGAGCAATACGAGAACGTTTACGGTCCTAAGCCCTCCCGGCGATCCAGATGACCTAGTGACGTTATGGGTGGAATGGGTTTCGATGGACGCGGCCCAGACTGAATCGCACCTGGTACTCGAAGCGCGTACTGACGCCACCGATCCACAATCAGTCGTGGCCGCAGATACTCTTAGGTTCTATCCATTCACTAGTGTGGTGATTGCGTTTGGCGGTGACAATCAGTCACCCATTGACGAAGATGGCGACGGTAGAATGAGCGACCCGCGCGATCCTGACGTAGCAGAGGATCATGAAGGCGCGTTTGATATCGCTCAGGATCTCTACGAGGCTGGCTGGGACGTTCACGCATACAATGAAAACGTGCTGGACGGCGGGATAACTGGAACCGCCCCATATCAGGAGGGGGGACGGGTTGGCCTCGCCGGGGTCAGGTCTTGTGTTCGGTCTTCGGCCAGAATGACGCTTCTGAAAACCGGACGCAAGGCCTTGCCCCCGGCGAAGCCTTGCCAACGCCTGAACGTGTCTGCCTTCGCCGGCCGTTCCGACAGCGACACCCGCAGTCGTC
>JBBDHZ010000027.1:0-8126 GCA_040880645.1 Minisyncoccota bacterium
GTCGAGTTGATTGGAAGCCATCCCTGACCTTGTCATCCGGAAGTGCGTAAGGAGGCCGTGTCCTTGGCGCGCAATCGAGTAACGCAAAGCCGCGTCGGTTGGACATACCGAATCGCCTTAGCACTGCGTATTACGGCCTCGATCGGACCCGCTCGGACGCCTCTGCTCTGCTTCATGCTAACTCAGCAGCCACCATCCCACCTGCGAATCACGGCCGGAAGCAACATGCGGTAGCCCTTGCTACATTGTGTGATCGCGCTCGCGAAGCGGTGAAGGTCATCTATGTGACTTAAGATCGGCTCATCGCGACAGACCAGCCATGGGCGGATCGAGTTTACCGGGCCTCCTCCGGATCAGAAATAACATTTCAGTATGAGGTTTGAGCGAGAAAACCGTTGATCTCACACTGACCGGAGATGCAGAAAAGGGGAGCGACCACCCATACAGGACGGCGGCGTCAATGAGTGTCCCGATTGACGGGGAGATCGATTGCGGCGATGTCTCGGAGCTGCTTCAGAATTCGCTGGGCGTCTCGATCGGCGAGTTGTCTAAAATCACTTCCGTTAGTAAATGAATACTCCGCCAGGATAGAATTAATTGCGTTGAATCGTGGTTGCAGCTGCGTCTGAATCGTTTGAGGCAGTCGTTCAAGGTCCAGTCCAGAGAGCACCTGAATCGCTGTCACGCTTCGGTACCAACGGGGAATACTTGGATCGCGTGCGAGAACGTCGACATGTGCGAGAATTTGCTTCAACGCGTCCAATTCACTCTCGAAAGGCGCCACTTCCTGTTCGACAACGAACGGGTTCGTCATCACACGGGATCCGGATTGCACGGCTTTGGTCGAGAATTCGGACGTTCCCTCATCGGAGCGACCAGGCGGCAAGAAGGGCGTGCTGCGTCGGGTCGACGTACCCGCGATGCCTGTCCAGACGATCGTCGTGCTTCTCCGCGTGGGAAAACCTTTTGACGCGCGCGTGGGGGGCCGGGTTTTTGTCCCGATCTTGCCCGTGTAGGGGTTCCTATTGCCGGCTCTACTCCAGTTGTTCTCAAAGTTCCCGTCCGGTCTTGATCGAAAATGAGGCTTTACATAGGTCCCATCTTTTCGTGTATACCCGCGGACCCTGACCTGTGCTTCGGCAACGCTGCCAAGCAGGCCCACAGCGAGTAGCAGGAGCACTACGAGTCTTGGGTTCAATGCGGCATGTCGTTGAGTCATCGGGAGGATCCCTAGGTGAGTCGGTGTACCAGAGTGTTGCCTTCCGGGATCCTTCTACACCTCGAGAAGTCGACCTCGAAACGCTATCCCGCCAGCGGATGTGGTGACGTGAGTTCGAAGTGGTCACCGGAAAATATTGCTAGAGGCAGCCCCGGGAGGTCGGATTGATTGGGGCAGAGCGGTTTTGCGGATTCGTCGCCAGCCCGTTCAGCCAGTGCAGAGAGGTTACTCGCGGATACAGGGTGGGACAGAATCGATCGCCGAATCCCAAAATGCGTTCCTCTGGCATGACAGCTGGATCACCCAGTTGGCAAACCAATTGGAAAGGCTAGGTGTATCTACAGACACTTTATCGAGGGTTCTGCCTGGCATCTAAGTCGCGAAAAATGGGGGTAATGACACGGCCCGAGAGCCCGGCCGTGCCGCTCGCGCTCCGGCGGCCGACACCGGAGGCGCCCAGGACATCGGCCGGAGCCACTGGGCCGTCACACCGCCCCATATTCTGACGTTGGTCCAGACTGATCTTCAATGCCGCCAGATTGCCTCGAACGGTGCAGGCAAGCCAAATTGCACAGGAGGGCGTGTCCTTATGCCGAAGGACGGTTCGTCCTGAGCGCGTATCGGTGTGTCGGACCGAGGCGAGTTGGTGTCACTGCACTTGGCGGATAACTTGATTATGCCGAGTTAAAGGCACTTATCGTCCATCTGGCTCGACCTTCAGCACTGCCGCGGATCCTCGGCCTCTGAGACGCGAGCGGAAATTGGTATACTCGATACATCGGTACGGTCACCGGAGTACCCAACCTTAAAAGGACTGCAAATGAAGAGGGCTGTAATTCTCACAGCGCTGCCCGTCGAATACACAGCGGTGCGCCAGCACCTGACAGACTGCTCAGAACAAACACATCAAAAGGGTACGGTCTACGAGACGGGTCGTTTCGAGGACTGGCAAGTCCTCATCGCTGAGATTGGCGCTGGGAATGAGGCGGCCGCAGTAGAAGCAGAAAGAGCAATCCAGCACTTTTCGCCGAACGTGCTTATGTTCGTTGGAGTCGCTGGTGGAATTAAGGACGTCGCACTCGGCGACGTAGTTGCCGCGACAAAAGTGTACGGCTACGAGGCCGGAAAGGCGGACAAGGATTTTCTTCCCAGGCCCGATCTGGATTGGTCAAATTATCGATTGGAGCAACGCGCCAGGTCGGAAGCGAAGAAACCTGACTGGACTGAGCGCATTACACCCCGGTCAAACCAGCCGGCACCCGGCGTCGTTGTCGCACCGATCGCCGCCGGACCAAAAGTCGTATCGTCAACCCGTTCACCGACCTACAAGTTTCTCCGGCGCCAGTACAGTGACGCAGTGGCAGTTGAAATGGAGGGGAGAGGCTGTTTAGCCGCAGTACGGGCAAACGATGAAGTCAAAGCGATCATCATTCGCGGCATCTCCGACTTGATTGACAAAAAGCAAGAGGCTGATGCCGGCGGATCGCAGGAAACTGCCTCGGCAAACGCCAGCGCGTTTGCATTCGAGGTACTTTCAAAAATCGAGGCGGCAATACCCGCGGACCCTTAGCTGGCCCGCCTCAGCCAAGCGCGGCACCTGAGGCGGGCCAAATAACGCCGCAAATTAGTCCTTCTATTGCCGCTCAATCTAGCGAAGAGCAGTCATCAGCCGCATCAGGGGCCGGTACTCGCGGATTCAGAATTCAATCCGCAGCAGCTATGCTACTGGGCGACAACCAATTGCGACAACTGCTCGGCGTGCCGACAGATGTATTGCTGAGAACGGTAATTATAAGTGAGCCGCCGCCCCTACCGAATCCACACCTCTCGCGTTCTTCAGTCTTCGGGAACCTTGCGCGCACGTTTGACTCCCATCGTGTCGTCGCAACAACCGGCTACCCTGAATGCGGCAAAACCGTGGCGATGGCCGAATTCGCAGCTGCCTATCCAGGGGATGTGTTCTGGTTTTCGGCGACTCGTTCCGAGACGCACCCGGATGCTTGGCTGGGACTCTTCTCCTTTGCTCTCGCCCAACATCTCGGTGCGGCATCGTTACTGCCGAGCGATCTTCTGACGGGTTTGTTAAATCGTCGGAATGCCCTGCTTCTGGTCATCGACAACGCTCAGTTTTGCAATGACCTCGACGCCCTTAAATTTCTGTTTGAGGCAGCAGAAGCAACGTCGGCAATCTCAGTGTTGTTGGTTGGGACTGATCAACCTGCCTTCGTATCTGCTGTTCGCAGCCGCGGGCTCGTCGATTGGCGACTTCCCGGCCTTGAAGAACAGGAAGCTAGAGCGCTTTTCGAATTGACCGATGGTGATTTGTCGAGTAATCAGGCAAATGCACTGGATTTCCTTCGATTACGTGTGGATGGACACTTGGGAATGCTCAGGCTGAGCCGCCCGGCAATTCGTAGGATTGAAACGGGCGAGCAGCGTGACGCCTTTATCGCACAGATTTCGTCCACTTTGGGTGCAGGTCTCGATTCACTTCAGGCCGCGATGATCGAGCGTTTGCGAGAAGGGCTGCACGACGACGAGATCGAGCTATGCCGTCGCCTGTCCATCGTTGTTGGATCATTTCCAAAGCGCGTTGGCGAACACGTGTGGGCACTAGATCGGCCGGCGGGGGATTTTCACAAACCGTGGAATGGGTGCGTCGTCGGAGTTTTCGAAAGTCAGCGATCAGGAAAATACAGTCTTCCCGACCTCTATCGCGACGGCTTTCAACAGGAAGCCGACAGAGATGCCGTGAAGTTGTGGCACGGTGCAATCGCTGATGCGTTTGAGGAGCGGGAAGCTGCCGTCGCAGACATCTTTGACATTCACGCAGCCGTTGTGCATCGGCTGCTGAGTGGAACCGTCGCGGCAGCACTTGAATCAGCCTCAATGTATCTCGCACTTGCACGTGGTCCATACGCGCGGGCGGCGCAGGCGTTTCTCATCCGTCGATTTGAAATGTGGCTGGCCGGTTCGGCGAAAGACCCCGCCGTTCCGGCGACTCAACGAATCCGATGGTTCGCAATACGCGCTCGCGTGTACTCGGACCTTGATCTCAAAGACAAGTCGGAATCTGCAACCCGCGAACTCTACGACTTGTTGCGCAGCGATCTCCCGGAGGCCGCGCCGGAAGCGGTATTGCTGGGCTGGAGCATTGTTTTGATGCATGCCTCAACCGCAGGACGACCGGCGCTTGCGTTGTCGGCGGTTAGCAAGATCGAACAGCCTCCAATTCCAATCGTCGAGGATTCTTCTTTCCCATGGCGCGAATTCTTGGTCATTTCTGCTTACCTGAATTCATCGGAAAGCCCGCTTCCCTACCTTAGGACGGTGATTAATGCCCGCGCCAGCCAACCGCAAGCCGAAACGCTGTGGGGCGCAATGACGGGATACGAGTTCTGGCGTGCGGTTACGGCCGCGGTCTACTCAAGAGCCCGAGATGGCGCACTCGAGCATGAATCTGCGGTGCAACTGGCCGACGAGATTGGCGTGTTGGCCAGCGATTGCCGCTCAGTCGGTGAATTGCACGTCGCATGTCTGACGGAATGTCTTTTGGTACATGTTCAAATCGACCTGCTTCGAGATTTTGAGACGGCTTGCGCTATCGCCCAATCGACATCTAGCCTCGCAACCGAGGCAACCGATGTCCGTGCCATGGCTTATGTTCACGACACCCTAGGAGACGCACTCCGATGCTCCGGTCAGGACGAAGATGCAGTATCATCGTACTTGCAAGCGCTGGAGTGTTGGCCCGATTCCGAGACGTCGGACAGAGCCGAAACCTTGTTAATGCTCGGCATCTCGCAGGCAAAGCTTGGCAGATTCCGCGAGGGATCGAGGTCAGCCCGTGCCGCCGCACAGTTGCATGCGCACCCAACTCAAGAGCTTGGTATTGGCATTTCGCAACTCTCTGCCGCCAGATGCCTACTTGAGGCGGCAGCTTTTTCGATTCACGGCAACGACTACTCGAAGTCCAGCCGCTGTCTGATTGAAGCCCACGAATTGCTCAAGGACAAGCGGAACACCGCCGAGTGGCCTGCATTGGGACAAATCGCTTGGTCACTCGCCAACAAGTTGAAGCCAGATCCAATTGATCCACAGCCACCCGTTCCGGGTTTCACATTGGGACTAGGCGATACGATGATTGGCGCGGAAAAGATGGTAAGCTCCGCGCCAACGATGATGCTTGCCCGAGCGTGCGCGGCAGTTGGCCAGCCGCATCGCGCCTTGTCGTACTTCGAGGCTGCGCTGGCGGAGTGCGACGAATCTGACTTGCGGATGCAAATCGGAATTATGGCACTCGACGCAGCAATTGAAGCGAAAAATCTGGCGGCGGCAACCAAATATTCTGCGATGGGAAGTAGCTGGCTCGTTGACGCGCCTCCCGAATCGCCTCCTGATAGCAAGGCGTTTGTGTTCGACTACTTAATCGGCCGAACGATACAAATTGCGTCAATGCACCAAGACGAGCAACAAGCCTTGTCGGAGATCAATCGTGCAGTTTCGGCTCTGGACGAGTTACCTACAGACAATGCCGCGATTCAGCTTCTTGCCACTACGCTGAGGGCATACGGTGCGGCGCGTGCTAATGGCGATGACACCGCTCTTGAAGACGCATTTCAACTTGCGCTTGAGCATAGGGCATTGTGGGCTGCGCGAGATATTGCTTGGTACTGGTGCTTCCGATTCTTGCTTGGCCGTCCGGCATATGAGAATCAGTATTCCTTATGGCATTGGAGAATGTGCTGGCTTTCCCTCGAAATCGCTCCAAATGATGTGAAGTATTTGTCCGACGTCCTTGACCAGGAGCGTAGCTTTTGGAATCGCATTCCAGACGAATCCCGGTCAGATACTACGTTTCGCGTTCTCGGCGTGCTGGAAATAAGGGACCAGCCACCCAATGTGATAACGCTAAGCCTGATCTCCGAATTGGCGACGGTTGCATGCGAGTTTTTCAATGTAACTGACGTTTCACGTGAGTTGGCGGCCGAATTGCGGTTGGCAAAAGACGCAAGTTGCCTCGGTAAACCGCTTGACACGCTCTACATCCGCCTGCTGGACCTTCTGCTGCATCCCGGCGCGCCGCATGTCCTATCGACATTGCGAGGAGACATCACATCCGTCCTTGAAGGTCTTGGTTCATCAACAGCTAGACCCGAAACAGTGGACCAGTTCAGGGGATTAGATGCACTAGCGCAAGTCCTAGAGGTTGGTACGCCGTCAGAGCAGGCATTTGAAGCGTTGCGCCGTGCTTGCGGTCGAGCCAGCGAGCTGAGTAGCAACTCAGGAGCACAGGTTTACATTTGGTTGCGACACTTTGCTCAGTTCTCGCCGGACGACTTCGGCTTCGAAGAGATTAGCAAAGTCCTAAACTCCACGAATGTAGCGGAACTGTTACAAGACAAAGACTTGCTCCCCTACGTTAAGATCCGGCTCGCCACTTGTCACTTGACGGCGAGGGCATTCGGTGCTCAAAGACGTCTGGGGCACGCGCTGGCGTTGATCGGCACACAAGAAAACATGCAATCGCCGATGGCAGTGTCTGCGGTGTCTTCGGCAGAAGCGGCGCGAGATTCAGCGTTGGATGAGCTTGCCACTATCGTCAACGAGTTTCAGGCAATTAAGGAACAGGCGGAGGATGCAGGACTAAAGAACGAGTTATGGAGTTGTTGCCTTGAACTTGGAGGTTTGAGACGACTGACGGGCACCGCACTGCTAGTGCAAGGCCACGACGAATCAGCGAAGGAAAACTGGCTAAGACCCTCGATTGATGATTTTCGGAAGGCCGTGGATGCTGCGAAGCCCTTGGACTCTTCGGAACGCGTCGAGCTTGCCTTGAAGGCCGCCTTCTCCGGTCAAAGCGTTGCACGTGCCCTTGAGGATCAAAGCACATTATCTGAATTTGTTGAAGCAATCGACCAAGTCCGTTCAATGGGCAGTTTTGACGAACTGATCGCCGCTCAAGAAACACTGGAGTCAAACGACATTCTCAATTTATCCGATCATCCTCGTGACGGCCGGGGTTTTCTGAAGCCGGATGATGAGGATGCCATCCAGTACTTTACAGACCATATGATGCAGTCAACCGGATGGCCGGAAGACCGGAGAAAGTATGTTGAGGACGACGTACGAAAGATGGCCCGGATTGAGCAGGAACAGGAAGAATATTGTCAACATCTTCAACCGCTGCAGAATCTTCTCCACACGCGATCACCACACACCGTCTATGCATCGCCGACGAAGTACACCTGCTCATGCACGCTTCTTGGCTACCAAACGCAAATCGAGACCGATGAGATCGATACGGTCTTGAACGCAATGAAGCGCGTTTACTGTGAGGGGTGCGAGCGACGGAGTCCACGTGACGCGCAGTAACTGCCTCGGTCACATCGACCGACGCTTCGAAAGGTGCCTTGCTTCGCAGCTCGACGTTCACGACCGACATGCCCACAATCGCATTGGCCCAGCGCGCTCAGGAGGGCGTGACCTGGGCACGCAATCGAGTAACGCAAAGCTGCTTCGGTCCGACACACCGAAGCGTCCTAACGTGTGCAGCGTGATCGGGGAATGCTCCGGGTTGCCCAGCGTCCGCTTGCAGGTGAAGCCGACGGTCGAGGCGAACTGAGCAATAAGTCATCCGTCGAATCGAGGCGTCGGCGACGCCGCCGGTCTGACGAATAACGCGACGTCAGATTCGTCGGTCAATGTCCCGTCGCTCGCTCCGCCCTCGCCAATTGGCTAAGCTGGGTGAATCGTCGCTGTGTTTAAGGCAACGATACTATGAATCGCCCAGTTTCGACTCATAATCCGTTAGCATCTGACGTGGGACACTTGAGCTTTGGTTCGGCAATTTGGAGCTTCTCTGGCTCGGAAATCGCGAGACACGCAGATGCGCAAGCGAATCATC
>JBBDHZ010000028.1:0-1457 GCA_040880645.1 Minisyncoccota bacterium
AGGACTTCTTCGCGTCCCTCGTCGCTGTTCAGATCGACGAACACCGGCTCGGAACTCTGGGCCAACAAATCGAATCCGCCGGTTCCTTCATCGGAAGGTGCCAGGCGGAATGAGCTCAAGCCGACAATCAGGAAGCTGGCCGTCGCCATGAGACCGATGGTCGTGGCACTTCGTCCCGGGTTGCGGCCCGCGTTGCGAAACGCCAGTTTGGTCAGTGCCCAGCCACCGGTAAACGGTTTCAGTTCGCGACGCCCGCCACGTTTGAGTCGCACCCAAACCAGCAACAGCAGTCCGGTCAGCGTTAGGAAGCCGGCGCCGAGGAACGCGCCGGCCTGTGCCATCCCGCCAAGTCGCACCGCGAACGCCGCCAGTCCGAAGGCCACCAAGATGCAGGCCAACGAGACAATCAACAGCTTCGTCCGCGGGTGGTAAGCAATTTCGTGGGCGGCCGTCGCTTGCCCAGCGAGCAGACGACGAATCGAAAGTCGCTTCGTCCGCCGTACGCTCCAGGCGATCGTCAGCACGGAAACAATGACGCCCAGCAGGTATCCCAGCAGCAGGCTCTTGGTGGTCCAATGGAATTCCAGGAACGGTGTCGTGATCGCTCCGACCCACCACGTTCGCAAACCGGCCAGCATCAGCCAGGCGTAACCCACGCCGATGGCAACGCCCAGCACACCGCCAACGAGGGCGACCAACGTCCCTTCGGATACGAACAGCCGACTTGCTTGACCGCGACGCAGCCCGACTGCCAGCAGCGTCCCGATCTCGCTTGCCCGTTGCTCCACGCCCAATCGGAACAGCAAAGCCACCAGCAGCAGCGCGGCCGCGATGATGAAGAAGCTCAGCCCGAGGAACAATCCATCAAAGGGCGTCGTGCCGGAGGAGGCGGCCAGTTGCTGCCGCTTGACCGGGACGAAGTCCATGCCGAGCGACTCATTTTGTTTTGCCAGTTCGTCCAAGAAGGCTTGCTTGATCGCGTCGGCGGTGACACCCTCGCGCGCCGGAATCCGATACGAAGTCACGTGACCAAAGCGGCTGCCCCATAATCGCTTGCCGGTCGCGAACGAGACGAAGGCCTTGGGCGTGGTGCGGTGGTTCTCCCAATAGGTGTCGTCTTGGCTGCGGACCAGGTTGTAATCGAACGGGAACGGGGCGTCCCAATCGTCAATCGTCTCCTGATCGGTGACCCCTTCGACCTCGGGCGTCAGATGTGGATCGTTGGCCAGCGTCGGCGGCTGGCTGTATTGCGCCGCACGGCCGCGGCGATAGGAACTGGAGGGTTCCGTCAGCGGTGTAATGGCCTGCACCTGAAAGTCGGCATGCGTCTCGACCGCGTCGCCGTGTGTTGTTTCAGGCTCGAAATACGCGACGCGAATCCAGTCGGCCGGTTTCGCGTTCAGATCATCCGCCGCCCAACTGTTCAGAACAATCTCGTTATCCTTCAGCGGTTCGAT
>JBBDHZ010000028.1:1557-8080 GCA_040880645.1 Minisyncoccota bacterium
GATCATCCGCCGCCCAACTGTTCAGAACAATCTCGTTATCCTTCAGCGGTTCGATGGGTCGCCCGTCCACGTCACGCAATGCGAAGCCCTCGGTCACATCAATCCCGCAGATCATCGAATAAGGAATCGAATCCTGCGCCCCCCTTTCCCCCTCTCCCCCACTCCCCCTCTCCTTCTTCATCGTTGTCGCCAGATAAGTGACAACCCCCTGACCGTCCATTGGTGCGAACGCGTTCGCGGCAGCTCTCTCCGCTTCGGGCAACAGGATCATCCGATCTGAAGTGATGCTGAAGTAATCGTAGATCGTCTCCGATTCTTCTTCACTGGTCTCGAAAGTTCTTGTGACGCGTGTGATCGCCAGTCCATAATCTTCGAACGAAGGACGCAGTGCCGCCGCCAGCGCCTCGCTGGCCTTGTGTGCCTCGGTCGAAGTGGGGGCGATGTTCGGCTGGAGAGAGACCAGCAGCGAGTTAATCTTCCCCTCTTGGTCCAGCAGTTCTTGGAGCGTCGAAATGGAAACGAAGGCGACCAGCGGCACGCTCTGACTCGCCCGCAGACTGAAACGACCAAGCCCGCGGGCGGGAATGATATCGACGACTTTCAATCCGGGGAGGCTGCTGATGCGATCCGACTTGTTCGCCAGCGGGCTGTCGGCGGGAACTTGATTCCCTTTCGGCAGCCGGGCCACGACTTCAGATGAGATGGCCGCGTTGAGATCGTCAGCCAGTACTTGGTTCAGAACGATCTCGTCTTCGCCCGGCAAGGTCTTCGGCCGGACTTCATCACCAAGGTCCCAGAACGAAGCATCACACCCCACGATCAGCACATTGGACGAGCGGCTTGTTTGTCCCTGGCTTCGCGACTCGATCGTTGTCGAGGGAAACAAGATCGCAGGTACCGCGTGTGTGTAATAACGAGCAAAGTCATCGGCCGCGGCAAGCTCGGCCGCGAGTCCGGTGCGGAAGAAGCGATCGGTGACCAGCACTTCATCGATCTTGCCGAGTCGTTCGAGCGTCAGATGACGGAGGCTGCCTCTGACCGAGTCGCCGACCAGCAACGCGCCTGTCAGCACCGCGGTCGCGGCGGCAACACCTAGCCCGACGGCGAGGTTGATCCGCCAGTGATAGGTCAAGCTCCGAAAGACTAGTCGCCAAAAGGACATCATATCGTTCCATTTCATCGCTTCGGCCACAGGCCGACAGCAGGTCAGGGAAAACGCCGCGATAAACCGGTTTGGGATTGGGAGCGAAAGAGTCCTCCCGAGAAACTCTAACGTAGCACAGGCATCCGGCCTGTGGCCACACCGCAGTCAAGTACGAAGGGCCTCCGAGCCCGTCGAGGTAGCGCAGGCATGCGCCCCGCGGCCATACCGTTGGCGTCTCATGCATTTGGAGGCGCTGTTTGGCTACAATGAGATGGTGATCTTGAAACAGAGGAACCCCCGATGCCCGTTCACGATTGGATGCGAGTTGACGTCGGCGTCTTTCATGACTTTCACGTCTGATTTTAGGTACGACGTCGGAACTGGTAAAATCCTTTCCCCTGATACTTTCAGTCTCGGCGACTACCTCGAATATGGACTGTCGACCACAGAAGGTCGTCGATTGCCCCTGGCCAACTCCGTCAGTTCGATTTGAACTTCTTATCGAACTGCCGTAAGCGTTTGACCCACTCATCCTGGAAAGCCTTTTGTTGGCGCAGGTCGTGGATGCGTTCACCCTGTACTTCGTCTACTTCTTCCTTACGCGCTGGCAAGGGACGCCGTTCGTCCTTCCAAGTGGTCCTTGCGTTCACGATTTGGGCGGTGATGTAGTCGGCCAGCGCGGGCGGAATATTCGGGTAGCAGTAAGCAAGGTGAGTGGCGATGACCGTGTGGTCACTCGTTATGAAGTTAATCCCGCCCTCGCGAGTTACCAACGGTACGCTGTCTGGATCCGTCGGCATCTCATTATATCGCGCTTCGATCTGCGCTCTCGAAGAGGTGAGTTGGTCGTTGATCACGACATTATCCGGCAACGACTTGGTCACGGTCCCCATGGGCTCGCTCGTCACTCGGCTTCCGTAACCGTCGAATCGCTCCTTTTTGTCGCGGCCCACCGTAATGTGTAGGTTCAGGAACTCCCTCAGCATTTTGCCCACCATCTGCACCGCCGGATCGTCTCCAATCGTATTTAGGATCGACAACTTGCCTTTGACGAAATCCAAATTCTGATTCTGCTTCAGATCACTCAGAATCCTCTCAAACTCCTCGATTTTGCTCTGGGCGCGACCGCTCGTTTCGTTTTTTTTGTCGCCGATAATCTTCGAAATATAGTCATACGTCAGCCGGTCGTTCTGGGCCATCCGCATCGCGCTCGCGCCAACAAATTCCATCGACGACTCCTCCCCCTGCTTGCCCGATCCCTGGACTCCGATCACCGGCGGGAGAGTTTCAAATAATACGTTAACGTCTTTCAAGTCCGGATCACTCAGCCAGTCGCATAAGTCTTTGTCTTGCTCCAAACTCAGTTTCAGCTTTTTGATCAACTCGGCCGGGTTTTTCTCTTCGATGTTGAAATTGAAATGCTGATCCCGATCGTAAACCGGTTCCAAGTCGAGCGGTGCGACGCTCTTGCCCTCGACCGTTTCCTCGGAAAACATCTGCTTCATCGCCCCCGTATCCGGCCCGATCGCGTAGACGGCCAACTGAACCTCCAACTGGCCTTCCTCGACGGGGTTTTCGCCCCGATTAACAGCCCGCTGACCATAAGAGATCTTGACATTTCCGCTGCCCGAAGCATTCAGGAAATCCCACTTATAGGTTGTAATTTGACCTTTGGTCGCGGTCCCGGTTTTCGCTTTAAGTTGTGGGTACTCCTCAGGTTGTGGGTACTCCTCCTTCACCAACTCGTTGTCGGTCCCGTCGAGGAAGAATGGTTCCTTTCCCACCCCCACGAACCAATGGATATGGACTTGCTTATCCTTCGCCACCTTGCGATTGTCCCGGATGATGGTTGTCGCCACGTCGATCGCCGCGTTGGGGCCGATAATCGCCACGTCAGTGACTCCCCGATAGACGCTGGCCATACTTTGTCCCTCTCCGTCCAGGTTCCGTTTGAAGGTATCCATGTTCTGGAACTTCTCCTTGGCCGCTCCGGTCACGTCGTTCGGCGGGACAGTATGATTTCCAATGCCCAGCGCGTTCGTAATCTTCTTCCCATAGAAACTGCCTGCGGTGGTTTGAATCTCGAAGTAATCGCCTTTGCACTTGATAACTTTTGAGATCTTGGCGTCAACGCTGTTCAATCGCCCCACCACCTCCGCCACCCGCTCGGAAAACTCCGTTCGCTTCGCGAGTTCATGCTCCGACTGGATTTCGTTCGCCGTGTGTTCAGCATCGATCATGTTGTGCGGGTGATTGATATTGCCGTCCTTACCTCGCTCGCCTGCCCAGGGCTGCACCTTGCCGATCATCAGCGTGTTTGGAATGTCGATTTTTGATTCATTGTTGGCGATATAGTAGGCAGCGCTGGCGCCCGCCCCGAGGATCACCTCTTGATAGATCCTAAAAGTTTTCGCTTCCGCGCCGGCCCGCTGTACATTTTCGAGCGCGGTCCCCTTCAGAAAGTTGGTCGCTAAGAACTTGTTCAAGAACTCCTCTGCTTCGTCGAATTTCCGCTCCTCGAGCGCCTTCTTCGCTTGGCCAATCAACTCCTTCGGGGCTTGCGATTCGCTCGAGTCTATCGACACGAGTTGTCCGTGGGCCGCGAGGATCTCTTGTGTTAACTTCCTGCGTCCTAAGTGTAAGACCTCGCGCTCGACGTTTTCTTTGTAGCTCGTCCACTTGGCGTCCTCCTCATCGGCCTGGATCGCGCTCTCCAGCACATTCCAGAGTACCTTGGCATCCGCCTCCGAGAGCGGCTCGACGCGCAGCGCCCGGTCGATGTCAAAATTCCGCCAGGTATCGTTTTGGGCGATTCGCTCCGCCAGGTCCTTGCGCTTCAGGGCCTTCGTGATGGCCTCGGGATCCAGTTTCCGCTCGACGGGTTCGGAAGGATGGGCAGGTTCTATATCCTTGTCCGGAAAGAACTTGACACTTTCGCATGCGGATAAGAAGCTGGCGGCGACGTCATAATGCTCGAGTTCGAGCGCGTGTTTCGCAGATCCAATCTTTTCTGACGCAGTCACGTACTTGCCAATAAACTCCGAACCTTCGACAGGCTGGCCCGCGTGCGATTTTTTATAATACTGCTGCAGTCGCTTGTCGTTTGCATAATACTGCTGTAGTCGTTTGTCGAGTGCGTCGATCCGCCGAACCAAGCAGCGCTGTCGATCCAACTGGTTTAGCGCGTCTTCCACGCTCGCGACTTTTTCCGTGTCGACCTTGTCCGTCACTTGCTCCGCTGAGCTGTTATATCGCTGCTTGAGGAGCGAGAGATCCTCAACCTTCGCAAGATCGACGATCTCTACATTACGTACCTTGAGGATCTTCAACAGTTCCTTCTCCCACTGCTGCTCCTCAGAAAGTTCCCCTGTTTTGACCTGCGACATGATGACTCCTCGCAAATGTTGGTTGCCGAGCGTGACGCTCAGGTTTGGAGTTGCACTTTCAAATCCTTCAACGCAGCCAGGAAGGTTGATTTGACGCCCACGTCCGACAGAACGGGATGCCGGTCGAGATGCTTGATCAATTCGTCGCCGTTCACCAATTGCTCGGCCTTCTCGATTTGCTTGATCGCCGAACTAAAGTCTCGATTCCCCGTATCGATACTTTCCTGAAGACCACTGTCAATATCGGCAATCAGCTTGCGGAGCGTTTCATTCACCGCGGCGGTTAGGTCGGTACCGAGGCGGGGACGCAGCGCATTTATTTTTGTGTCGACCTCGAAGGGAACCTTTCTCCACCGTTCCCGCAAATAGATATGCTTGGCGACGAACCCTGGCGCCGCACTCGAGACAGGCGTCGCGGCCAGGGTCTGTGCGATAGCCGTTTCGAGCCGATCCATGGCTTGAAAGGCGTTGCCGAAGTTGCCAGCTCGCGCCTGTTCGTCCGCATAGTCCCAAACTGCCCCCAGCTTGGCCGACTTCTCGCGATCTCTCTGTTTCGCTTCAAGCAACCGTGGCTCCAAGGCATCTCGGCGGGCAGCGAACTCTTGCATGCGCTCAGCGGATTCCGCCGCTGGCGGCGCTGCCAACTGAGCCCGCAGAGACTTCAATTGGATTGCGAACTCAGTCACATGCTGTTTCGCTTGATCGTATTGCTGGCTCTGGATCTCCGCCACAATCCGCGCCATCGTCGCGTGCAGTTCGCCTTTGCGATTCGGACTCGCGTTGATCACCTGATCCATCAAGGGCTTCAACTTTTTCAGCGCCTCGGCCAGCTTTGCGGCAAGGGGCGCGGAGCCATCGGAGGGCGCTGTTGTGGCCTTCGGACTGGGGCCTTGCAGCAGCGTCTCCACCTGATCCAGCAATGCGTGGGCTTGCGCGAAATCCTGTTTGCGCGCGAAGATAGCTGCTTCGCTGGCCTTCAGCTTGGCCTCGTTGCCATGGGGCGTGCCGACCGCCTGCTTGATCTGTGGGAGCAGTTCGGTCAGTCGCGACTTGAAGGTCGCCGCTCCGTCCTCACCCGCAACAGGCATGTCGGCTTCCGCCCGGCCGGACGGAACGGCGCTGCCAGGAGGTGGTGGAGGCGTGGGAGGAACGGCCGCGTTGCCTGCCAACAGGTCGATAAGATACTGTTCGAACTCGCCGATTTTCGGCTCGGCACTCGCATGCGTCTCGTCGTCCTGCAGCAAACCGCGAATCATGTTTACCGAAGTTTGAATCAGCGAGATGCTGTTGGGTGATTTGTCGCAGGCCGAATTGATCTGCGACTCCAACGCCATGAAGCGGGCGACCAGCGGATTCTTCAAGTCTTCGTCATCGAACGGAATCGCCGGCGGCGCATCGACCAGTTCGAACGAAGGCTTGTACGGTTTGCCTGTCTGAGCTTTCAAAAACTTCTTCAGTTTTTCCGTCTTGGCGCCGGCCGTCTTTTCATCGAAGCCATCCGATCGGGCAACGGTAAACGTGACTTTCTCGCCGGCTCCCGTGGCGACGCCGAATACCGGCTGATAGCCTCCACCGCGGGCCGCTTTGCGGTCCTTGTCCTTGATCGTTTTCTTCTTGAGCAGCAACGAGCGGACCTTGCCTCCTTTCATGCTCAGCACAAAGTGCCGTGCCCGTCCTTTCTTAACTTGCTCAAGAAATTCGAGCGACTCCTCGTCCATCTTCTCGAACTTGTCATCTTCGTCGTCTTCGTTCGAGACATCTTTGGCCATGGTGAGATCCTCGATAAGGCGCGAAATCGCCGACCAGAAACTCGATGCGAACGAAAGTCAATTACCGAAGCTGCGAACTCGCGGAAGAAAAATCCGCGGGAGAGAACGCAGCTTGATGGCCGCCCGAACCGCATCGCTGCCCTGATTCTACAGAAGTTCCGACAACTTTCCATCATCCAACTCCAGTCGTCGCGACATTTGACTGGCCAGTTCCGTGCTGTGCG
>JBBDHZ010000029.1:0-8059 GCA_040880645.1 Minisyncoccota bacterium
CGTCCGGTTTGCTTGTGCTGCTGATGATGTCGGTCCATATCTTGATCAACCAGGTCATGCCGACGGTTCAGACGTGGTGGGGCTAAGAGCCCGATTTCACGGACGATTGCTCCGGCATTGGTCCAGTGGTATCGTAGCGATCAGCTCACCGACACCATCCGGCTGGCGAGCGGCCGCTTGCTTGCCCCGACACGCCAGGACCCCTTCGATGGCGAGAAACGTTTTGCTCGCAGCGATACTCGTCAGCCTGGGCATTCTGCCCACCCCGGCTCGAGCCCAACAAATGGTATTGGTGGAGGATGGCGCCAGCCGGGTGCCGATCGTCGTCTTTGAGGGCGCGCCGCCCAGGACCCGCCAGGCCGCCCAAGAACTGGTCAACTATATCGAGAAGATCAGCGGTGCCCGACCCGATTCCCGATCACGCCGTCTGGATCGGTTACCAGCCGATTCTGGACGAGCTGTTCCCCGACATCGACTTCGCGTTCACGCACCAGGAGGAGGTGCTGATTGCCGCAAACGAAGATCATTTGGTGATCGCCGGCCGCGACCGCTGGGATGAGGACCATTTGATCGTCGAAGGCCGGAACCGGACGATCGAGGGTTGGCAACGCGAGTATGGCACGGTGAACGCGGTCTACACGTTCCTCCGGGATCACCTGGACGTGCGCTGGATCATGCCGGGCGAGTTCGGGGAGGATGTCATCCAGAGCGACACCATCGCGGTGGGGCCGTTGGAATACCGGCATCACCCGCCGTTTCTCGAGCGTGCCGAAATCCTCCGCTTTTCCAAAGACGGCGACTCCCGCCGCCATTCTCATGATTGGGCACGGTTCCAACGGGTTCAGCTCGATTCAGTCACGGCTCCCGGCGGGCATCCGGCGTCGGACTGGTGGGAAAAGTACCACGAGAGTCATCCCGACTACTTTGCGCTGCAGCCCGACGGCTCGCGCAGCGGCTATCCTTCGCCCGCTAACGCCAAACGCTGCCTCTCCAACCCGGCCGTTTGGGACCAGTGGCTCAAAGAAGTGGAACAGATTTTGGAAAAGGATCCAAATCGAACGGTATTCAGCGGCAGCGAGAACGACAGCCACAGTAGTGGCTTGTGCGTTTGCGAAAATTGCCGCGAGTGGGATCCGTCCCCGGAAGAGACGCCGGAGACGAGCCCCTACGGCTTCTGGTTCTCGGTGATTTCCTCGCGAATGCAGGGCGGCTACATGGGCAACATGGCCGATTATTTGGGCCCGCCCTCGGAAGAGTTCCGTGAGCGAAGCGACCTCGTCACGGGCGGTCAACCCCATGCCGAAATCCTGATCGCCGAAGATCCTCCCCGCTCGGTGAAGCTGGCCGCGCGAGAGTTGCAAACCTACCTGAAAAAAATCACGGGTGCGACGCTCGAGATCGTCGTCGAGCCGACCGGAAAGGTACCGGGCACCATCTATGTCGGCGAGAGCCCGTACGCCGAGCGGGCAGGTGTGACCGCCGAGGGCCTGGCGCATGATGCGTTTCGCATGCTCTCCGGTGATAACTGGTTGGCGCTGGTGGGCCATGACGAAGATTTCACGCCGATCGAGCCTTGGGCGCGCAGTCGATCGCATTGGCTGAATGAGAAGCAACAGGAATGGGACGTGCTGGCCGGCGGCTACTGGAAAAACCCGGTGGGTCAGAGCCTGGAGGTTGATTACAGGAAGGACCTGGACCTCTGGCGCTACGACCGCCGCGGCTCTTTGAACGCGGTGCATGAGTTTCTGCGCAGCCTGGGCGTGCGATGGTATATGCCAGGCGAAGTGGGCGAGGTTCTGCCGGAGACCGACACCGTCGCGCTGCCGGAGATCGATCGCATGGTGGAACCGGAGATCGAGGTGCGAACCATGAACTTCGCCCGCTTCGGGCGCGGGGTGTCTACAGAAGACTGTCTTTGGTACCTGCGTCTTGGGACAAGTCGGGAGTACGGCGTAATGCACCACGGCATGCGGTATCTGACCGAGCACCCAGATCTGCCAGTGCGACGACTGCCGAACCCAGGCGACCCGCGACCGCGGCTCCCGAGGCTGGTATTCCGACTACGTCTGGAACTATGTGGCCCGTGTCGCGGAGGAACTGGGCAAGACCCACCCCGAAAAGAAAATCCTGTGCGGAGCGTACAGCACCTACCAGTTGCCGCCGAAGACAATCGACAAGCTTCCCGACAACGTTTTCGTGCAAATCACCAACGGCCGGCCGCGTTGGGAAACCGACGACGAAGCCCACGCGCGACTTGCGAGCCTCCGGCAGCAGTGGCGGGAAAAAACGGACAACAAGTTGTCGCTGACGATGAATTACCCGATGACGCAGCGCGGCGAGTTCCGTCCCCAGTATTTTCCCCACGTCATCGCCCGCGGCATCCGTGATGTGAAAGACGACGTCTGGCGGGAGGATATCTGGGTCCCTGAGCGCCGCGGGCTCCATTATCCCGGAATGAATCACCTAAACGCCTACGTGATCTCGCAATTCTGGTGGGACGCCGAGCAGGACATCGATGTCCTGCTCGACGAATATTACTCGCTGTTCTACGGCCCGGCGGCGGAGCCAATGCGGGCATTCATCGAATACTCCGAAGCGAACTACGCCGACATCGGCAAGGACGTGGAGATCACCGGCCGGGTCCTCGCGTTGTTCGGACAAGCCAAGGCCGCGGCGATCGCCAGCTCGCCAAACTCGTCGTACGCTCAACGCATCGCCTTGATCGATGAGTTTCTGGAGACGCTCCGCAACCGCCAGGGCCAACTCGCCAAAGGACGCGAGGACGTGCCTGAGTTCTCCTGGATGATCGACAAGGCCAAGGACAAGTGGCGCGACAGCCGCAAGACGCTGGTGATGGACGGCAAGCTCGACGAGCCGTTCTGGACCGAATACTTTCACGGCCGGCCGCTGGTGGACTTGGAGACGGGCGAAATGCCCGATCATCCCACGCAATTCTATGCCCGCTGGTGGAACGACAATTTGTACCTGGGTATCCGTTGCGAAGTCGAAGAAGGCAGTTCGCCGACGATCGGTACCGAAGAAAACGGCGACCCCGCGATCTGGAGCGGCGATCACGTCGAGACCTTGATCGAAACCGACCAACACTCTTACTACCAGATCATCGTCAATCCGGCGGGCGCGGTGATGGACCTGGACCGCGGGGCCGCCAAGAGCGCGTGGTACGACTGGTCGTCGGAAGCGGAAGTCGCAACCTACATAGGCGACGGCTATTGGTCGGTCGAGATGCGCCTCCCGATCTCGACCACCAGCGACGATCCGCTGCATACCATCGTCGGCCGGAGACCGACCGAATCGATGCCGTGGTACTTCAATATCGGCCGCAAGCGAGGCGGCACCGAGGACGAGGAAGTGACCATCTATTCACCCGGCGGCGCCAGTTTCCACGACATATCGAAGTTCGGAAAACTCCGCATCCGATAGACAGCTTTGGAATCCCACACTTGCACATAGATCCAAAGTGCTCCCAAGAACAGAAAGAAAGAGCAGCCGCTTGGTCGGCAAGTGTCGGGTAAAGCGGATTGCCGCTGAATGACATTTGCGGCTGAGCCAGAGCGGATTCCGCCAAGCCAAGATCTCGTACCCCATCGGTATCGCCAGACTGCTCGATGAGTCGTCGATGTAGCTCGATCAGCTCGCCGAGGCCGAGATACCGCATTACGCCAAACGCCGGTAGAGCTCGGCATTTTTCTTCAGCACGTGGCTGGCTGCTTGCTCGAAGTCCGTTTCGGGCTTCGCGAGCAAATCGTTGATCGCAGCCTTCGCGAGTTCGTTTACCGATACGTTGAGCCTGCGCGCCGCTTCTTGCAGACGCTGGATCTGTTGCTCGTCGAGTTCAAGATTGAGTGTCATTTTTAGGTCCGTAATAGGACGAACGTCGGCGTTCACGCGGTGGGCGCGTTTGATGGTGGTTCAGGACCGGCGGTGCCGCCCGCTCGCGTGCAACGCTCTGGTTCGCCAACTCGTGAATCCGGATCCGGCCCTGGGAGATTGACAATTTTGAGGGAGCGGCCGCGGGCTGTCTCCTGCGCAAAAAAGGAACCGACGGCTCCAAGTATGATGATTGCGATGGAGT
The DNA here is from genome assembly GCA_040880645.1 of Minisyncoccota bacterium. Classification (GTDB taxonomy): domain Bacteria; phylum Patescibacteriota; class Minisyncoccia; order Phycocordibacterales; family CSBR16-193; genus JBBDHZ01. Next base: position 4,094 of record JBBDHZ010000029.1, read on the forward strand.
GGAAAAGAGACATGATTTCCCATGTGGTGGTCGTGCTGTTCTTGAGCGTTTGCACATGATGCAGGGATGCCGCCAATTCTTATGCCAGCAAGCGCAACGGCGATGAGGGCAGTATAGACAAACGCATCGCGAAGTGGCATTGGTGTTCACGAAGTCTAGGGTTTAGCTGGCAGAACGAAAAGCGTTTTATCGTCTCGTCGCGGAGCGATGAGCGATAAAACGGTGTTGAACTGAGCCGCGGAGCTGCGGCGGCTGGTCGTCGCTTCCGAGACGCCCGCAGGAAATCATAAAGGCGATCTTCGCGCGCACCGGTAGCCCGGCAACGCCTCCTCGACGCAATCAGTCCGTGCAGATGGAAGTGCGGACGGAGTTGCTGGTCCCACGTATGCAGCACCAGCGTGAAGCCGACTTGGCCTCCCAACTCCCCACGCCCGAACTCCGACAGCGTCGCACTCGCCGAATCGAACAGAAGTTTCAACAGCGCCCGTTGATTCTCCTCGCCGGCCAAGATCCATTCGTTCAGCTCGTGCGGCAGCGTGAAGAACTGATGGAAATAAGGCACTGGCAACAGGTCCAACTGACGGGCTTCCCGCCACGCTTCCTTGGCTTGGCTCTGGCACTTGGGACAATGACGGTTGCGGCAACTGTGGTAGACGTACTTCCGGTAGTCGCATTGACCGCACCACTTCAGGTGCCCGCCCAGAATGGAAGTCCGACAAGCCATGATCCGCTGCGCCACCTTCAGGTATCGCAGCGGCGGCCGAAACCGCTCGAAAAACGCTCCCGCGTGACGAATCAGAATATCGGCTAGCTCGATCGCTTTCGTGGCCGCCGGCGCGGAACGGGCCATCTCGCTCGACATGACCATGGAGCGACTCCTGGACTGGAAGGAAAGAAGTTGTTGCTCGTTCCTCCAGGGAGCCGCTCCACCTTTCAAAATCAAGACCGAGGTACCGAAGCGCATAAAAAACGCCCAACTCGGGTTCCGAGTCGAGCGATTCGCGAAACTTTAAGCCCCTCCCGCGCAGCGGGTTAGTTCAACGGCGGCGGTAACGGGGCCGCCGCCAAAAAGCTATGACTTCAAGTCCCGCGTCATCGGCGGCTCCCGTTCACCGCTTTGTTCTGCTCCTCAATTTACCAGAAGAAGTTCCGAGGCTGAAGTTCCCCTTCCATCATTTGGCCTGCATACTTGACAGCTCGCTTGCATCTCCAGTGTTCGGCGACTGGACACGAATCGATCAGCGTGGAATTGACCACAATCGCCTCATCTCGATGGATCGCAAACGCCGCTTGAAGCAACAACAGTAAAGCCTCACTTCGCGACGAAAGTGGCTGCACGCGCTGAGCTCGTTTGAGTGCTTCTCTAAGTGACTTTTTGGCCCTCTCAAGACATTTGCGTTCGGCCAACGCAGCAATTTCCCAGGAACGAACGGCCGATCTCTTGTAGTCGTCCGCACACTCGGATGCAGCTTTCGCTGCCTGAGTGGCGATTGGTACCGGGTCATCTTCAGTGAATCGGGCAACCCACGATAAGGACTGTGCACGAAACCACGGCTCGCTGACCGACCGGGCCTTCTCCAACGCTTTGCGCGGATTGACCTTGGCGAGCTTGATTGCCTGATCGCGTTGCAGTGTGGCGGTCATTGTTAGTAGCAGAACGGCGGAATTCACGTGGCGGCCGGCTTGCAGGTAGCGGTACGAAAATCACGTCGTCGGCCGCTCACGTGCAATTCTCTGGTTCGCCATTCGTTTAGATGTTCTCGACATCACCGGTAAACTGCACCGGATTCTCGAAACATCCCCGATACGTATCGAAGTTCTCGCCAATTGACTCTCCCATCTCTCCGGCGACAGCAAGAGTCTTGTCGAACGAGTCGCCATCCTCAATTACAAAATACTCGATGAAGAATTTAAGCGTGCGTCCAAGCTGGATCTCCCGAGCTTTCGGCGGCAACGCCATCGGTCGCATTTGAATCTCATGTCCCGATCGTCCCCAATCCCTTACCCACCACGCCAGGAATTCAAGGGTCAGCCAGGCTTCGGGAGAGCGATCGAGGATCACTTCGGTCTGGATCATCACCTCGTTGCTGCGACCACCGTTGGTACGCATGATGACTGCTTGGGGCAGATCGCCGAATTCGCCCGGAAGCGAGAGATGGCTCGTTTCGCACTCCGCCAACGGCTTTGGACTACAAAAACACCCTGCCACTCCGGGCAGGGCGGTGATCGAATCGATGAGTGCCTGTACTTGGGGTGGAAATTCCAACGCGAGTGTCCTTATAGCATTTCGTGGCGAACGTTGGCCATAACCGGGATCGCCCAATGTGTTGTCCATTCGAAACCGCGCCATGGCGATCTCCGGTTCATGGCGTGGTTCGTCATTCTTTTAACGCTAGCTTGACGGTGACGAGCGAGCCTCCTCGCTACCCTCGAATACGGCAAGCTCTTCGTTCAGTTTTGCGATCAGTTTTCGGATCCCTGCCTTTGTGAAACCCTTCTCGCCGATGGGATAATCATCCTGCAATTTTTTGAGGCGGTCCTGTAGATCCTGGAGTTCCTGCTGTGCCTTTTCGTATTCGATCGTTGTTGAAATCATAGTTTCACCTCGACAAGTCCTTTTCTTCGGCCATCTGCTTCGCGTGTCCGACTAAAGAATTCTAACCAATCTTCCCAGTCGCGGCGATCTTCTGCCGCGAAAATCTCCTCGGGACGCCGAGTTAGCAGCATTGCTTCAAGCTCGACGCATTCGAGATCGCCACGAGAAACTCGCTCAGCAAAGCCTTCCGGTAGCCAGACCACAGCATCGACATCATTTGGGTCTTCCTTTGCGGTCACGAAACTGCCATCGATGAAAAGACGTTTTGCACCAACGGCCCGTGCGAGTTCGACCCACCGTCGCAGTCGCAACGTCAAGCGACGTCGCTGATTCGTCGATGTGCCGAACCGAAAAGTCACTTCAGCATCGGTAGCAACGTGCAGCCCTACTGGCAGATATCCATCATCGCGAAAGTCGGGAATCATAATTGCGGTGTAGGTCTTCCTTGATCCGACGAACGGGACGGATCACACGGCGGCGGGAGTTGACGTTCCACTTCGAACAACCGGACCACCGCCGCTCGTAGTGCATCCGATTGTTACCCGTTGCTTTCGGCGATTTGGCTTTCCATGGCTGGCGCGGACGTTGCGCCGCCGGCTTGAGGTGCAGCCAAAGTCATCGGGCTGATGAGCCATGCAGTGTAGATCATGCCAAAAAATGCAATAGAGAGCAGAACGGTGTTTGATAGCATCCCAAACCATGGGGATCCCGCGCGAGCACGCCGGTAGACGACAAAGAGGTAGATCGCAGCAACCCCCAGCAGCAACGGCGTGTATGCCGCAAAGAAATCAGAGATCAAGTGAGCGCGAAAGAAGAGCGGTGTTTCTGGAATCCCTAATGTTGCGTAGTGTTCGACCACCGTTGGGCAGATAAAGACAGGCACGAAGTACAGGATCGTCAGTGCGATCAAATGCGTTGCAACGAAGCCCAACGAAGAAGACATACTGCCACGTTTCGCAGACGCTAGCGTAGAGTTCGTGTTCATTGCTCTTCCCAATGCAGAGTTTATTTGGCGCGAGGCCCAATTGTCGTCGGGTAACGGCGGCGATCAGCGGGCCGGGACGTTCGACTTTCTATTCGTGAAACCTTGCAGCCCGGCTCCGTTGCATCTTCTTTTCCGCACATCTGATTTTCAGTTTCTCCGAATTTCCGTGGCGGGGCAAGCTCTTGCCTAGCGGCGGAAATTTGTAGTGGTTCAGCGGAGCGGTTCGTTCCCGTGGTTTCGAATGACCATCAAGGTTGGGTGTGTTGAGCGCTGGTTTGGTTACGGTGCTGGCGGCATCCTGCTGAAAAATCCATGGATGCATGTCGCTAATCTCTGGCCTCTGGACGACGCCAATCGTTCTGATGAGGCGGTGCAACTTTACGCC
>JBBDHZ010000030.1:0-8037 GCA_040880645.1 Minisyncoccota bacterium
CGGGAGAAGTCGATCCGCACCCGATTTCGTGAGTACTACGGTATCGAGCAATTCGATGACCCGGCGCACTTCGATCTGGTACTCGACACCACCGCCACCGAGGTGAATGAACTTGTGAACAAAATTCGGACCCGGCTCGACGGTGACGTGTGATATACTAGGGAGCATAACGGAATGAACCGTATCTCATATGCTGCTTGGGGTTTTTGAAAATGTAGAGAATACCGAAAAGAAGGAGGCGATTGAGAATCTCATTCGTGCAAGCTCGCCCCGTCAGGACTTTTTTCTGATGGTGATCCTTTCAATATCAATGGCAACATTCGGTATCATTCTCGACAGCCTGATCATTCTGATCGGGAGTATGCTTATTGCCCCGGTTCTGTATCCCGTGCTCGGGGTGGGGATGGGTACGGCGATCCTCGACCGCAACCTATTGGTCCGCTCGGCGTATACGCTCGCCCAGTCGGTCGTCATCGCGCTTTTATACGCAGTACTTCTTGCGCTCCTCTTTACTGACACCACGACATTCAGCACGGAACTTGTTGAGAGGATGGCCACGATTCAGTCGTTTGCCTTATATTTCTTTGTATCATTTGTTGCCGGACTCGCGGCATCGTTTTCTTTGGTTAAACCGCAACTTTCAGAGAGCCTCCCCGGTGTGGCGATCTCGGTCTCGCTGGTACCACCGCTGGCGCTTGCCGGTATTGCGGGTGCGGCGCAGTCACTGACTATTACCGGGTCGATGCTTCTTTTGTTCGGCGTAAACATTCTCGGTGTGGTTACTGCCTGTACACTGGTCTTTTTGTTTATGGATCTGCACGTTACCCGTAGTGTTGCCCGATCGACGCTGAAGGATGAAACAAAGGAAATTAAGGAAGAAGGAGCCTAGCAGGTCCCGGCGCGGCACCTTACACGAATCGTATGGATCAATTTCTCCCATTCTTTCTCATACTGCTTGCCGGTGTCTTCTTTTCAGAAGTATTTCGTCGGTTTAACCTGCCGTGGGTGATCGCGCTCTTGCTTGCCGGTATCGTGATCGGGCCGCATGCGGTGGGCATCATTGATCTTGACGAGACTCTCAATTTTCTTGGTCAGATCGGGCTGGTGTTCCTGATGTTTATGGCGGGGATCGAAACAAAGATCACGCCGGTTCAGGGAATGCGTACACGAGTGATCTTTTTTAGTCTGGCGAACGCGGCGATTCCGTTCGTTGTCGGGGTCGGCATCACGACGTTCCTCGGCTTTGATTTCTACACGTCACTGCTTGTGGGAATCATTTTTATCTCGTCGTCGCTGTCCGTGGTCGTGCCGACCTTAACGCAGACCGGGCTTATCAGCGATCGATTGGGCCACTTGATCGTTCCGTCAACGATACTTCAGGACGTCCTTTCGCTCGCGGTGCTTTCAATTGTGTTCCAAGCGGTTGATCCGATCTCGTCATTGCCGTTACCGCTGTTTTACCTGTTTCTGTTCGGTGTTCTGTTTCTGCTTCGCTGGGTGGTGCCAAAGATCGAGGCGTTCATTGAGGAACGCTATGTTGACAGGTCTGACATCTTTCAGCAACAGCTTCGAATGGTGTTCACGTTGATGATCGGTACGGTGATCATTTTCGAGGTGCTTGGACTGCATCCGATCATTGCCGGATTCTTTGCCGGTCTTGTTCTCTCGGATACCGTGCGAGGAGAGTACTTCAAGGAGAAACTCCGGGCAGTAAGTTACGGCGTGTTTATTCCGGTTTTCTTTGTTATTACCGGAACACGGATCGATGTAACGGTCTTCTTTGAGGCCGGCCGGGCGCTTGCCCTTACGGGACTGCTCACGGCCGGGGCAATCCTGGCGAAATTCGGCAGTGGCTGGCTCGGTGCCCGGGCGATCGGCGAGCGCGGTGTGGACGCAACACTTCTGGCGAGCGCAACGATTCCGCAGCTCACGACAACCCTTGCCGTGATCACGATCGGCATTGAGTTCGGTCTGCTCTCGACGGCGCTCGTGACGGCGCTCATTACGCTGAGTATTGTCACGACCATTATCAGTCCGCTCTTACTGAATGCGCTGGCCGCTGAGCGCGCACGGCTCTGGGAGGAATACCTGGCCGATGGGGACGAACCTACCGCACCGGCGGCTTCGTCGTAGTGTTTTAGCCCGATTATAATTGTGTTACCATAGAACTATGAATTTGATTTCAGAGAGAATCACCGCCCAGATCAGTGCCTTTATCCCGGGAATGCTTGAGGAATACACACTGTGGGGGAATACCGCCAACGCCTATCTGATCGCGCTTATTGCGTTTCTTCTTTTCTTCGCGCTTTTCCGAATGTTCCACCACGCCGTGCTGTGGCGTCTCGAGGTACTTAGCGGCAAAACGAGTACGGACCTTGACGATCTCTTCATCGATCTCCTCAAGAGCGTTTGCGGATGGTTTTATACACTTGCCAGCATCTATCTCGCTCTTCTGTTCCTTACGATCTCGTCGCTGGTGCAGGATATCGCAACGGTCATACTGATCGTCGCGCTCGTGTATCAAGTGGTACGTGCAGCCGGTATTCTGGTTGAGTATTCGGTCTCAAAGCGAATGGGATCGAACAACGGTCAGGCGAACGCGATGACCGAGCTGCTCAGTAAGGTGGTTAAAACGATCCTCTGGGCGCTGGGCGGGCTTTTTATACTCTCAAACTTCGGGGTAGATATTACCGCGCTTATCACCGGGCTCGGGATCGGCGGTATCGCCATCGCGCTGGCGCTTCAGAACATTCTCGGCGATCTCTTTAGCTCCTTTTCGATCTATTTTGACAAACCCTTTGAGGTCGGTGACTTTATCAGCGTCAACGGCAAGATGGGAACGGTACTCGACATCGGGATCAAGTCAACGCGTCTGCGGTCACTCGAAGGCGAGGAGATCATTCTCTCGAACCGCGAGCTTTCGAGTGCCCAGATCCAGAACTATCGCGATATGAAAGAGTGGCGCGGTGTACTGCCGTTCGGCGTTACGTACGCGACGGCGCCCGATGATCTCGACACCGTAAAAGAGCTTGTGACCACGGTCATCACCGAACACGACGGCGCACGTCTCGACCGGGCAAACGCAGTTCGCTTTGGAGAGTCGGCTATCGAGTTTGAGGTAGCTTTCTACTCAACCACCGATGATTTCAGTACGCACTTGGCGACACAGCACGCATTGATCACCGAGCTTAAGCGGCGCTTTGAAGAGAAGGGTATTGAGATTGCGTATCCGACACGAACCGTGCACTTCGTGAACCAACAGTCGGTATAGGTGGAGTTTTGTAACAAAGCGGGGGGTACGGGGTCTTTAGATGAGTACAGCGATAAGAATTATTCGTGAAATTATTCGTGATGTAATGGTATACGCTTATGAGACAGGCAGGAGTTGTATTGTTTATTGTGGCACTGTTGGTGGTTATTGCCGGCTTGATCTACTGGGCCGTCGGTACGAACGCTCCGAGAGCAGGAGAGCCGGAGATCGTATCGTTCGCGGTTGAGCGGCCGGATCTTATTGTGTTGACGCGCGGTGAGGTATCGTCCGTAGCGATCTTCGGCGTACCGGAAACGCAGACCGGTACGACAAGCACATCGACCGACGACGATGTCTTGCTCGGGGAACCAGGTCCGGAAGCGAAGGATGCGGAGGGAATAACTGAGTGGCGCCTTGCAATACCAAGTGAACCGATGAACCTGGCGGTTGTGTACGCCGAGGCGTATGACAAGGACGGCACTGTGGTCGACCGAAAGTCGCTACCATTCACCGGACCTCAGGAAGTACGCGGTGCGCTCTGGGACGGCCAGAGCGGAGCCAGCTTGACCTTGGGTATAGGGGAGAGCGGTACGATCGATGAAATGGAGCTCACGCTAAACAGCGTGACGAGCGATACGCGATGTGGCCCGTCAATGAGCTGTCCGGACTCAGTGGTAACCGCGGACGTGACTGCCCGGATCGCCGAGGAAGATTCGGTTGAGACCGAGATCTCGACGAGTGACCAAACATCGGTCGGGACGTACATCCTTCAAATTCTTTCTGTTACTCCGAAGGTGACGGACAAAATGCAGAACGCCGACGGGATCGACCCGTCAGCATACGAACTTCGTATTCTTGTTTTTCGCGAAGCGAAACTCTAAGGATACAGCGTCCTGTTTGTGTATCATTTAAAAAACCACCCGCCTCAATGGCAGGTGGTTTTTTGTCAGTGTGGATTGACGCTTCACGGATCAACGGGTATGCTGTGTACTGGAATTCGTGCCTACGGACAGGTACGACCGACCCCGGCGGGTACCGGGAGTGCACCTTTTTGAATGAGGGTTTCTGATGACAGCCAGTACGACCGCTCAGGCCAACGTTAACGTTCACACGGAAGAATCGAAGGAGTCACCGCAGACGGAACCGGTATTTCAAGACGACGTCGGAAAACGCCGTCTGGATCGGATTCCTGAGCCGGGTGACGTTATCGAGGACGTCGAGTTTTGCGGCCGCCGTGACGGAGGGTGGGAGGGTATTCTTCCCGTTATTCCAGCAGATAGCTGCGAGGAGAAGGGGGAGAGTTCTCCTCTGGTACGGGTTGTCTTGAGGACGATCCACTATTCACCTCGAATGCTCCGAGGGGACGAAACCGCTCTGGCGGACGCACGAATTCAGCGCCCGTGCGGTGTCGTCACTGGGCAAGAGGACGGCAGACTCGTTACGTTCATGTGCTTCATCGTCGTGCTCGTCTAGCTTGAGCACGAAGTGCTAAACATACCTACGCCGCGGCAGTGCTTCTGCCGCGGTCTTTTTTTGTTGAAACTATACCTCCTCAATTTTTGCCGCCATAATGAAATCGTTCTCCGAGAGACCACCGATCGAGTGGGTCGAGAGCGTGATCGTCACACTGTTGTAGTTATGGATCGATACGTCCGGATGGTGCCCTTCGTTCTCGGCAATCTCACCAATAGCGTTCACCAGCATCAACGCTCCGGCAAAATCCTTTCGCGTTACCGTTTTCGTGATAGCGGTAGCGTTCTCGTTCAGGCTCCATCCGGAAAGGTTCGCCAGATACGCTTCGGCTTCGGCGCGGGTGAGCGGGGCCACCCCTCCCTCACACGGAACGCAGTGTTTGTTCGTTACGTTACTCATAGATCGTGTTTGGTTAGCTTCACGCCTCGTTGGACCGGGGCGCTTCTGATAGCATCGATAATGGCATCGTCGTCATCAGTGATCGTGAGAATGTCCATATCCTCCGGACTGATCGTACCGCGCTCGAGGAGATTTTCTCGAATAAAGGCCTCGAGATTTCTCCAGTAGCCGTGGTCAACCAGAAAGATCGGTACCCGTTTGATCTTCTTGGTCTGGATCAACGTAACCAGCTCAAAAAGCTCGTCCATTGTGCCGAAGCCGCCCGGGAAAAAGACGTACGCCTCAGCCGAGAAAGCAAGAAGTACCTTGCGCACAAAGAAGTAGTGAAAATCGATCGATTCCCGAACATACTTGTTGGTCGCTTGTTCGCGCGGGAGCTGAATGGTCAGACCGAGTGACGCGCCGTTTTCCTCGCAGGCGCCGCGGTTCGCTGCCTCCATAATGCCGGGACCGCCACCGGTCACGATCGAGTACTCAAGTTCGGTGACGATTCGTCCCGCCAAGCGTTGGGCGTGTTGATAATCCGCGTCGGTCTCGGGAGTTCGTGCGGAGCCGAAGAACGAAACTGATCGGTGACTGTGGTTCTGAATAAACCGAAAGCCGCGAACAAACTCATCGAGAATGAGCGAAACGCGGTGTTGATTGTCCGGATCCATATTCTCGAGCAGAAGCGATGTTGTGTCGAGCGTATCGCCGGACGGTATTGCCGGATCGTCAGGTTGCTCAGAAGCGCGTGGGTCAATATCAGGCATAGAAAAAAAGTTATCGCGGTATAGGTCTATTGTAATGGTCATTGGACGGTTGGGCAAACCCATCTCGGCTTCGTATGGTATAGTGCCTGTGCACGAATCATTATCTATGGGACTTTTTAACCTTGTGAGTGAGTATCAGCCGGCCGGCGATCAGCCCAACGCGATCGAGGGTCTTTCGACGGGTCTGGCTGACGGGCTCACCCATCAAACCCTGCTCGGGGTAACCGGTTCCGGAAAAACCTTCACGATGGCCAACGTGATCGCCGAAGCGAATATGCCTGCGTTGGTTATTGCTCACAACAAGACGCTGGCGGCCCAGCTTACCCAAGAGTACCGGGAGTTTTTTCCGGAGAACGCGGTCCATTACTTTGTATCGTACTATGACTACTATCAGCCGGAAGCCTATATGCCGGCCAGCGACACCTATATTGAAAAGGAGGCGCAGATCAATGAAGAGATTGACCGTCTGCGGCACGCCTCGACCCAGGCGCTATTGACGCGTAAGGATGTCATTATTGTTGCCTCGGTCTCGTGTATATACGGATTAGGTTCCCCGACAGAGTACGAAAAAGTACACAAGCGGGTTGAGGTCGGTATGGAGACATCGCGCCGCCAGTTGGTCGATGCTTTTGTGGGTATTTATTTTGAACGAACCAACGCTGATCTCGAGCCCGGGAAATTCCGGGCGATCGGCACAACGGTTGAGGTAATGCCGGTTAATGAGCGGATAGTCTACCGGATCGAGCTCGGGGGCGACCGAGTTGAGCGGATCCAAACCGTCGATCCGACAACGCGAAGCATCCTCAGCGACGAGCAGTCGTTTTTCCTCTTTCCCGCCCAGCACTTTGTGACACCGGCTGACGAAAAAGAACGCGCGGTACGCCAGATCAAAGAAGAGCTCGAGGAACGCCTTGATCAGCTTAAACGTCTGGATAAACCGCTCGAGGCTGAGCGGCTCAAGCGCCGAACCAACTACGATCTGGCAATGATCCGCGAGATCGGGTACTGCCAGGGTATCGAGAATTATTCGCGTCATTTTGACGGCCGTGAAGCGGGTGAAGCACCCCACACCCTTCTATCGTACTTTCCGCACGACGAACAGGGAAATCCGCAGTTCTTGACCGTGATTGATGAGTCGCACGTAACGGTACCGCAGATCGGCGGTATGTACGGTGGCGACCGGTCGCGCAAGGAAACACTGATCGAACACGGCTTTCGCTTGCCGAGCGCTAAAGACAACCGGCCGCTTACGTTCGAGGAATTTGAAGCGACCGTAGGACAGCGAGTGTATACCTCCGCCACACCGGCACAGTACGAGTATGATCATAGCGAAAAGATTGTTGAGCAGATCATTCGCCCAACCGGTTTGGTTGATCCGAAGATCGACGTGCACCCGGTCACCGAAACCAAGACCGACTCGGGTCAGGTCGCCGATTTCATTGCTCGTTCCGAGAAGGCAATCAAGAAGGGCGGACGGGTTATTGCCACGACCCTGACCAAGAAAATGGCCGAGGATCTTGCGGACCATCTTAAAGAACGGGGAGTTGAAACCCAGTATGTTCACAGCGATATCAAAACGATCGAACGGATCGATATTCTGACCGCCTTTCGGCGCGGCGAGTTTGATTGCTTGGTCGGTGTTAACTTGCTTCGGGAAGGCCTGGACCTGCCGGAAGTGACATTCATCGGTATTCTTGATGCGGACAAGGAAGGATTCCTGCGCTCGGCGACCTCGCTGATTCAGATCATTGGCCGGGCCGCTCGAAATGTGGACGGGGCGGTCGTGCTGTATGCGGACAGGGTAACGAACGCAATGCGTGAGGCGATGGACGAGACCGAGCGCCGGCGCACGATCCAGCTCGCCTATAATACGAAGCATAATATCACTCCCCAGACGATCAAGAAACAGATTCACGACATCACCGATCAGATGCGGAGCGAGCATGACAAAGTGGTGGATCGAGAATTGGCGATCGACGAGCAGTCCGATAAAACGGTCAAACAATTGATCAAGGAGAAGGAGAAACGAATGAACGCAGCGGTCAAGATCCTCGATTTCGAGACGGCGGCTATACTGCGCGATGAGATCAAAAAACTCTCCGAAAAGCTGCAGCAGGAATAACGTTGGACGGTAAATTACACCACAAACCCAATAGTATGAAA
>JBBDHZ010000031.1:0-1458 GCA_040880645.1 Minisyncoccota bacterium
CACCTCGACGGGAACTTTTTGATCTTCAGGCCGATCCCGCCGAGACGATGAATCTACTCGAACAACAACCCGACCTCGCCGAGAAGCTTCAGACCAAGCTCCATCAGTGGCAGAGTTCCGTTCTGAACAGCCTGACCGGTGGCGATTGAAGTGTTCGCTCGGGCTGGCAGTGAAATGTAAAGTTCGTGAGCGGTATGGCGCTAGCCACCGGCCTTGTGGTGTTGGACATGATCGCGCGAGACCGGCGGCTAGCGCCGTTCCGCTCACAGTGAGACGCACACCGTAAAACGCCGGGTTTCGGGGACAACCTGGCGCTGTCCGGCTAGCGGTCGAAATTGGTGGGCAGGATGACCACATCGCGAATGGTCACGTTGCGGGGCCGGGTCAGCATCAACATCACCACATCGGCGACTTCCGTTGCCTCTATCACGCTGCCTGTTTCCTTTGCCTCCTTCAATCGCTCCTCCGGCCAGTCGGCAAGAAGCGCGGTGACGACTGGACCGGGCGAAACCGATCCGACGCGAATACCGTGCTTGAATACCTGGCGGCGCACCACCTGGACAAAACAGTTGATCGCCCATTTGGATGACGCGTAGACCGGTTCCCATGGCGTGGGGAAGTGGGCCGCTAACGAACTCGTCACCACGATGTCGCCTGCACCACGTTCAATCATATGCGGCAACACATCATGGACATTCTTCATCACGACGTTCACGTTCAGGTTCAGCATCCTATCGATTGCATCCGTATCGGCATCGACCAGATCGCCGCCAACATAGATACCGGCATTGGCGTGCAGGATGTCCAGCCGACCTGCCTTCTCCAGGACCCGCGGCAGCAGCGTCGCGCAGCTCTGCGGATCGAGCAGGTCGATGACCAGCGGGATCACCGCATCGCCGTGCTTTTCACAGAGTACCGTTAGCGCTGCCTCGTCGCGGTCGACCAGCACCACCCTCGCGCCGGCCGCGAGCATTGCCTCGGTGCTGGCCAGCCCGATACCCGCCGCCGCCCCGGTGACAACGGCGACCTTGCCTTCCAATTCTCTTACCATCGTTTCTCTCCGCCTTTCATTGAGGTATCCTCGCGGTGCAAGACATCGCGTGGCAACGATCGCGGGCCAGGCAAGCGTACTTTCAAAGCCACCTCTCACCAGTCTTCACTTTAGCCGCCCTTCTCAGAATCCACAGAACTCAAGGCGGTCATTCGCGATCTTCCTTGGGTTGGTTGGTATCGCTGGCTGCCGGCGCGGTGCAATCGACGACCACTTCATCATAAACCACTCTTACGCCGTCGGTGACCGTGCAGCGGATGCGATAGGGGCCGCGACGACTGAAGCGACAATCAAGTATCTTTCTCGGCAGACGCACGAAAGGGGACGAATCAAAAAGGGGACGGGGGTAATCTGCGGAAATTACCCCCGTCCCCATTTTGATTCGTCCTCGCCGAGAAGCTTCAGAC
>JBBDHZ010000032.1:0-7973 GCA_040880645.1 Minisyncoccota bacterium
GTCAGTTTGTTTGGACCAGTTCAAATCCGACGTCATCCGAGGTCGCACCGTCAATTCTCGCGGGTCCGCCATCGTCTCTCTGATTAGGGCCTCGCGAATACAGTTTGCAAGCGTCGCTTCCCAACCGGTAGACAAGTTGCTCCTCGGTGTAGAGGTCAACGAGCTGTTTGCCCTCCGCGGCTGGCAATGATTCGGGAAAGTCACCATTCCGCAGGCGATGCTGATGCAGACGAATGGCGAGCATCAGCAGGTTGCGGCGACTGCGCAGCCGGGTCTCCGCGACGTGTGGCGGACCGCATCCAGGAACGGTCAGGGCAGAAATGAAGTCACCAAGTCGCTTTCCTGATGCCGTCGCGTCGCCAGAAGCTCCCTGGAAGATCCGCACTAGCTCCAGCACCTCGGACTTGGCAGCCCGATTCAACGATTCGTTCAACGATTCCACAGCAGCAACTCGCTCGGAGAACGTGGGTTTCCCGATGGCAATTTCGAGACGATCATACCACTGGTTGATCGTCCGAAGTGTTGTATCCCAATCGATGGACGACGCGTCCATTTGTTGGTCAGGCAAGCTTATATTTGAAATCATCGACAATACGCCCGGACCGTGGTCAGCCATCGCGATCGCCAGGTCTAGAGCGGTCAACCGTTCTCCCAACCGCACCTTCTCTTTGACCGTTGTCGGCGGCGGCAACGCGACAAGATCCGCTTCCAGCGTTGAGGTGGCGGCCACATCGAGCCTCCCGGAATTGAGCAACTCGATTGCGCATTCCTGCGCGATGGATTCGATCGCGATTCCCACCAGACACTCGATGAGCGTTGGCCCCTGGCCGACGAACCGACCCAGGCAAAAAACTGCCAGAACGTCCTCCCGCGCTCCCTGGATGTTGCCTTCACCCGTCCGTTGCATGGCGCGTGCGGTCAGTGCTCGAGCAACTCCCCGGCACTTCTGCGGAAGCGGAAGTAAAACGCCAGTTAACGGAGAGCAAAACTTGGAAGTTTCTTCGTCCAACGAGTCGACAAGCGGATAGTAGTATTGTGGCCGGCGAAGTGCATCGACACATGCGTCCATATCCGATTCACAGCTCTGCAGCCAACGATGAACTTGTGGGAATTCGGCGGCAGTCCACGGACGCGATGATGCTTCAGCACATTGGTCAAAGAACTTGTCTGGCGGTTCGATGCGATGTTTGTCGGCATACACACTTTGCTCGAGCAGACTTTCCGTCTGCATCAGGAGGTTCTGTGCTCCACCAATTTGAAGGACGAATTCTTGGTGAAATCCTTCGTCCTCAAAGCCACTTCCGAGCACCTCGACCAGTGCCAAGGCGGCGTTTTCTTCTGCCTTTACGGGCTGTTTTCCGCGGTTGAGTGCTGCAATGAAGTCGATCCTTCCGCGATCATCAAGCGGTTCGAGAACCCATGTCGTCTCTCGCGAAACGCTAATCACGGGATGATTGCTCGCTTTCGCTTGAGTAGCGGTGTCGCTGCGGGATCCGCTGGCCGGTGGCTCGGTGGGAGCAACAGGCGTCGTGGGAGCGACACCGGTGTCTTGACTAACCTGACCAGAGTCAGAGTCCGTCCCACAGGAGTTCAGGGACAGAAGCGATAACGCTGCAAGAGTCAGATAACGTGGGTTTCGCATTGCTTTCTCCGGTTTCCAATCTCACCTTTTGGTCGAGCGTGTCATTAGCAACGCTCACGAAATAACTTCCTCAAATTCAATGTAGCCATCACGCTCCGTCGTGATGATCGCTGGGAAAACGGGGAAGTTATTTCGTGAGCGTTGCTACATTGACAAAAGAGGAGACGGCGTCAATCTGGTCAGACGGCACGCGGATACTCAGCGTCCAGCCGTTGTATGCCCCCACATGCAGTTCAGGGTGCGAGCTGTCGGCCCCCACGAGTTCCACGGTTTCGGCTGCCTCCCAGCTCACGAATCCGTGCGGACCCACCAATCCCTCTTCATACACAGGCGTCTTTCCCTGCCCGCGAATGAAACCGATCACGACTGGTGCGCCGCCGATCAGCAGAAACGAAGAAAAGACCGCCCATTTCGTGGCGGTCAACGCGGCGTTTTCTTGGCCGGACTGCAGAACCACCCAGGCTTCGGTCAGCAACAGCAGGCCGGCCGCAACGAATCCGACACCGAACAGCAAAACTCCCCAGCGATAGCAAAAGGGAATCTGACTCAATTGGGCGCCAGCAATCGCCCAGCACATGATCGCCATCCCCCACCGCGCGGGCGAGTTCCAGCCCTCTGGGCCAAACGCCATCACCATTCCCAAGAGCACGAATGCCACGGCAGCCAACATCTGCCAGCCGCGCATTCTCGCCGGGCCGATCGGCTGCATGCGCCCAAGGTGGAAGAGCAACTTGCGGGAAGTCTGATGAAGTTTGCGATTCTGGACGATGAGCCACGCCACGACGATCAGCGTCAGCATGCCAAACATCGCGGCCGCCGACGACGACTTGGCGTTCATAAAGTTGACGCCGAAGATTACGATTAGCACCGTCGGCAAGTGCTGCTTCAGACCAGACATAACCGCCTCGCACCTTGTGGCACATCAAGTAGCGTGAATGGACGTACATCAAACTCGAGCGGCATTTTCCTGTCACTTTGAAGAGCTGCGCGAATTGCCCCCTAATGGATAATGCGGATTTTCCTCTCGCTTTTTCTCAAAAAAATTTCGCTGCGGAGAAATCGGCCGACTGCGGAAGGAAATCCAGGGGGCTGCCACAGGCAAAGCCGAACCGCCAGCTTCGCCCAAAAGGGGGCGAAGTTGGCTTTCAGAGCTTCTTTCACTGATCCTGTGCGTTGATCAGAGCGTCGGCTTCGTCACCGAGCAGTTCGAGGGTCAATTTGCGATTCCATGCCGGAGAGCCGGCGAGTTCTTCGACGGCGAAGTTGTTGGCGGTTTCGAGTTGTTGTCTCGCTGCCTGTTCTTGGCCAAGGTGATGTTCGGTCATGGCCAGGAAGTAGTGGGCGTAGCTTTGGGACGCGCTTTCGGGTTTTGTGGCCGCGAGCGCCTTTTCAAGATCCGCTTTGGCCGCCTCATACTGACTGGCACGCATCAGGATCGCGCCGAGTCCATAGCGGTATTGCCGATGGCCAGGTTCCTTATCAATCGCGCGACGAGCAAGTTTGATCGCAGTGGTGTAATCCTCGATCGCGTCAGGAGCGAGAGCACACGTCCAGGCGGTGACGGACGTTTCGGTCGGATGCTCTGACTCTGTGAAAGCGAAAAGCATCTGCTGGCACTGAGAGTGATATCCCGCCACATCATCGCCTGTCAGAATTAAGAGAGCTATCAAGTATTCAGTATAGTACGACACGCCTTCGAGTTTGTTCACGGTTTTAAGATCGGCCAGCGCTTGCTTGTACTGGTTCAGATGGATGTGCGCTCCTGCGCGGGTCTTGTAGTAGTGCGAAAGGGGTCGCAACTGGATGGCTTTGTCAAAATCAGCGAGTGCCTCCTCATAACGTTGAAGATGATCCATGTAGATCTTGCCACGGTTACACCAACTCCACGCGTGCCCAGGATTCAACTTGAGTGCTTTTGTGTAGTCGGCAATCGCATCGGAGTGTCTTCCCTGGTCCCAATAGACGTTACCGCGGCAGTGGTAGGCTTCATTGTTGTCGGGGTCCAATTCGATGGCACGGTTGAATCGCTCCAGAGCCTGCTCGAGCTGTTTGTTCTCCCGCAGCACGATGCCGAGCGTGACCACTGCGGAAGAATCTTCACTCAGCCGGTCCGCTGCCTGCGAAGCCCACTTCGCCGCCAGGGAAGGTCGCGCACGGGTTCGGGAGCTACCCTGGGCCAAGCCGCGCAACCTCCAGTGGAACGAGATATTCCGAGACTCCCGCTGCAGATAGAAATGCATCGCCATGTCGTAGGATTCGATTGCCTGCTCGCCTCTTCCGACGCTTTCATACAAAGTTGCCGCGCGCCAATACTGCTCCGCTGTGACCGGCAGCGGCAGTTTGGCCAAGAGCTCAGCCGCCTTTTGTTCAGCCCGGTCCGGATCTTCCTTGATGATGAGATCCACGAGAGACCATTGCGCGGAAGTAAGAAAATTGCCATAGGCGGATGCACTCGGGTAGGACTGCGCCAACAGTTCCCAGATGTTAGCCGCCTCACTGTAGCAATGCTCTGCCTGATCATTTTGGCCAAGTTGTTGCAGGAGCCTTCCGTGTTCCAACAGCATTTCGGCCAGGAAGTGTTGCTCGCCATCCTGCGGCGGCGCATCCTGCAGGAACTCGCGGCGGATACGAATCGCGTTGACAAAAGCCGTGTCGGCTTGCTCAAGGTCCTTCTGTTTCTGCAGGATCTTCGCCAACGTTACGTATGCAGCGGAATGAATGTTGCCGGCAGCAGCGTCGCTTACGCGAAACAACGCGATCGACTGGCGAGCGAATGTCTCTGCTTCGTCCAGCTGATCCTGGGAACCGAGATCTTCAGCGATCGACCGATAGCTGTGTGCCAAATGCCACCGATGGTCAGGCACCTCCGGGTGCTTTGCCAACATCGATCCGTACAGTGCGGCGGCCCTCCGATGAGCGTTTTCACTTTCCTTGATACGCGAGCCACCTATTAGCCATCCCAGATTGTTGTAAGTGAATGCTAACCGCTGATGATGTGTTTGATCGTCAGGATGCTGTGCAACCAGATCGTCGAGTGTTTCGATCGCGGCACGAAACACGGTTTCCGCCTCCGATTTTCGATCCAACAACTTCAAGACGGAGCCCAACGCCCCCCGAGCCTCCGCCATGCGATAACGAACCGTGGGATTTCGCGGATCCTGTTTGAGTAATGGTTCGTAGAAATCCAGTGCGTCCTCCAGGAGTTCGGCCTGTACGGTCTTCATTTGCGGAACGTTTTGCAGACGCTCGTTTCCCACTCTTGTCAACATCTGGTCCACGGCCTGTATCGCCTGCTCGAAACGCTGCTGCGACAGCACCAGCCGCTCCTCGGCAAGCTGCTCGGACTTCATGGCTCGCCGAGCCTCCCGAACGCTGACCCCGGTGGCGATCAGTAGGGTCGTTATCAGTAGCCCGGTCGTCATAAGTAGACGTTTATGGCGCCGAGCGTATTTCCGCAGGCGATAGGCTGTCGATGGCGGGCACGCTTGCACCGGTTCGTCATCGAGATACCGCTGCACGTCCGCGGCAAATGCGGTGGCTGTTTCGTATCTGCGTTCTCGATCCTTCTCCAACGCCTTTATCACGATCCAGTCAAGTTCTCGCACTGTGTCGTGGTTCACCTTTCGGATGTCGATAGCTCGCCGCTTGGCGATCGTGGAGCCGTCCTGCGCCTTCAACGTGCTGATCCGCTGACTCGGCCGCATCGGCTCTTCCTCGCGAATGATGCGACGCATCTCATCGAGAGTCGCTCCGTTGAATGTCTCACGATCAAACGGGGTTGAACCTGTGATGAGCTCGTACAGGATGACTCCCAACGAATAGATATCGCTTCGCGTATCGACATCCAATCCACTCAGCTCCGCCTGTTCGGGGCTCATGTAGAGTGGCGTGCCAATCATCTGTGAGAAATGAGTCACCAGCGTCCGATCGGTCAATGGCTGGCTGGTCGCTTTGGCGACGCCAAAGTCGATCACTTTGGGCACGTGCTTCACATCGTGCAGTTCGACCAGAACGTTGCTCGGCTTGAGATCGCGATGAATGATCCCCTTTTGATGCGCATGCTGCACCGCGTGGCAGACCGTAATCAGTAACTCCATTCGCTCGCGGCGGCCCAGTTGATGTCGATCGCAGTACTCGGTGATCGGTAGCCCGCGGACCAGGTCCATGACGAAGAACGGTCTGCCGTCCTCCGTCATGCCTGCATCCAGCACACCCGCGATATTTGGGTGGTTCATCAATGCCAGGGCTTGACGCTCGGCTTCAAAGCGGGCAACGACCTGCTCGGAGTCCATTCCCCGTTTGATGACCTTCAACGCGACTTTACGGCGGACGGGTTCTTTCTGCTCCGCCAAGTAGACCGTTCCCATGCCGCCTTGGCCGAGCCTCTCAACAATCCGGTAGACGCCGATTTGTTCAGGCTCGCCTGCTGCGCTTGTACTCGTGTCGGCGGTGAGCTGCCCTGCGTCCAATGTGGCTTCATGGAACGAGCCCAGTGCCCGATGCGACGCCAAAAGCCGCTCGACCTCATCCCTTACCTGGCCGTCGCCCTGGCAAGCCTGATCAGCGTAACACTCCCACTGATCGGGACTTCGTTCGGTAGCCGCTAGAAAAATGTCCCGTGCTTGCTCTTGTACCGACGGCATCGAACAGACTCCTGCTACTACAAACGGAATACATCTCCACTTAAACATGCGAGAAATAGGCGTCTGAATTCTCAAGCTTGCCCAAAAAACTCACGATTTCAAGCGGGCAATCGAGTTTAGCCCAACGGCCACTCGAAATTCAGCAGGTCATCACTGAGGCTCGTCCAGCAGATGCCTATGCAGCCATGCTCGTGCATATTTCCAGTGCCGATAGGCGGTTGCGGTGGAGACGCCCACAACCTGCGCGGCTTGCTCGACCCCCAGCCCGGCAAAGTACCGCAATTGCACCAGTTCGGCAGCGACCGTGTCTAGCGTTGCAAGTTCATCAAGCGCTTCGTTCAGCAACAACAATTGATCCGGGGAGGCCGACTCGACAAGATCCACGGAATCGATATTCAGTCGGACCATGTCACCCCCCCGTTTCTCCGCTGCTCTCGACCGCGCGTGATCAACAAGGATCCGCCGCATGGCTTGGGCCGCGGCTGCGAAAAAATGACGTTGACTCTCCCACTGCCTTACTCCATCGTTGTCGACCAGCCGTACAAACGCTTCGTGCACCAACGCAGTCGCTTGGAGAGTATGATCAGCACGCTCCGAAGCCATTCGGGCCCGCGCCAATTCACGCAGCTCGCTGTACACCAACGGCAACAGTTGGCTTGTCGCGTCTGGATCCCCCTGCTTGATATTATTCAGAAGTCTTGTGACGTCGGACATAAAGGTCCATCCGGGTTTACTGTGGGTTTGGTATGATTGTGGCTGGAGAAACCAGCCAATGCAAGATAAAGAACTGTACGAGCAGATCCTTGGACTCGAGTCGCCGTGGTCGGTGCGTGAGGTCGACTTGGACCATGAGGCATACTGATCGACCCCGACCAATTCGCCTAGGTTTGGATCCTGGTCGATGTCGATCGTCCGCTTGGAAAATCGCAGTGCAGAACTAGTTCTTTTGGAGTGCGGTAACTTGTTACCCCTGCCGGGCGACAAATCGTTCGCTACCAGTTCAGCCCCACGCCTTCGCCACCTGAGGGACGATCGAAACCGCCTCGTAGTGGTCCTTGGCGTTTGGCCACGGCCAGCTCGCGCGGGGCTTCTTCCCTCTCTTCCGGAGCTCAACTGGGAGCTCAACTGGGGACACACCACCTCTTTCTTTTCTTGCCGAATCGATGCCACGCTACGACAACCATCAACAAGTGATGGTTTACAAAAATGCTTCCGGGCAGCAGTTGCCGATCAAATCGCCCGGCGAACTCGGGTGCATCGGCAACACATACTGCGAGGAATGCAAGACGCGATGGGGACGTTGCCCGAAACCTCTCGTCGCGTGCCGTTGGATGTCGAGATTCTGGAAGAGGTCGCAACCGAGAAGTACACGCGACGACGGATTAGCTTCGTTGCTGAGCCTGGCGATCGCGTGCCGGCATACTTGCTGGTTCCGAAAGAATTGAAAGGAAAATCCGCGGCGATGCTCTGCCTTCATCAAACGACCGGTATCGGCAAGGGAGAGCCCTCGGGACTCGGTGGCAAACCATCGCTGCACTATGCCCACGAACTGGCCGAGCGCGGATTTGTCTGCATCGTTCCCGACTATCCGTCGTTTGGTGATTACGCATATGACTTCCAGAGACAAGGCCAGCACTACGCCAGCGGGTCGATGAAAGCGATTTGGAACAACATTCGCGCTGTCGACT
>JBBDHZ010000033.1:0-3602 GCA_040880645.1 Minisyncoccota bacterium
CTGAGCCTGTCGCCTCTGGCGAAGGCCTGGTGGCCCGTGCGGCCGACGGGGAATGGTGGATTTACAGACATTGGACCCAGAACCTTGAGCCGTCTTTACCACCGAAAACAAAAAAGCGGGTTGAATAAATCTGGCCGGAAGCAAGCGACGTGAAGGCCAGTATGCTCCAGGCATCGAAGGTTGAATTCGTCACTCGCTTCCGGAACCATTTCGAAGTCGAAAGGAGTGTCCCGCCTTTCAGGTACTTAAGACGAAGTAAGCGGGAATTCGACCCTCCCAGTTGGCTAAAAATTGCGGTTCGTCCAGGAACAACAGAGGGCTCCGGCTTCCCGCAGGGCGAACGGCTGTTCTTGGCCTTTTTTTCGCGACGAATGGTATTCTAAGCACGTCGCCGGCGGAATTCGTTGCTAACGGGTCGGACGATACCGTAGGCCAGGACCTGTCCTGACAAGGGAATGCGTTTGCCTCGCTGTCAGGACAGGTCCTGACCTACTTTCCAATTACACCCGATTATTCCCGACGACGTGCTTAAACGGCAGGGTACGTACGATGTTCAGCTGCAGGAATCACGGGAGGGTGGCGATGAGCGTACACATTCAACTAGGCGAACAAGAGAGACTCCAGTGTATTGAAGCGGGATACGCATCCATGGAGGAGTATCTGTACAGTCTTCTGGAACAGGATAGAAATCGACTCGCTATCCAGCGGGGGATCGCCGACGTCGAAGCCGGAAGAGTGCGCCCTTTCGAGGAGTTCGATGCAGAATTTCGTGAGAAGCACGGAATCAGGCTGAACGACTAAGTCTTCATGTACAACGTCCTGATCACCTCCACCGCCGACGCAGATATCGAACAGGGATTTCTGTGGTGGATGAGGCCGAGAAACTACGAATACCGATCCGACAGCTCTTGTTCGGTCTCGGGCGAAGAATGCCCACGCATCGGATTCTTTTCGCTATTGAGAGCACCCAGGTCAGGGTTCTTCGGGTGCTCCATAACGCACGCCCACCGTTAATTGCCCCCGATCAGCTTCCCCGAAGAACCCCTCACATACCGCTCGAAACGTTGGAAAAACACGAGCAGAGAGGTAAGTGGCTGAATTTCCTCGGCACCACTTGCTTCCGCACGCTATGTGATTAAGTAAAACCGCGTATTTGTCGTTATTACATACAGCGCATTCCAAAGATTGGAATAAAGGAGTTGAAGTAACGACGGCATGGATGGCCATGATAACGATTAACAGCAATATTGCGTCCCTCGGTGCCCAACGGCGCCTCAGTGCGTCTACGACGTCGCTGCAATCGTCTTTTACCCGTCTCTCTTCAGGACTTCGCATCAACAAAGCGGCTGATGACGCCGCTGGTTCGTCAATTGCCGAATCACTGAAGACGGATCAGCGAGTGTTCAACCAGGGCATACGGAATCTCAACGATGGCGTGTCGCTCCTTTCCATTGCCGACGGCGCATTAGCTGAACTCTCGAACATCGCCATTCGCCTCTCGGAACTCGCAGAGCAGTCAGCGAACGGAGCCCTCAGCAATGTCCAGCGAGAGGCGCTGGACGAGGAGGGGCAGGCATTGAAGGCTGAGTATTTTCGCATTGCGCAGACAACCGAGTTCAATGGGCAGAAGTTGTTCGACGGAAAGTTTGGGGATCTTAGATTGCAAGCAGGCTATGGAGAAGGTGGTGGGATTGTGTCGGGGCTGGGGGGGATGATTGGTGACGGAACCTTTCAGGCCGCAACGGCGTACGGGATGAACGATACCCCTATCTCCGTCACAGCGGGAGACATGAACGGCGATGGAATTTTGGACATCATCGGAGTCAACTACAACTCCAACAATGTTAGCGTGATGTTTGGAAACGGAGACGGCAGTTTTCAGGGGCAAGTCACATACAGTACAGGAGATCGTCCGCTTTCAGTCAAGGTGGCAGATTTTAACGGGAATGGTACTCTGGACATTGTTACTGCGGATCGTTTTTCTGACAGTGTAGGTGTGATGATTGGGAATGGCGATGGCACCTTTCAGGCACGGACTGCGTACGATACTGGAGTTGGTGGACCGTTTGATGTCAATACCGAAGACTTCAACAATGATGGGATTTTGGATATTGTCACAGCAGATGTTCTGTCCAACACGGTAAGCGTCCTGCTCGGAAATGGTGATGGCAGCTTTCATTCGAGGACTGCGTATAACACGGGCACCCAGCCACGCTCAGTCAGTGTCGGCGATTTTAATGGTGATGGAATTGCAGATCTCGTTACCGCAGACTTTAACTCTAATGTGATAAGTGTGATGCTCGGAAATGGTGATGGCAGCTTTCATTCGAGGACTGCGTATAACACGGGCACCCAGCCACGCTCAGTCAGTGTCGGCGATTTTAATGGTGATGGAATTGCAGATCTCGTTACCGCAGATGGCGGATCTGATACTATAAGCGTACTGCTCGGAAATGGCGACGGAAGCTTTCAGGCAAGAACCTCGTACGCCACCGGGGGTGGTCCAATATCGGTTGAAACAGGCGATTTCAACGGTGATGGCATCGTAGACCTGGTCACAGCAGACTCGGATACTGATGCGGTAAGTATCAGGCTAGGAAGAGGGGACGGCAGCTTTCAGGAGCAAGTCACATATAGTACAGGAGATAGTCCTTGGTTCGTTACTACCGCAGATTTCAATGGTGACGGGGTCTCAGATCTTGCCACTGCAGATGTTAATTCCAACACCGCGAGTGTCCTTCTCGGAAGCACCACCGACGGCGTTGCCCCACTCCTCGACTTCTCTCTCAAAACCCAGGCAGGCGCCCGTCAGACGTTACCGGTGTTCAAACGAAAACTGGACCAGCTTTCCTCCCAACGCGGCCAGATAGGCGCCTTTGAAGCCCGGGTTTCGAGCGCCATTGCGACCACGAGCATTGCGTCTGCAAACTTCGCCTCAGCGGAGAGTCAGATTCGTGACGTTGACGTGGCGGAGGAATCAGCTCAGCTTGTAAGAAGCCAGATCCTTCAGCAGGTAGGTGCGTCGATTCTCGCCCAGGCGAACCAATTACCTGCGCTCGCATTGAGACTGCTATCAAACTAGCGACCCTGCGCCGTTCGAGTTCACTTGAACCCGATCATCAACCTCACCTTCATCGCAAACGCGTTTTAGTTCGACGAGCTGATGTAGCCCTCGTCAATGAGCCAAGGTTCGAGCGCCTGCTCGACCAAATCCTGCTGAGTAAAAATATCCTCGCCCCCGAGCTGTCGTTCAAGAGAAGCGCGCTTCAGGGCACCTGCGATTTCAGGCCGCAGTCGAATCGTTACCGGAATAAGTCCGACCGGCTGAAGCCGCGTCGGCTTTCTCCTCGGAGCACGAGACGATGAAGACGATGAGGTGGACGTGCGTCGGGAAGCACTCACCTCTCCTCGCGATTTTTCTTCCCGTGGAGATTCCTCGCGTGGACGAGAGTTCAGTTCAACCTCCTCAGTTCGAGAACTGGCTTCCTCCGGCTTTCTCTCCTGAGTGATGAAGGCACGGACTTGTTCAGGATCTGCGCCTGAAAGATGATTTACTGCTGCTGCAAGTGGTCGTCGTTCTGCCATGATGCTGCTCTCCTTAT
>JBBDHZ010000033.1:3702-7948 GCA_040880645.1 Minisyncoccota bacterium
TGATTTACTGCTGCTGCAAGTGGTCGTCGTTCTGCCATGATGCTGCTCTCCTTATTGGCACTTGTTACTTTCGGGACGCGTTTACTCGTCCCTTTCGAAACGGAAGCACATTCGCGCCTCCGACTTCGGGAATTAGCTCTCTGAAAAGGGCATCGATCTCCTCGGCCGCGTCACGAGCCTGGTAGCCCATCTTCCATACGAAGCTAGCTTGGCCTGGCGCATCGGCGTATGCCTGCCGAAGCGTCACGGCTTGTTCCGCAAGCGTCAGCCGAAGGGATGACGCGGCGTCTCGCATATCCTTTGTGAGCCGGTAATCCTTCCCCACCATGCTTAGCACTGCGACTGCCGCCGGCGGTCCTTTTCGGATCGCCTGGGCCTGGCGGACAAATGCCGTGTTCTTGTCGAGTGCTCGAGCCTCGAACATGCTCGCCTTGCAAGGAATCACCGCAACGTCAGACCACATTAACAGCGCTCGACTGGTCTCAGTTTGACTTCCCGGTCCGTCAGCAATGACGAAATCAGCTTCACTCGCCAAGACCGGTAGCTCGTCCAGGACCTCGTCCGGGCTCGAAAGCCTCGCCACCTGAATTTCAGTCGCGGCTTCCTGAAGCCATTCCGAAGAAGATTGCTGAGAATCGCAGTCGGCAAGAATTACCTTGTACCCCTGCTCGTGAAGCCAGCCGGCGAGGTTCCCCGCAAGCGTCGACTTCCCTACTCCACCTTTTGAATTTACGAGTGCTATGACCATGCGCCGCAACCTACGCTGACGGCATGCAATCTGGCAAGCATTTTTTATTGCCTGTCGTCATGCAGGCTGAATTGCCGGCATAACGCGAGCCCGGCCCACAGGCAACGTGGCAGCCATCGCAGCACACATGCTGCCGGGAAGCGAAGCTGCGATACCTGCAGGTGAGCCACGCGTACCGAAGCCCTGCCTTCTGTCTTGCTGCCTGCCCCACAAGAGGTCAAGCAAGCGACGCAACAGACCGGCCGATCCGCCACCCTGACTAAAGGCAGAGTTGCTGGCCGTATTCGCAGCCGGCACCCACGCCAGTTTTCGACCTGCCATGCCATCCGCCTGCGCCACCGACAATCGTTCCAGCGTGCAATCGCCCCTCTCACCACTCCAGCAAACAAGCATGCTTGCAAGCATGCTTTCTGACACGCAAGCCCTCTGGCCCAGCGGCGGGCAGGGGACGAAGTCGGCTGTAAGATAAGACTTGCGCGGAACCGTGGATCCTGACATGGTAGCAAGATGCTTTAAGTGGTTTAAACCAGCAAGGCAAAAAGGGCCCTTTCAAGGTACCGTGAAATGAGACACTTTTTCCGTTCCCCACATGGAAAAGGGGATACCGTGAAATGAAACACTTTTTTTCTTGCAGCGGCACCGTGAAATGAAACACTTTTTGATGCGATGGGTACCGTGAAATGAAACACCTTTTACCGTGAAATGAAACACCTTTTGAGGGCCCGGCACCGTGAAATGAAACACTTTTTTAGCAGCCATATAGCTGAAATCATTGGGGAAAAAGCCGATTGTAATTTGTTTTATTTAAACTCTTTAACAACAACAGGGGAATCGTTGTTGTCTTTTAGGAAGTAGGGGAATTGGGAACGGGAAAAATCATACGGGTTGGGACCCAGAACCAGGAGCATGACTTCG
The DNA here is from genome assembly GCA_040880645.1 of Minisyncoccota bacterium. Taxonomy (GTDB): domain Bacteria; phylum Patescibacteriota; class Minisyncoccia; order Phycocordibacterales; family CSBR16-193; genus JBBDHZ01. Next base: position 5,366 of record JBBDHZ010000033.1, read on the forward strand.
AGTCCGGCGTTGACGAACTGAACCTGGCCGAGTTCCCGCTTGCCGCCGTATCCGATCGATTCCTCGAGGGCGAAAAAACTGTCGTCTTCGAAGACACGGTTTTTTGTCAGGAACAGAAACGGCACGTTCCGAGACGCCTCACCATCTCCGGCTCAGACCGCTACGGGCTCCCTACCGCGATGGACGACGACGTGCTTCTCGCGTGTATCCAGATCAGCCGTCTCGGCAATTTCGCATCACCGGAGGTCTGTTTCAGCCGCTACGAGATCCTGAAACTACTTCGCCTGCCGGACAAAACGAGAAACTACGACCGGGTCGCAAGCTCTCTTCGTCGCTGGAAAGGGCTCACGATCTACTCCGACCGGGCGTTCTATGATCACGAACACAAGTCATGGGTGAACCGGGATTTCGGCATTTTCGACAACCTTTATATCTACCGAAAAGAAGCCTCGCAGGGTCAGAATGCCGCCTCATGTTCCCGCATTGTCTGGAACGAAGTCATGTACCGGAGCTTCCAGGCAGGCTATCTCAAGCGTCTTGACTGGGGTCTTTACACGCGACTGGAGAGTCCCGTGGCAAAACGTTTGTACCGTTTTCTCGATAAACGGTTCTACTACGGTAACCGCGTTGAGATCGATCTTCGGGAACTCGCGGTCCAGAAGGTGCGATTATCGGATAAGTACAACGTCGCCCAGATGAAACGAACTCTCTTGAAAGGGATAGTGGAACTGGAGGAGGCCTGGGATCTAAAACGGATGGATAATGAGAGCCGCTTTCTGAAAGAAGGAAAGGGGTGCTGGAAGGTGGTTTTTGAGCGAAAACCTCAAAAACGCGTGACGCCTTCACGCGGAGAAGACGTGCTCGGCGTTTCCACGCGAGAAAGTACCGCGGCTTTATCGGCTCCGGAATCAGGCTCGCTTCTGACCGCTCTCACGAAACGCGGAATCGGGCCAGGTGCCGCCGACGATTTGATCGGGAGCCGCCCTCAGGCGGATATCCAGACCATGCTCGAACTCTTCGATTGGTACAATTCCCACGGCCAGCCACGCGGCCCTGGGTTTCTGGTTGGAGCGATCAAGAATCCCTCGGGCATCGCGTTCCCCAAGGGTTTTGAGTCGTCAGCCACGATAGAGACGAAAAAAGCCGCCGAGAAAAACCGTATCGCCTCTGAACGGGAATTGCGGACGAAGAGAGAACGTGACGCCGCGCGAAAAGAAAACGTCCGTCAGGAGGCATTTCTCGCCTTCTGGCGAAGCCTTTCCCCGGGAGAGCAAAGCGACTTCGAGCGAGACGCGCTCGACTCAGCCGAGCCCACCAAGCGGACAGGCTATCTCAGAGCCATGGGGAAACGAACGGGCCCGACGTTTGAGCACTACCGAATGGTCATCCTCCGGGACCATTTTGAGCGGACCGTTCAGAGTCAGCAAATCCGCCCCTCCTGAAAATGACCCCGTCACCTGAAAACGTGACCTGGACACGGAATGCCCAGCGCCTACAATTTCAGGCGGAGGTCTATATCATGCCAAGAGCCAAATACCGGATCACGACCGAAGATTTTAGCCACGCAAACTTCTACCTCAGTCGAAAGTTGCGAAACTACGACATCGATTTTGGTGAGGAGGTTTCGCTCGCCTCGGCGACACAGGAATACTCCGAGGCGACGCACCACAAGCGGAAGGAAGTGAGGGTCCAGGAGACCAATGCGTGGTGCGAGAAGTATCTGAGCGGCAAGGAATGGGAAAAGCTGAAGACCGCCGTTCGGAAGCGAAGAGAGCGTTGGCAACGGCACAACGATCTGAAGACGGTCACGATTTCCGCCCGTGCTCATCGGTTATTGGGCAATCTCGCGGAGCGTGACGAGGTCACGTTTTCCGAAGTGCTCGAGCACTATCTTGCGAAGGCCATGAATTCCAGTCGCGGGCGCGCACGGCCTAAGCCAAAATCCCGCGTAAAATAGTCGCTTCACCCGAAGGCGTGACGAGGTCACAGTATTCGGAAGCCGGGCCGGGAAGGCGAGGGGAATCCATCGCCTTCCGCCAATTTCTCCGAGCATTTCCCGAGGAACCAACTGTCGCGCCTCCGAAGCCCAATTAGTGACCTGGTCACGTCCTCCGCAAGTATTGGGTCGAATCGCATCAACTGCTGGGGCAATTCGCATCAGCCACGTCGGGGGCGCCGCGTTCGCACCGGCTAACTTGCGTTAAAGGGTGGCAGAAGTCGCCTCTGCTCGCGGCAGGCCTTTTCCAACACCGTTTTTCTCTGCGGGCGCGGGCTCCGGAATTCCTGAGACTGCTTGCATGCTTGCTTGCTGGCCAGCAATCCAGCTTGCCGCTTCGCTCGCCGTCGCCTGCAAGTCTTCCAGGTTCGCCGCAAAAAAATTAGGGGAGTAGCCTTCACGACCAGTCGACTGGGTTTTCCACGATCGGCTCAGCGAGAAGTCGTAATACTCGAATCCGCTCGGGGCCTGCCGCTTCCAGATCGACGCGGCAACCGCACCATGGCGGACAGTCTTAACGGGTTTCGTGCTGGATTTCTTCTTTGCTTCGCTCATTCTATTACCTCCTGTGGTTTGCGGTTATCGAT
>JBBDHZ010000034.1:0-7935 GCA_040880645.1 Minisyncoccota bacterium
GCGGTTTGCAAAAACTGGCGTCGCGTTGAAAACATCAAGTTTTCCAATGGCTGAAGGAGTCGGCGCAAAATGAAGTCAGCGATTCTAAGCATAGTTCAAAAATAACTTCCCTAGCCCCCTCTCCCCTTGAAGGGGCGAGGGGACTAGGGAAGTTGTCGGGTAGTAGTCCGTACCTGTAACCGGTTGGTCGATCACCGAAGCGGCTTGACCTTTGCCCGGCCATTTGATGATGAGCGGCACGCGAATCCCTCCCTCGTACAACCACCCCTTGGCGCCGCGCAACGGTAGATTGGAGGTCGAATAGGCCGCATCCGGGTTCGCCGGATCAATGACCCGGCTCGGGCGGCCGAAGTTCGCCGCCGCCATGCCGCCGTTGAACATCACATTGGGCGGGTCGTCCGCAGACGCGGGCTGAAGAAACGCTCTATTAACGAGCAACCGGATGAGTGTTCTAACGCGGCTTCTCATCGACGCTCCATCCCTTCGTGCTGATTTTCCCGTAATACGGGTAGTAGTCCCAATCCACAATGCCACCGACCACGCGTGGATCGCGGGTTTTCTCGAGATGATCGAAGAGTCGTTTGCGAAGCGATGCCTGTGTCTCTGCCATCGCTGTCGACCCCGCCAGGTTCACCATTTGATGGGGATCGTTTTTCAGATCATAAAGCTCTTCAGCCGGTCGCAGTCCAAATGCCAGTTCAGCCAGGCGGGCGATACCGTGTTCGTTGCGATATTCCATCATGAAGGTCTTGGTGGGTGAGCTGTCGATCTCGCCGTAGGGAATGGAGCGGGCACAGACGGTCGGATCGGGAGAGCCAGAAGGCCACCGGGTCGGTTCAAAGTTGTGGATGTAGAGAAAATCCTGGGTGCGGATCGCGCGACAGGGATAGCCCTTGCCACCCTTGCGACAGCCGTCGTGGCGTTCCATGGCGATGAACGCGGCTGGGCGCGATACTGTTTCTTTCGCGTCGAAGATGTCTGTCAGGCTGCGCGCGGTCATCATGGATGGTGGCGTCAGGCCGGCGGCTTCCAAAAACGTCGGAGCCAGATCGCTAAGGTTTACAAAGGCGCTAACATCTCGGCCGGGCCTGCGGATCCCCTTGGTCCAGCGGATTGCGAGGGGAACGCGCGATCCCGCGTCATAAAGGCTCGCCTTTGCCCGAGGAAAGGGCATGCCGTGATCGCTGGTGACGACCACGATCGTGTTGTCCAGTTGGCCGGCGTCTTCAAGCGTCTTGATGGCGCGTGCGACCTGCTGGTCAAAGGTTTCAATTTCCACGAGGTAATCAAGAATGTCGCTCCGCACGATGTCGTTGTCCGGAAAAATGGGGGGCACGACCGCCTTGGCGGGATCTTTCCCCGTCTTCTTTCCGGATCCCAATTCGTAGCCCCGATGCGGTTCGTGTGTGCCCAGCCAAAAACAAAACGGCTGATCGTCGGACACCTCATTCAAGAAGTCTTGAAAGTTCCCTGCGTAATCCGTATTACTCATCGCCTTGAATGGCGGTTTGATTTTCCGCGACTGAAACGCGTCACCTGCGGGATTGACGGTGCGGCCGCCGGGCTCAAGTCGACCAGGGCTCCATCCTTTGCCGGTGTAACCGACCGAGTATCCAGCCTCTGCCAACAACTCTGTGTAGGTCGCGAACTTCGCTGGCAATGTGCTGTGAATATTCGCGGCTTCTTCTAAACGCCAGATGGGCTGGCCTGTGAGAATCGCTGATCGCGAAGGCCCGCATGTCGGCGCGTCGCAAAAGGCGTGAGTGAATCGCAGTCCCTCGCGAGCAACGTGATCAAACGCGGGCGTCTTCACTACCGGATCGCCATTGGCACCCGTATGTGCGTAGCTTTGATCGTCTGAAATACAGAACAGAATGTTGGGGCGAGTCTCAGCCGACAACGTGTCTGATCCGAGTACACAGAGAGCCGCGATCGCAAAGAGAGCCTGAATCAGGCGGATTTCGATGGCGTTGATTTTCATTATGGTGCCTCGGTATTAATCCTTGCGATGAACATAAACGTAGTAGGCGCTCAGCATCGTGTTGTCCTTGCCCTTGAACCAGGTATGCAAAGCCGTGGGGCCTTTCTTTAAGTTCATGGTAAAGGTGACACCTTTATCCTCTTTCCTGACTTGCCTGGTCAGGCCCTCGAATGAGTAGGGACGTTTTTCGCCAATGCTCATGTGGTTGTGGCCGGTGACATAGAGGCTTGCTTGGGTAATGGGCAGAGCAGTACCGGTTCCGTCCGGCAAGGTGCCGCTGATGGTGCCATCGGCTTCCTTGGGCCAGCGACGAAGCTCAATGTCGTATTCGCCCGCTTGCGCCACGTCGATCAACCAGTAGCCGCTTTTCTGCGCGCCTCTGAGAATCTGCCCTTGCTGATCCATGAATACATCCAGCCATTCGGTGGCGGATAGTTTGGTGGGATTCTCATGCTTCGTCCCAATGATGATGCGCTGTTCTTCGTTCGCAATCGCGCCGACTCGGTCCCACCATTTAGCAAGGCGCTTTCGCAGTTTCTCCACGATCTCGGGGTGTTGATCGATGACGTTCGTTTCCTGAAGGGGATCGATGTCCAGATCGTAGAGTTCGCGATCTTCCAAAAGACGCCAACGCTTCCACAGGACGCCCGCTTGATCGGCTCGCATCTGTGTCTGGCTATGTGGCGACGGGTAGTTTGAGAAGCCCGGCATCCTGCTGTAATTGATAATGAGAACCCGTTCGTCAGACACTTGATTTTCACCTCGTAGAACCGGCACGAGACTCATGCCATCAAACCCGGGTTCGCTCGCCGGTTTGATTTCGCACAGCTCCAACAAGGTCGGCAAAATATCCTGCACCTGGGTCAATCCGCCGATGTCCTGCGATGCGGCGAGATTGCCATCCGGCCAACGAATGAAGCACGGAACTCGATGCCCGCCTTCCCATAGTTCTGTCTTCATGCCCCGCATTCCGGCATTGAAATACCGAGGTCCCAGAAGGCTGCCATTATCGGTCATGAAGATCAGAATCGTGTTATCAGCCAACTCCTCGTCATCGAGAAATTGCATCAAATCACCCATGTTCTTATCAATGTTGACAATCATGCCGAGGTAAGCGGCGAGTCGTTTCTTGAGGCCATTATCGAGGTGATCAAACTGTGGGTCTTCGAGCCTTTTGGCGATCACGGCACGATCTTTGGGCTTCGGAATGAATGGCCCATGGGGCGTGTTGGTCGGAAGATAGCAAAGGAACGTCTTTCCGGCTTTTACCGAATTCGCCATAAACGTCTTCGCTTCATCAAAAAACACATCGGTGCAGTAGCCTTTGAACCGCTCGGGCTTGCCGTTCTTGGTATAGACATCGTCAAAGTAGTCGTTCCCCCAATAAGCGGGCACCGAGGGGATGGAAGAAGAGGGAAACCAAACGCTTTCCTGAAATCCCCGGTCCTGAGGTCGATAGGGGTAATTCGGCCCGAGATGCCACTTCCCGAAAATGCCGGTGGCAAAACCGGCATCGGCGAAGTAGTTGGCCATCGTCGGGATCTCTGCCCGAAGAAGGCCGCGGCCGCTACTGACATTGGCCGCTCCATTGCGAGCCGCGTCGATTCCGGTCAACAACTGGCCGCGTGTAGGCGCACACATTGGAGTAACATGGTAATCGGTCAGCCGCAAACTCTGGCTGTGCAACATGTCCAGGTTGGGCGTCTGCAAAACGGGATTCCCATGGGCGGACATCTCCGGATAACCCTGATCGTCGGTCATCACGATGAGGACGTTCGGACGCGCGGCAGAAGCAGTGCCGCTGACGTAAACGCTGAGCACCAACCCGAGAACGATTAAAGCTGGGCGCACAGAAGTGAGTCGTTCGTTATTCATTTTGTTTCCTTGGTTGCGATCTTCTTCTTTCCGGGTTGCTTGTCGCCGATATTTTCCTTGAGCCTTGAATCGCTCACGGCTGGCAAAAGGCATCTTCTTTCACTCTTTGATCCCGTCCGATGCGGACGCTCCCGCATCAAAATCGGGGTTGGGGTTCATCATTTCCGCACCGGTGGCGTCCCGCCATTGGTGCAACTCTTTGACAAGCTGCTCCGCAATCTCCGGGTGTGTTTCAGCCAGGTTGTTCTGCTCACCCGGGTCCGCTTTGAGATCGAACAACTCGACCGTGCCGTTCTCGAAGTACTCCAGAAGTTTGTATCTGCCACGCCGGATCGCTCCCCCGGGACTCTGCATGCCGTGGTTGCTGTAATGTGGAAAGTGCCAGTAAATGGCGTCCCGGCCTAGCGTCGTCGTTTCGCCACGGACAAGCGGCGCAAGACTGACCCCGTCCAGATGTTGATCCGGCATCCCGGCGACACCGATCATGTCGAGAATTGTTGGGTAGTAGTCCGTGCCGGTAACCGGTTCATCGATCACCGATGCGGCTTGACTCTTTCCCGGCCATTTGATGATGAGCGGCACGCGAATCCCTCCCTCGTAAAGAAAACCCTTGGCACCGCGCAGCGGCAGATTGGAGGTCGAATAGGCCGCATCCAGTTTCGTCGGATCGATGACCCGTTCCGGGCGACCGAAGTTCGCCGCCGCCATGCCGCCGTTGTCCGACGTGAAGATGATGATCGTGTCCTGTTCCAAGCCCAGCGCTTCCAGTTTCGCGATCACCCGGCCTAGACTCTCGTCGACCGTTTCCACCATAGCGGCAAACTGCGGATTGTCTTGCCGTTGTTTGATCTTGACCATCTGGTTCGGCAGGACACGATAGGCGGCATACTCGTCCTCTTGGATCATCTGATCCCGCTCGGCGGCGGTGAACGATGTTTCAGCATCGGGATTTCCTTCTAGAGCGAACGGCTTTTCATCCGACGGAAATCGCGAGCGTCTCTTTGCGTACTTCTTGACGAGATCGCGCCGCCCCTGAATCGGATCGTGCACGGCGAAGTGCGACAGGTAGAGAAAGAAGGGTTGGTTGCGGTTGTCGTCGATAAATTGGATTGCTTCTTCGGTAAGCCGGTCGGTCAGATAATCCCCCCGTTCTCCATCCAGCCCGTCGAACTTGAATGGCGCGTGGTAACCTGCTTTCGGCCAACCCTTGAACCAGTTCGAGGGGACCTGAACATCAAAGCCTTGACGCAGGGGGCCGGCCGGCGCCTCACCCAAGTGCCACTTGCCAAAATGTCCCGTTCGGTAGCCGTGTTTTTTGAGCGCCTCGGCCACCGTCGTTTCTTCGAGAGGCAAAGACTGGTGAATGGGCGCATTTGCGAGTCGCTGGAAAGGGAAGTCCTTCCGCCCGGGAAGCCAGTCTGTGAGTTTCAATCTCGCCGGGTATTTGCCCGTCAGGATGCTTGCGCGGGAGGGCGAGCAGACGTGGCACGTGGCGTAGGCATCGGTGAACCGGACACCCTGCCGGGCCAAGCCGTCGATGTTCGGCGTGTCATAAAAGCTGCTTCCGTAACAGCCGAGATCAGCCCAGCCCAGGTCATCCACCAAGAAGAAAACGATGTTAGGGAGGTGTTCATCCGCCTCCGAGAGGTCTTCCTTGCTCTCGGTCGTCTTGAGAACCCGGGTCTTGCGAGATCGCTCTCCCGGAGGAACGAGACTGAAATACGTGCGCGGTCCCGTTGACGTGCTGCCCGCGGAGTAAAAGGGTCCCAACTGGATTTCCGAGTTCTTCACCCGGAAGCTAGGCACCGCGATCTCGGGCGATACGTTGGGCTCAAGCCACTCGGACGGGGCTGTACCATGAAGATCCTTGCCGATGAGCCGAAGCCCCTGGTGGGCCTCGCTCATCGCGACAATGTGCTCCGCGAAATCGAGATACTTAAGGAGATACTCGTCTTCGGCATCGAGCATCCAGGGCATGCGTCCGGTCCGCCACAATGCGAATCGCTCGCCGAGCAACCCACCGGTTTGCTCGGTGGGGAATGGCCGCCGAGCGACACTGGACGGTGCGCGACTTTCTTCCCCTACTGCCACATGACATGCGACCAGTGCGATTACCAACGCTGACAAATATTTCATCATAGGTTCCCTTCTTAGACCAATATTAAGACGTGTGTCATCGAGACACATGTTCGCAAACCTGGCGTGGATCGCCTCCTCGCCGGGCGCCCTTTCATTGCGGAGGGTGATCGGGGACGGTGTTTGGGGTCAGTGCATTTTCGACTGGGAAAGATGCGAGATCTGGGCGGTGCGATGTGCGTCAGTTGATGCTCGCAGACCAAGGTCTGTTCGCGTTACTCCTGGATGCGCGTCGGCAAGCCCGATGCGGCCGTGACGCGGCGGATTGCCTCGCTCCCGCCATCGACGTGCCTTTTGCAGGGACCCGTCGGGGCTGTGGCGTGGATGCGTGTCACACCTCCATTCGCCTGTATATTCTCTGGGGAGAGGGGACGGTTTGCGCCACGTTGAATGGCCGAGAGTGTTCATAACATTATACCGGATGATTTCCGGAGACGTGCTTCAGCGAGGCGCTTTGCTGTCGAGGATGCCGCGGCTAGGATGGAAGCCTGCCTAACACGACGGCGGTCGAGATCCGTCGTCCCGTTTTACCTGATCAACCGGAGAATCATCATGTACCGCAGCAGAATCTATTTGTCGGCCTCGATCGCTCTGAGCCTCGCCTGCTTGGCTGGAAGTGCCGCACCCGCTCACGCGCAGCAGCAGGGTCAGGCTCAGCAGGAGTTCGCTCGCACGACGATCGACCTGGGGTGTGTCGTCAGCGACGTGGACGCCGCTGTAAAATTTTACACGCAGGCGATCGGCTTCAAGGAACTTGACGGATTCGATGTTCCTGGGGACTTTGCGACGCGCGCAGGGCTGACCGATCGGCAGCCGCTTTCGATCCGCGTGCTGGTCCTGGGCAAGAACGAGACCGCGACGAAGCTCAAGTTGATGCAAGTGCCGGGGTCCGAGAGCAAGTCAAGTGACAACGCCACGATCCACTCGCAATTGGGCTTCAGCTATTTGACGATCTACATCACCGACATGGATGCAGCCGTAGCGAGACTGGAAAAGGCTGGGGTGAAGATTGTCGGCGAAGGACCGGTCGAATTGCCCGCCGACTTGGGCGCCGGCATCTATTTGGCCGTGGTTCGCGATCCCGACGGCAACCTCATTGAACTGGTCGGGCCGAAAAAGCAATAAGTAACTTGCAAAAGATAGGAGGGGTGAGGAGGCCGGTCATCGGCTGGCTGCGCACCCAGCCGTCCATTGCAGCGCTTACCGGAAAGTCCAATTGCCACGAAAACCGCCGCAGGGGTTGAAAGAACAGGAGGCAGCAGAGCCAACGGAGATCGTCCCTCTCCGTTTACTCTGTTGCCTCCTGTTTAAAAGCCGTTTTTTTGCGACGTTGGGGAAGACTCGACGTCTCGATTCGAATAGAAGCTCGGCCACGAAACCGAACCCAAGACCAGCCCCGGCGAAGGCTCTTCGCCACAGACCCCGGCGAAGGCTCTTCGCCAACGACCCGCCGCCCTACTCGCCCGACGGTTGGTGGATACCGATCTTCTTCGGCACCTACGCCGTCGGCTGTCTTCTTTTCATCGTTTGGCTCACGCGATTCATACGCAAGGCTTGGCATCCTTTTGCTGCAGAACCGTCGCCGGGAACGTGACCACCTCGCCCCAACGAAGAGGGCCGCGATGCTTAAGCACGTCGCTGGAAGTCATTGGTTGTAATCTTACGAGCGTTCACGGCCATTCGACGCAGCGCAAACAGTCCCCTCTCCCCCGAGAATTCGGACCAGAACGCTTTCCATGCTTGTTGATTTGCTCCGAATTCTTGGGGGAGAGGGGGCACAACGGTTCAACCTCAACTTATAAAGTGATCGATGCTTAGAATGTGATACCGGATGACTCTTTCTGGCGTGCTTAGGAACAGTTCAGAAATAACTTCCCGCTTTCTAGCTCCTTCACCCTCCCGCTTGCGGGAGGGTCGGACGCGGTAGCGGCCGGGGAGGGCCG
>JBBDHZ010000035.1:0-1442 GCA_040880645.1 Minisyncoccota bacterium
CAATGGCGCTAAGTTAAGGCACATTTCAGCCGATTCCAGCTCACTTCTGTTTCCTTGATTCCGACGTGACCATTTCGTGCCTCGGTTTGGTCAATAGCTGGTGTTTTTTCGGTCTTCTTTTGACTGCTCGAGGTTCGTGTCTGCCTGACCTTTCGGGCAACTTCTCGGCACGAATCATCTCCTCGATGCTGTCTTCCAGAAGCGAGCGCACCCGGCGGGAGCGCGAGCCGATAATCGATGCACAGTGGCGGATGCATTCGAGCGCACCGGTGAAGCTGATACGGCGCGCGTTCCGCCCGAATAATGCTTTGAGCATCTGCCAGCGGATTAGATTATGGGCAATCAGGCCGAACCAAAAAACCTTGCGGGCCATCACCGCGGATTTTGCCCGAATGAAGTCCAGATTCATGGTAATCTTGATGTCGCGAAAGCACAGTTCGATGTCCCACCGGCGGAAGTACTCCCGTACGATTTCCTCAGCGGATCGGTCCATGTTGGTTGTGGCAATAACTCGATGGACCGGACGGAAGCCTTTCCTTTCCAAGGTTGCCCGGATATAGCGGACCTCGATTGCCGGCGGCAGGGCATCCCACTGGCACTCTTCGATGTGCTCTGGCCTTTGGCCGGGCGATGGTTTGGCCCAAGTTGTGCGATGCTCTTGGGCTCTGCGGGAAAAGTCGCGTTTGCGGGCCTGATGCAGGTCCATCACCGCATGAGCACCGCGCTCTTGGAGCAGTGCGAAGTTGAGGTAACTGCAGTAGGCAGTATCCGCGACTAAAGTGTCACCACGGTGCAATCGCTCGATCAGGCCGGATTGGAACATCGTGGACTCGTGTTCCATCCATGGACTGTCGATAGCGTCCACCACCGCCCCGCTGTGGGCATCAACCAAGGCAACCTGCTGCATCACCGGGAACCCGCAACCGGGCTTTTGATTGGTGGGTTGGGGATACGCGCTCTGGTTGTCGGTGGTATCGCACATCTGCAGTCCGGTGCCATCAACAAAGAGGGTGCGCCCTTCACGCGCGGGAATAAGGCGCTCAATTGATTTGAGTACTCGCTCATGCACAACGGTGACCGCGATTTCGGGCAATCGCTGACGGGCCTGGCAAATCCCCGAAGTGTTGCTGGCGACCTTCTCCAGGCCCAAGGCCGCCAGCGTGGCGTTGAACTCGGTCAACCCGCCCCGCAGGGTTCCGCAATCAAAACCTCTTGAGATCATGCTCCAGACCACTACAGGAACGCAAAAGTGCCGATCACGCGCACCCTCGGTCGGGGGAATTGACTCCAAAGGGAGCGCTTCGGCGAAGACAGCGGGGAGTTGACCCGGAAGCAGATCGATGATCGACTTGCGAGCATCCTCAAGCTTCTTGAGGGCTGACTTTGGGGCTCGCCCAAAGGCGTGGTTAAAACCAGGGAAGAATGGTGTATGACATTGCATA
>JBBDHZ010000036.1:0-7871 GCA_040880645.1 Minisyncoccota bacterium
CTTTTTGCACCGGCGTCGGGAGCGTGATCTTCTCGACGTCGAATCCACAGTCGACTCGCACGTCACCGAAAAGAAACCGCGTCAAGTTCTGATAGCCTTCCTCGCTGTTGACGATGCCGAAGTGTCCGGAATGGGCGCGGTGGACAAATGCTCGTGGCGAATGCTCCGCTTTCCCCGCTGCCGTCGCACGACTGTGCAGCGAGGCGTTCTTCACCCGCACCAAGCCGTCGCTCATCGGTCCGACGAGTCGGCGCGACCATCCATAGAGCACGGCGTAATCTTGGTGATTGGTTCCGACAAGGGTAAAAATACGTTCTGCTGGAAACCGGCCGCGGAGGTTGCTGACGAGCCCCTTGTCCACGGTCCACTTCGGAAGGTCCAGATACTCCGCCATTCGCGTGCGATTGAAATTGTCGACGTCCAGCGGTGAAAAGAAGGAGGGAACGTTGCCGAGGATTTCAAACTCGATCCCATTATGCGGAGTGGCGTAGGTGAAGACTTTGTCGACAAACGTCTTCGCTTCCTTGAATCGTTTCTCCCACGCCGGGGTGTACCGATCGCTAACACGTTTTCCGCCATGCCCGATGTGTTGCAGAAAACTGCGAATGATCAGTCCACCCATCGAATGACCGACGAGGTGGACCTTAAACGAATCCTTCAACTCTTGAGAGACATCTTCTGAATCCAGATACCGGTTTCGAACCTTCAGGATCAGTTTCGCAAGGCCAGCGGCGAAGTCTTCGATGTCTCGCCGTCGGCCGAAGACCTGGTCCTTGTCTGGTTTGCGTTTCGGTTGAATCGGCGGCAATCCGTCTTCGTCCTCATCCAGTTCGTCGTAGAACTGACCGTCGTAGTAGCGGTAGATGACGACTGGCCGCGGGCAAAGTTTCTGGTCATTCGGCATGTACGCGCCGTCGCTATAGACGTCGCGATACTCAAAGTCTTTCCCCAGTCGCACCAACGGCGACTCAAAATAATGCCGACGTACCGCGCCTTCATGGTGCTGCTTGAACTTGGTCGCGCCGAGGTTGAACCCCATGTAGGGATCCGCCACCGTATCTTCGATCTCATTTTCCGTCCCGGCAAAACCGCGAACGTAGATGATTGGCCGGAGACGCTGTTCGATTGATGGCGCGGGCATGGTGGCTTCTCATCGGGTGAGGCGTTAAGGGAAGCGTCGGCAACCATCGTCGGTCACCAACAAGCCACCCGGCTAGCGGGGACGGCTACCTCTTTTGTAACTGCCGTGAGGCAAGTGTCAACAAAATTCGGCCCTGTTCTGATGCCTCGGCAGCGCCACTTTTTCCGCCGACTCATTCCTAAAGCCGCTGTCTAGCATTCAAAGATCGTACCGCCGGCAATTGGGCCCGCGACATTGAACAAGCCATCACTTTCAACGTCGTAAATCCCCTCGGCGCCCACGTCAAAGATCCGCTCGGACGGGGCCTCCTCGCGTGCTCTGGCAAACGCGAATTCTTTTGCCAAAAAATCTTGCTATTTGTAAATCCGGCCGCTAACTTACTACCCCAGGCAAGATGGTTCTTCCCCCCGTTGCGGCGGTGCGATTGCGCGACAGCAAGCTTCCGCATTGCTCGCCGATCGGTGTGTTCTTTTCTCACTATCCCTGAATGCATCTCACGCGTTCACAAACGAAAGAGGGCAGGTTTTATGGGACGCGAACTAGATCGTCGGGATTCCACCGTCAGCCGCCTAACGCCAGAACGAGAAAATCGCTTGCGTGGTCTGGCTGAAGAAGCTTCGAATCAGCTGCCGGGCTCGCATCGCCTCAACATCGCCGGATTTGATCCGGTCACGGGCAATGCCCGATCGATTGTCTCGGAGTCTGCGCCAGCCGAGAAAGGAAATTATGTGCAACGCGCGCTGGACCACGTTCGTGGGATCAGCCGGGCGCTGGGGTTCGAGGCGACGCAGCCGAGCGAGTTCGCTGCGGATCCCCATCCGCAGGAAACCAGCAGCGGCAGCGTTACGGTGCATCTACAGCAACAATACAAAGGCATTTCGATTTATCAAGCTGCGGAAGCAGTGCGATTTTCGCCGGCCGGAGCTCTCGAAGAAACGATCGGCAGCACCGTTAGTATTCCCGAAGATTTGGACGTCGAACCGCGACTTCGAGTGCAGGACGCCGTGGTCAAGGCCGCTCAGCATGTGGCCGTCCCTGGCGAGGACGAGCAGGGGGCAACCGATCAGTTTGGCGAACCGCTTCCGATGAAAGCGGTCGATCTTACCGACTTCGAACCGATCATCATCGCCAGCTTTCCCGATAAGGCAGATCAGCCGGCGGTGCTCGAGAACGGTCCGTTTGAAGAAAAAATCCGAGCGAACTTGATCTGGTTCCCGATGGGCGCTCAGCTTCGCCTGGGCTGGGAGACCGTCATCACGATGCCTGACTTTGAAGGTCAATACCGCACAATCGTCGACGCCGAGACGGGAGAGATTCTGTTCTGCCGACAATTGATCGAAACGATGATTGCGCGCGGAAATGTGTACCTGGTCGACGGCAGCACCTCAAGGCAAACGGTGCCGTTCCCCCGATCCTTATCCGACTACGAACTTCCGGTCCCCGGCAATATCCCATCAGGGTTTCCGGATGATTGGGTCAGCGACAGCCGATCGTCCGGAAACAGCACGTTTGCTCATTTGGGTGACACTGGCCCAACGATTCAAGGTGATTCACAAAGCGGCGTACTCACGTTCGATCCAAATGATCCGACCGGCGACGACCAGAAGGTGCTGAACATTTTCTATTACAACTGCTACATGCATGATTTCTTCTACCTGCTCGGTTTTCGTGAGGCCGATGGGAATTTCCAGCTCGACAACTTGGGACGGGGCGGCCAGAGACGCGATCCGGTCGATGCCCGAGCGCACAGCGGGACGGTCTGGGGTACGGCGAATATGAGAACGCCCGCGGACGGGTCGCGGCCGGTGATGAACATGGGCCTGGTAGCTTCATCGAACCGACATACCGCCTTCGATTCGAGCGTGGTGTTTCACGAGTTCATGCATGGCGTTACCAACCGACTCGTCGGAGGGCCGCTGAATGTCCGCGCCCTTGAACAACCACAAAGTGGTGGCATGGGAGAGGGCTGGGGAGACTACATCGCTTGCACGATCAACGACTCGGATGTAGTCGGTGCCTGGGCAATGAACCGTCCTCTCGGCTTTCGAGAATTTCGCTACGACAGTAATTTCCCGGACCATTTCGGCAAACTGGGAACCGGACGCTACAACCAGGTTCACAACATCGGCGAAATCTGGTGCGCGACGCTGATGGAGATGAATCGCAAAATTGGCAAAGTCTTGGCGGTACAGCTTGTCGTTGATGCGCTGAAACTTTCACCCGCCAACCCCGGGTTTTTGGACATGCGAGACGCCATTCTGAAGGCACTCGATAACAAGCTCGCTGCCGGTCAGCTCACTGCCGGTGAGCATGCAGAGGCCCGTCGCGGCAGTTGGGCAACATTCGCCAAATTCGGTATGGGACCGGATTCCCGAAGCAACGGAGCGAACCTTTCGGGAATCGTTGCCGATTTCAATACCCCTCCAGATAACGACCGTCCCAGCGTCCGCGTCGAAGCGTCGCCCAATATTGCCATTCCCGACAATCAGCCCAGCGGCGTGACGGATACGTTGACTTTCTCGCAGCCGGGTAAAATTACCCGGATTTCTGTGGCGGTCGATATTCCCCACACGTACATCGGCGATCTGCGCATGACGTTGACCAGTCCGACCGGGGAGTCGATGACACTGCATAATCGCAGCGGCGGGAACGCAAACAATCTGGTTAAGACATACACGAGCGAAGGCACATCCGACTTGGCGGCACTAGTCGGTCAACATGCTCAAGGTTCGTGGACGCTGCATGTCGCAGATTTGGCTGGCCGGGATACCGGAACGCTACGAGCCTGGACTCTGGAAATCGGTCTCGAGGCAGCCGCCGGCACGGCGAGGGGAGAAGCGACTCCAGCGCTGCTGATCGGCGATAATGACTCGGGAGGCGTCAGCAGCATGATCGGCATTACGTCAGCGGGCGCGGTACGCGAGATCGAAGTCAGTGTCGACATTACGCACACGTACATCGGCGATTTGAATGTGGAATTAACGGCGCCCTCGGGACAGCGGGTTATGCTTCACAGCCGCCAGAGCGGCAGTCAAGACAACCTAATTCGCACTTATAACGCCGGTACCCTCCCCGCGCTCGCGACGCTCGTCGGCCAGTCCGTCCAAGGGAACTGGACGCTCCGCGTCAGCGATCACGCCGCGATCGACGTGGGAAAGCTAAATCGGTGGAGCCTCGAAGCGAAGCTCGACCGCTAATTCGTTGATCCAATCTTCGGCTTCGCCATGTTTGCAAGACATATCTCTCAGGTGATCTGCTTCGTGCTGCCACTTGTCGTCGCCTCTTCGAAGGCAGCAGACGCTGTGGTGCTACTCGACGCTTCACCCCTGATTGTGGATCCAGCCACACATAGCGTCAGCGCCGTGCTACACGTAAAGAATGTTACCGGCGAGCCCGCGAGCGTCTCACTGAGTGCGGGCGATTTTATCAGCAAAACAACGAAGCGAGGCATGGGCGCCAGTGTTTCGTTCGGCAAGCCAAGTGAGAGTAACGGGAGCCGAATATATAAACTAAGCAAACTGAGTCCAGGCGACACGACACCCGTAGAAATCACAGTCACAAATCTATGGGAAGCGGGGGAAAGCGAAGCCGATCTGTACAACAACGGGAATAAGATCGGGACGTTGAATGCATTAAATTTTCGAGTTCCTTTTGCCATTACGCTCGTCGCCGATGGCTCCGAAATCCCAGAGATTGTTTTTCAAGCCGACAAAGAACAACGTCTATTGCTCAAGAACAACGACGCCATGACGTATCCCATAACGTGGGATCTGACTGTGGGTGGTCAAGCAGTTTCGGGAAAGCGAATTACCATGCCGCCGAATGGGAACGCTTCAATTACGATTGCGCCGCCAGACGCATGGTTCACGTCGCGTTTTAGCAGCCTATTCAAAGAGGAAATTCGAGACGGCGTGTTGACGATTCGCTATGCGCCATCCTCCGATGTAAATGGTCCAGATCTCCCTGTCGAAGCGATTCCGATAAAGGCGAATTTAAGATGGCGCTCATCCGGTTGGAACTCTTTCGCAAGCAACGTCGCAATTTTCCTGGCGTTGCTCGCAGGCGGCGTCTGTTCGCTAGTCCTTAGCCAATGGGTACCGAACCGGCTGCGGCGTCTTGATCTGAAGGAACAGCTTGAGGCACTGGCATTGAAAACCCGAAGTTTGTCCGGACAGCTCGATTCGAGCTTGCGCGTCCTGGTTCGCGTCGAGCGAGTACGGCTCAATCGCTTACTGTACTCTCGCTGGATTATGAGCCCAGACATGGCAACCGTCTTCGCGCACTGTGTGCAGCATCTCGCACTGTTGAACAGGCAAGTCGATATCTTGGAGAGCATCGACTCGGCTTATGATCGACTGACGGAGGTTCGCTTAGGCCCGCCGTCCCTACTCGACCAGATCGAGGATGACCTGCGTGAAGCGGCATCCATCCTCAACAATTCTGCCTTTCATGATTCCAAACTTCAGGCGGCCCAAACTCTGGTGGCAGATGCCATTCGGCGACTATCCGACGTTAACCAGCCGGACCCAGAGTTTGCAGGTAAGTTAGCGAAAAAGTTCGATTATTTGGACAAGGTCTTCGATTCAATAGCCACACCGCCGGATCCTGTCGCAGCGAGCAAAACCCGCGAACGAATTGAAAAGATAATTCCCGGCCCGTTCCGATTCCTCACACATTTGACAGATCCTTCGCAGATCCAGCCGATGCAGTACGCGGAAGCCGATCGAAATTTTTGCAAGCTCGAACTGGTTCGAGATTATGTGTCATTGTTAGACAATTCGGTAGATCGCACCACGTTCGAATCGCACGAGAAAGAACTTGTGTATCTGTTAGCTCGTGACAACTGGGAATCGTTAAAGGCAGCAAAATCACTCGTCGCGCAGATGCACGAAGGGATCTTTGCGGCTGATATTGAAGCCGCGATCCGCGACGAGGAAGTACAAGTCGAAATGGAGCCTCCCATAGCCCGCCGCAACTGGCCCATGCGACTGAGCGCCAGGTTCACAAATCCGATGCTTGACAGGGCAACCGCCAAGAACAGATTCCGTTGCGTCTGGGATTTCGGCCACCACGGGCTTAAGGAAACCGGTTGGACGGTCTATCACTACTTCCCAGACACCGAAACCTATACTTTGAAGGCATGCTTTGCTGGGCCTGGCGGACGGCCGCTCAAGACCAAAAATGGAA
Source organism: Minisyncoccota bacterium (assembly GCA_040880645.1). Lineage (GTDB taxonomy): Bacteria > Patescibacteriota > Minisyncoccia > Phycocordibacterales > CSBR16-193 > JBBDHZ01. The sequence goes on from JBBDHZ010000036.1 coordinate 6,329, forward strand.
AGCAGCTTCCGCCGTTAGAGCTGCCGATCGTCGTGGATTCTGACAGCAGTGCGACACCCCGTGACCGCTTCTGGACTGAAATTATTCAGTTGTCGATCGCCCTGGCTGTCGCACTTTTCGCTCTCATGGCAGGCGCCCGCGAGCAACTGATGCGGCTGGATCTGATTCCCGCTCTGATTGCGATCTTCGGCATTGGCTTCGCCGCGGACACAATTAAAAATCTACTCACACCGCAGCCAAAAGAATGAATCGCATGACGGAGCGGCGCCAGCTGCCAGCTGGACAGAAGAAACACTTGGCGTCGAAGTCACCACTGAAGACCCTTGCCGTTTTCATTGCTTCGCTTTTGATACGGCAAACGTGAGTGTACTGCAAACGAGGTATTTTCCTCGCATTGTTCCAGAGCACTAAGTGAAGGAATGCATCAATGATTGTAAACCGGCGTCAGGTGATCATGTCGATGACAGCGGTGATGCTGAACGGAGGAGTCGCCGGCGAGGTAGCATGGGGAGACGAACCGTCCGCATCGATTCCCTCATCAGGTCGCATTCGATTATCTTCGAGTCATCAGGTCGGTTTTTCCTGCTTCGGTCCGCCCGATGGGACGCCCGTGCTGTACTTTCATGGCACTCCCAGTTCGCGGCTGGAAGCGGAAATACTCGTCGACGCCTGTCATCAGACGGGCGTCTTTCTGGTGGCGATTGATCGTCCTGGCATGGGTTTGTCCAGCTATCAGGCGGATCACACTGTCGCCAATTGGCCTTGCGATGTCGAGGAAGTCGTTCGTTACTTTCAAGGTCACGGAGTCGCTCAGCGATGGGGCGTGCTCGCGTACTCTGGAGGAACCCCGTTTGGCCTATCCTGCGCGCAGCAGTTGCCGCAGTCGATTAGCGGCCTCGCGATTCTCGCGCCGCGCACGCCGGGGGCTCCCGGTGTTCCGCAGGGGATCGTTGATTCTGGCATGTACAGTGTCCAACGGCGGCCACGTTTGGCGACCCTCGCCCTGAACGTCAAATTCCGTCGTCTGCGCAAAAGGCCGCAACGCACAGGGTCTCGACAGTTGGACCGTTTTGCTACCGTCGACCGGCAATTTCTCGCTTGCCACGCGGACTGGTTTCGACGGACGGTGCTGGAAGCCGCCCGCTGTGGCTCGACAGGAATCGTGCGAGACATTTCGCTTTTGCCTTGGCCATGGAACGTTTCGCTTTCCCATATTCAAGTCCCGGTTGCAATCTGGCAGGGAACCCAGGATTACTCGGCGCCGGTAGCGACGAGTGAATTCCTGGCCAGCCGAACCCCCAGCTGTGAAATACATCTGCTTCAGCATGAGGGCCACTTCACCGTTCTAGAAACAGCCTCACCCGGTGTCCTTCGCTGGCTTCGCGAAAACGTCTGAAGACGTTGAGGTGCAGCTGCGAAGCTTTGAGGATCACCGGGTGAGTGACAGGCGGAAGTTATTTCTGAACCGTCCCTTGGTCCTTGTGTTACTTACTTGTCCTGTTCTTCAACACGCACGCGGGGGTAAGCTTCCATCCGAGATGGT
>JBBDHZ010000037.1:0-1429 GCA_040880645.1 Minisyncoccota bacterium
GGCGTGCCGTGGGGGATTGCCTCTGGTCGAGGGGCCGAACATCGCGGATGGATGTTCCCATTCGCCTCCCCCTTCCGCCTCCCGCCTGGAGCAGGCGAAACGCTTGGGCGTCCAAATGTAGACCGTCTTGATCTCGATTTGTCTTGATCTCGATTTCTCGCCAGCGAGGCCTTCGCCGCGTTAGCTGCGGTCGCTGGCGTTACCGACTTTCGCTACGAGTACGTCAAACAACTCGCCTGGGACAAGCACTACGGCACCTTTCCAACCTACCTGGTCCGACGCCGCACTCAGCCGTAGGCGTAAACCACGACGTACACCGCGGGGGGAAACGCAGCAGCCGATGTGCGGTTGAAGGTGCCCGGCTAAACTACGCCACCGGCGTCACGGCCAACCGATCAACCTCCACCAGCGTGTGGCTCTGCAACGCAGCATCGATGGCCGGAAGGTTGCGTTCCAACAGCGCGCACAAATCGCGCGCGGAAATGTTTCCCGTCTTGACCAACAGCAGCTTCCACGGACGACCCTGTAGCAAATGCGAGTAGAAAAAGTCCGTGTCCTTCGAGATGACAACCCGTTGCTCATCGAACGAAATTTGGTTGATGACCGGGTCTTTGGTCGCATTCCCTGCCGGCAAATCCAGCGTATGCACCGCATCGTGCCCGTGCTGTGCCAGCACCCCGCACAGCTTGCGCGGCAAGTGAGCATCCACGAGGAATTTCATGTGAGCGCCAGATGCACGCTCTTGGCCGCCAGTATCCGCCTGGAAAACTCGTGGCAGGCTAGGATGTCTTCCCGCTCCAAGTCGGGAAACTCCGCCAACAAATCCTCAACCGTATCGCCGCCCGCCAGGTATTCGAGAATGGCTTCTACCGGGTAACGCAGGCCGCGGACGCAGGGCTTCCCGTGGCAAATGTTCGGATCAACCGTGATGCGCGAAAGCAGGTTCTCGTTCGACATGCTGGTATCTTACGCGCTCAACTTGACTACGCCAAGCCGGTGTTTTACTCGCGGATTATGATCGCCTACTTGCTCTACAGAAAGAGTGCGTGCTCGGACCTGCGATTGCAAGGTGACCGCGAGGGAAGCAGACTTAGCTGTCCGCAAACAACTCGGTTTCAGCCACCTCCAGTGGCCGAGTCGGAGGGTGCCAGCGCTGTTCGATCATTTGCCAGAATTCAGGCGATGCTTCGAGTTGCCAGTCTTCCGCGTCCTTGTTCTCCAGGCCGATTACCATCGCCAGCGGCTTCCCGCTCTGTGTGACCAGAACGCGCTCCTGCTGAGCCGCTCGGACGAACGCCTGCGGATCCCGCAGGAATTCTTCAAGAGTCGCTTCTTTCATGAATGATGTCCTCCGACGGCCTACCGAAGGGACTTCCACAGTTGCTCGAAGGCGGCGGTGAATTGCCGAGCAACGCGGCGGTCGCGAACA
>JBBDHZ010000038.1:0-7786 GCA_040880645.1 Minisyncoccota bacterium
AGCCAGCCAAGCCCGCGCATCGTCCGGGTCGAGCGGTTCAACGTTCAGGCGGACACGTTGGTTTTCTGGAAGCCCGACGCTTCCCAGCGGCTTGAACACCCCGTTCTGATAGATCGCCTCGATTGGACTCATAATCGTTTCCTCCAGTGCTGATTCTACCACGCCGTGGTCGTGGACGCTGCCGCACGGATTCTTGTTTTCCGTGTGCCGCGAAACCGTTCATATCCGCCGCATGGCCGCGCTGCCACAGCCGACCTTGCCGGGGCAGAACCAAGAATGGATCGTTGCCCCCGTGTCTCTCCACCCACCCGCGCTCGTCGCCCGGCAACCAGGAACCGTACGTCGTCCACGTCAGGAACAACGCGAGCGGATCGTCCATCGGTACGCTACCAGGATCTTTCCCCATCGTGGCCTCGCGTCGGCAATTGCCTTAAAGCGATTGTATTAAAGCCTGAAGCGCAAGCGAAGGAAATGTTTTGTGAGAACCCGACGCGGCCGCGCGTTGCAATGCGAAGATATGTCGAAGAGCTGTTCGTTGTTAGCTTGGCAAGAGACGTCGAAATCCGGCTTGCTCAAAATGGCGGTCGGTGGTCAGAGCTTCGGCCAATTTGCGGTCGCGCATCACGACAAAACTTACGGCGTCGCACAGGGAGTAACCTTTGTCGAGTTGTGACTTCAACCAGTCCATCGCTTCGTCGTGCAGGGTGGCATCGACCCACACGACTTCCGTCTCCGGGTCCGTCGCAATCGCAGTTGAAAACTCCAACGAGACCGCGCGCGGCAACCGGCGCGCCCCGGTCAATGCGACGAATTCGGCAATCACATAATTGTGCGTCAACCTGAGCGGCGCGGCGTCGTAGAAAGCGATCGCGTCTTGGTGGCGGCGATCGTCGGCGTCAAAACAGCACAGCAGTCCGGATGTATCCAGCAGCATTACGGCGCCTCGTCATGCGAATGTTCGTAAGCGCGGGCCAAATCCGCGTCGATACGATCGTTGTCCGCGAACTGTGCGTCACCGCTGCGAACGGTCCCGAAGCGTTGTCGCAACTGGCCGCTCGCCGTGGAACCGTGGACGACTTGCGGCGCGATCGTGACCGTCAATTCCGCTTTGCCCACCGGAGTCTCCGGCGGCAATTCCAGAACGACTCGACGATCTTCGTTGACGTCCGCCGAAGTGCGGAAACGAATCATGGCATGCTCCCAGTCGGCAAAAGAAACACGGAACACAGGTTGGCCAACGGCTTCCCGTTCTGAGATTAGATTATAGATGGTCTCGGGCTGTTTGACATGCATGGTAACGTCTGGGAATGGTGCCATGATGGGTACGGTCGATACGGCGACCAAGCAACGGTTTCGGATCCAATGAATGTCGGGGCCTCCGACCGCGTGGATCGCGGCGGTGGCTGGTTCAGCTTCGCCGGGGACTGCCGGTCGGCGGATCGCCGGAGGACCAGGACGACTTCCTGGGCTTCCGCGTGGCCGCAGTTCAGTCGAGCCAGTAAGGCGGAGCCCCCGCGCTGTGCGCGGGTCTCCGACGCACGCTATCCTTTACCCCCTTCTTCCGCCGCCGTAGGCGGCGCGTGAAAACTTTTTGCCGACGAATCCCGCGAGCCGATTCTGAAACGCAAAGAAGACGGATTGATGGTGATTACCACGACCTCCGACTTGATTCTCTAATCGTGCAATCACAACAGCCGTTTTCCCAAAAGCCATCGGTTCCTCTAGGGCGATCTAGTGTAGAGCAATTGTCCCAATTGCTCGGGGTGCGCTCGGGCGTGCGGCGCGTGAAGAACAATTGGGACAATTGTTCTACAATGCTACAATGCTACAATGTGGCTATGCACAATCGAGCAGATGAAAACGAACCGGTTCGTTTCGGCACGTTTGATGCCGCCGCGGACGTCGAGATCACCCAGCGCAACTTGCCGCACTGGTTTCAGCCGGGGGCGGCAATGTTTATCACGTTTCGGACCGCCGACTCGTTGCCCAAAGAGGTCATCCTGCGATGGCAGCGCGAACTCGAAGAATGGTTGACGGTGCGCCGGCTGCCCGTGCGGCTCGCGGAGTCCACGGTCGGCCGCCGGTTGCCAGACCATGACGCCCTGTTGAACCAACTGGCTGCCGCGGAAGCCCGCCAGTTCAAGCGTCTGGCCGATCGCGTTTTCCACAGATCGCTCGATGAGTGTCACGGCGCCTGCCTGCTCAAGCGTCCGGAACTCGCGAAGATCGTTGGCGACGCGATTCTGTTCCATCAGAACACGAAATACGATCTCGACCGGTTTATCGTGATGCCGAACCACGTGCATGCGATCGTTCAGTTCCGGCCGGGCGCGAATCTCCAAACGGTCAGCGAGAGTTGGATGCGGTTCACCGCGCGACAGATCAATGCGGCCACGGGCGGTTCGGGCGCGTTCTGGCAACCGGAACCCTTCGACCACATCATTCGCAGTCCCGAGCAGTTCGAGTATCTGCAACGTTACATCGCCGAGAACCCGCTGAAAGCCAATCTCCGCCCCGGCGAGTTTCTGTATTGGGAACAAGTGTAGAGCAATTGTCCTCAATTGCTCTGCGATGGGTGCTCCCCGATGGGCTGATAATGCCGCGGCACTTGGGAATCGTTGGGTAGTCCGAGGAACGGGGCAGGAACAATTGAGACAATTGTTCTACAATTTGCGCGTTACCTCGCTGCGACCCGAGCCACTCAGAAAAGTGATTAGATCGGAGAATTCCTGGGGATTCAGATCGTCCACGAGTCCTTCGGGCATGTCCGATCCTGAAACTGTCCTTTTCTCGATCTGATTACGAGGAACCGACTCCTCGCTCTGGCTGGTCTTCAAGACCACAACTTCATCGTTCGATTCAAGTTCGACGCCGCGAATCATCCGGCCGTCGGTGGTTAGAACCATCACGGACTTGTAGCCAGCGGCCAGTTCGCGCGACGGTTCCAGGATCGAAGTCACAATCTGCTTGGGGCTGAGCCGCCGCCCGACGTCGGACAGGTCCGGGTAGCCGGTGTCTTCGCCTGGAACGATGCTGTGGCATTCCAGGCAGCTCAACCGCTCGGTCAACACAACCAGGCCGCGCTGGGCCGACCCAACGAGCTTCTCGAATCCTTTCAGGTGATCGGGGACGTGTACGTCCCACAAATCTTCCGACCGCAACAGTGTCGCCTCTTGCGCTACCGCCTTCGTTGACTTATCCGCATCAGCTACCTCGACCGGGACGTCGCTCGCGGCGGACGGCGCAGCGGGATTTGCGTCACCGAAAGTCAATCCCAGCGCCACCGCGACCGCTCCCGCCGCAGTGCCTACCAAGAACATCGCTCGTACCAATTTCATCGTCTCCCACTCAAGTTCGTGTTTTGGCCCGATCCGCGCGGTGCGGATCGTTCCGGGCTTGATTGGGAGAACGAGGAAACCAGACCGGTCGCGCAATTCCGGTCCAAGAAAAAAAAATTGGAGTGGCCGTTTCGCACCCTCACCTTGATTCGCGTTATCCCGGCTAGGCCGCCAGCGAGCGGAGGTTGAAACACGAAACGAACTAGTCACTGGAGGTGAAAGTCATGGCAATTCTGTCCCTTGCCATCCCGGTTTGCGTCGTCGCCATTTTCGGCACGATCGGTTTGGTCACGCTGTACGAGATGTTGCTTGGCAACCCGCCGACCCGCGAAGGAGACCAGAAAAAAGACGCGCCAAATCCGCACGACGACGGCTGCGGCGACGCGACGTGTGTCAAACAGGAGACGAGTGCCAAACAGGAAATGGAGGCTTGGCTCCGCGAGGTGGAGGCGATGGAGCGATTCTAGGCTCCCTTGCGGCTCCTCTCGATGAAGCATTGCAGGTGAGATGAATAGCCGCGGCCATTTTCCAATTCCAACACAAAATACGCTGGGGAAAAGCAATGAAAACCACAGCCAAACGAGTCTTTCATATCTGCTCGATTGCCTGCGCACTTCCTTTTCTGCTGCCATTGCTACCCGTCGCGGCCATCATGTGGCTCTGCTGGGCAATCACGGATGAAAAGGAACCGGGGCAGGAAAAAGAAGGCATGGCGCACGAAACCGACTCCAAGATCTCGAGCGGCTCTGAGCGATTGCGTGCAAACAACACGCTTCAAACCAAGTACACTCGATTTCGCGAAATCGGATCTGATTAACAACGGGTGTTCTTCCTCGTTGCGGTCATGCGTCACGTTCAATCGAGCCGCCGGGTTTGCCAGGCCCGGCGGCTCATTACAGCTCAACCGAATTGCCAAAGAGACGATACGCGGACGCACGGAAGGAAGGGTGAAGGGTGAAGTCAGTTATTCATTTGGGTGCGAAGGAGGTCGCATTCAGCCCACTCCACATTTCCACATTCTCACTTCGAACTTCGCACTTCAGCGTCGTCTCGTCGTGCTGCTTTTCGGCCGCCTCAAGAACGCGATCCGCCTCGGCGATTTGGTCGTCGAGGTCGCGGCGCTGGCCCTCCAGTTTCGGCATCGCCGCCACGGCCGCACGCAGCGCCATGCGCCGCTGGTAGTGCTCGACGGCCTGCCGCAGATCGTCGAGCGGCTTAAGCATCACGAACGGTAAAGCACCCGAACAATTCGAAATCCGCTTTGTCCAGGGAAAGGATCGAGTTGATGCCCGCCACGTGAAACGTCGCCGCAAGCTGAGGAGGCGACAGGGGACACACCACTTTTTTGACGCAGGCGAAAATTCAATCTTTGCTCGGATTCTCGAAGAGCTATCGCCGCATTGCAGACGTTGTTAGACTCAGGATGGTTTGCAATCGACATCAGAGGTAGGCCATCCGATGACGAAACTCAGCGATTACGCGAAAACGGCGGAGGCGGCCGAGATACTGGGCGTCTCCCAAAATACGCTGCGGGCCTGGGCCAAGGCGGGCAAGATTCCCGTGCGTCGGAACCCGGCGAACGGCTATCGCCTATTCAAGCGATCCGACCTCGAGAAATTCTTGGCGAAGATTGAAAGGCCGGAACGGTGAGCAAGCGATTCCCATCCTGCGGACACAGGCAACCAGCATGACGCATCAATTCGAACGGAACAAGTTCCGTTCTACTTTTTGCGCAAAATGAAATTAATTCACGCCATTACTGATGTAGTGCCCTGATCACGGCCGCCGTCACCGGCCAAATCCCCGTCGAGGAGATGACCCTATGATCCTCGAACAACTCAGCCTGGCCAACGGCCTGGAGGTTGCCGATGCGAATTGACCGGTTGGAACTTCGCAACTTCAAGAGATTCGCGGACACGGCGTTCGACTTCCCGCGTCCGGCCAGCGACGCCGGTGGGTCGTTCCACGTGTTGATCGGCGAGAACGGCTCGGGCAAGACGACGATCCTCGACGCGGCGGCCGTGGCGCTTGGAGTGTGGTTGGAACGCGTGCCCGATTCCCTGCTGTCGAATAGTCGTCGTCGGCTGAAGAAGGACGACAAGCGGATGATCGGCGCACTTCAAGGGGACCGGACTCAATTTCAGCGAGTCCAGGAATCCATGTCGGTCCAGGCGACCGGCGCGATCCTCGACCAAAACGTCACCTGGGGACAATCGCTCGCCGTGGGCAAGACGAAGGTGAGTAACGCGGCCTCCAAAGAAGTCATGGCTTCGATCTGGTCGGCCTACGAAAAGGTCGGCGAGGGAGAGCAGGTGTTGTTGCCGGTGATCTGCTACTACGGCGCCGGCCGGGCCTGGCTCGCCCACAACGAGCGCAAAAAGGCGAAGGCCAAGTCGAACGGACCATCGAATCGCTGGGAGGCGTTCTACGATTGCCTGAACGAACGCATCCGCATTGCGGACTTGGCCCACTGGTTTCAAGGTGAACACATCGAGATGGGCAACCGGAAGGGAAAATACCGTCCGGGGTTCGATGTTGTGCGCCGCGCGATCTTGGCATGCATACCTGGCGCCGAAGCGGTCTGGTACGACAGCGATTCCGAGGAGATCGCACTCTCGATCGACGGCAATCCGCAGCCGTTTGGCAACCTGAGCGCCGGCCAGCGCGTGATGCTCGCCTTGGTGGCGGACCTGGCGATCAAGATGGTGACGCAGAACAATTTCCTCGTCCCGCCCGACGAGTTGGGCCGAGAGGACGAACCGTGGCCGCGCGTCCTGGCGCAGACGCCGGGCGTCGTATTGATCGACGAATTGGACGTGCATCTACATCCCAAGTGGCAACGTGGCGTCGTCGAGTCCCTGCGAAAAGTGTTTCCAAAGGTGCAGTTTATTGCGACGACACATTCGCCGTTTATAGTGCAATCGCTGCGCGAGAACGAGTTGATCAATTTGCAGGGCCAGTCAGTTCCGCAACTGGGCAATTTGAGCGTCGCGCAAATCGCAGCCGGCTTGATGGGCGTGGAGCGACCCGACGTCGCCCAACGCTACGACGAAATGGTCGAGGCTGCGAAGGACTACCTCGTCACGCTTGAAGAGGCGACGAAGGCCCCGGCCGGGAAGCTGGCCGATTTCGAGAAACAACTCGCCAATCGAATCGCCCCCTATGCGGACAACCCGGCATTTCAGGCGTTTCTGGAACTCAAGCACGCCGCGAAGCTCGGAACGAACGGAAATTCCGACGCTTCAGCGGAGAAAGGAGACGAGTGAATGCGCCCGGTTGTACGCGGTGACAGTCCCCAAGCCGACGATTACGACAATTACCGCGATTCGTTTCCTGACCTCGCTGGTCGCATGGGGATGTACTGCTCATACTGTGAACGCCGCATCGCCACGCAATTGGCCGTGGAACATATTCAGCCCAAGAGTTTGCGAGCCTACCAGCACCTCATAGGACGCTGGGACAATTTTCTTCTGGGGTGCGTGAACTGCAATTCCACGAAGGGAAACAAGGATGTTGTGCTGGGCGATGTTCTACTTCCGGATCGTGACAACACAGGGGCTGCCTACGAGTACACAATGGACGGCAGGATCGTCGTTCGCGGCCATCTGACAGAACTTCGAAAGGCGATGGCCAGTCTAACTTTGGCGTTGGTCGGACTGGACAAACGCGCCAGTGCCGTTGTTGACTCGAACGGACAGCTCGTGGCCATTGACCGAGTGGCTCAGAGAATGGAAGCATGGTTAATTGCGGAAGAAAGTAGGCACGATCTGCAAGCGAATCCAAGTGACGCATTTCGGCGGCAGATTGCACGCACCGCGACTGCGCAGGGATTCTTCAGTATTTGGATGGCGGTGTTCGCCGATGACCGAGTCGTCCGCAAGCTTCTGATCGAAGAGTTCATTGGAACCGCGGACGATTGCTTCGATGCGGACACGACACTGCCCGTGAGTCCACGACCTGCGAGCGGACTGGCAAATGGGAGCAAGATATGAAAGTCCACACCGAAGCTGCATTTGAAACGGTGCTCGTCGAGAGCCTAATCACAGGCGGCTACAAAGTTGTCGCCGGTGATAGCTTCGACCGCGAGCGAGCGATCTTCCCGGAGGTCGTAATCGCGTTCATTGAGGCCACGCAGCCAAAGCAGTGGGAGAAGCTCCAAGCATTGCATGGGGCAAGTACAGGCGAACGCATCCTCCACGATCTCTGCAAATGGATGGACACGCACGGCTCGCTTGCGACGCTAGGTTTACAAGAAACTACAGGCTCCGGCTGCGACAAGTCCCGAGGGAGAGTAGGCCCGGCGGCTCACGACATTTCAACCAAGTTGCCAAAGAGCGATTCGCGGACGCACGGAAGAAAGGGTGAAGTCAGTTATTCATTTGGGTGCGACGGAGGCTGCCACGAATGGCACTGTCGTGTTGCGGTTGGCGCGCAAATTGGGGTAGGCG
>JBBDHZ010000039.1:0-7694 GCA_040880645.1 Minisyncoccota bacterium
GGGCTATTTGTCAAAGTTAGGTGGAGAGAGTACTATACTGAGTACTCAACAGGCACAGATCGTGCAATGATATGGTAACGATATGGCTTTTTTTACGCGAAAACTCGGCATTGATCTCGGCACGGCGAACACGTTGGTGTTTGTTCCCGGAAAGGGCGTGGTCCTGAACGAGCCATCGGTGGTTGCGGTCTCACAGGAGGACAATAAGATCCTTGCCGTGGGGAACGAGGCAAAAACGATGATCGGACGCACGCCGGATAACGTGATCGCGTACCGCCCGATGAAAGACGGAGTAATCGCTGATTATCGCGTGACCGAAGCGATGCTTCGCTACTATATCAGCAAGGCACTCGGTAAATGGACGTTTTTCAAGCCGGAGATCCTGGTGTCGGTACCGGCCGGTGTTACCTCGACCGAGCGGCGGGCGGTGGTGGAAGCGACCGTACGTGCCGGTGCGAAGAATGCATACGTTGTAAAAGAGCCGATCCTGAGTGCGATCGGCGCGGGTATCCCGATTCACGAGGCAGCCGGCCATATGATTATTGACATCGGCGGTGGAACCACGGATGTTGCCGTGATCTCGCTGGGCGGTATCGTGGCCGCTACTTCCGTGAAGTGCGCGGGGAACCGGATCGATGCCGCGATCACTGACTACATCAAAAAAACCTTCAATCTTGCGGTAGGTGACAAATCGGCCGAGGATATCAAGATCAAGATCGGATCGGCCGTCCCGCTTGACGAGGAAGACGCTATTATGATCAAGGGACGCGATTACGTTTCGGGGCTACCGCGGTCGATCGAGATCAAGACCAACGAGATCACGAAGGCGATCAACCAGGAGCTTAAAGAGATCGTGAAGGCGATCAAGGACGTGCTTCAGGAAACACCACCGGAACTTTCGTCTGATATTATCGATCGCGGCATTATTATGACCGGCGGATCTTCGCAGCTACGCAACTTGCCTGAGCTTGTGTATCGGCGTACCGGGGTGAAGTGTATGCTTGCCGATGACGCAATGCTGTGTGTTGCAAAGGGGACCGGAATCGCTCTGGAGCATCTGGATACTTACAAACGGACGATCATCGCGAAGCGGTAACGGCAGTGCTGTAGTTCGATCGATCACAGTGTACCCCGACTAGCGGATGGATCACTGCACCCTAAGTTCGAGCATATGAACCACGACCTTGTACAACTCCTTTCGGCTCACCACGCGGTGTGTATTGAGGGTGAGGGAGATGCCGGTCGAACCGAGATGTTCGGAGCGATCGAGGCCGTGTTCGGGATCACGGCGCACGGTCACCCGGATCTCTACCGGTACGCCGAGCCGAAGCTTTCGATCGAGAGCGCGCGGCGGATACGCGAAGGTCAGGTGCGCCGGCCGGTCAGCGCCTCACACACGGTGTTTGTGGTCGAGACTGACAGTATCCCGCAGGAGTCTCAAAACGCCTTGCTGAAGTCGTTTGAGGATCCGTCGGCCACCACGGTGTTTGTGGTGCGGCTGCCGCATATCGACGGTCTGTTGCCGACACTCCGCTCGCGGCTAGCGGTATATCGCGCCGAGGCGGGTGAGCAGACACCCGGCCCGGTTGCGGTCTCGGCGTTCCTCGCGGCGCCACCATCGGAGCGACTCGAGATGCTTGTCCCGCTTATCGACGGAAAGGATAGGGCGGCGGTACGTCGGTTTTTCGACGCGTGCGAGCGCGCACTGGTGGCGCGGTCTCGCGCACACGGCCGGGCGTACACAGCACAGCAGCGCAAGGAACTGGAGGCCGTAACGAGGTGTAAACAGTACGTCGAGGACCCCGGATCGTCAGTAAAATTACTTCTTGAATACATCGCGCTGCGGGTGGAGTGCGGTGAGGTTTAGACGGTATGGTTTTAAGCACGCATTCAGTTATCGGAGCAACGACAGCAACGATTCTCACGCGCGATCCGGCGCTCGGTTTTTTGGTTGGCGTGGCAAGTCACTTCCTCCTCGATATGGTCCCGCACTGGGACTACACACTCGCGTCCAAGCGTGATCCCGGAACCGACGACGTTCAGCACAAAACGATGGTGTTTGGTCGGGCGTTTTTGTTTGATTGCGTGAAGATGGGGTTTGATTTCGGCCTTGGTATTGCGGTGGTCAGCGTGCTTGCCTTCAGCGAGCCGTCGGTTGCTTGGGTTCTGGTTGCCGGTCTGTGGGGCGGAGTGTTGCCCGACATCCTGCAGTTCTGTTACTTCCGTGCGCCACGCGTGTTCGGCTGGGCCCAGATGATCCACGAGTCGGTCCACAGCCGTTTTGAGATCGTTCGAGCCACGGACGGTATTTTTGCGCAGGCACTCCTGAGTCTCGCTGCGGTAATGATCTGGGCGGGGGGTATCTAGGTGTCCCCTTGAAACAAGTAATAAAATACGAGATACTAGCGGTATGACATACGACTTTAGTGAATTTAAACAACAGCTCAGTGCGGCTGAAGAATGGCTCGGCGGAGAGTTCAAAGGTATTCGAACCGGACGGGCAACGCCGGCCGTGCTTGACGGGGTTAAGGTGGAGAGCTACGGCACGCAGCTCCCGATCAATCAGGTAGCCACGGTCACCACGGAAGACGCCAAAACCATCAGAATTGTCCCGTGGGACAAAAGCGTGTCGAGCCAGATCGAGGGCGCGATCGAAGACGCCGACCTCGGTCTTTCCGTGAACGTGGACGACCAGGGGCTCCGGGTGGCGTTTCCTGATCTGACCAGCGAGCGACGGGAACAGTTACTGAAGCTTTCCAAGCAGAAACTCGAAGACGCCCGCGTCTCGGTCCGCACCGCGCGTGACGAGGTCTGGGATACGATCCAGAAGCAGCAGAAGGACGGTGAGATCACCGAAGACGATAAGTATCGCTTAAAAGAAGAAATGGAGGAGCTCGTCAAAAAGACCAACAAAGCGCTTGAGGAGATGGAAGAAAAGAAAAAGAAAGAGATTACTCTGTAACCGTGTACTGCTGCGTGCCTCCTGGGCACGGACCGGCTCCTGATCCTATGACCATTGTTTACTTTATTATCATTCTCGCGCTCTTGATCCTGGTGCACGAGTTCGGGCATTTTGTCGTTGCCAAGGCGACCGGGATGCGGGTGGATGAATTCGGGCTGGGCTTTCCGCCGCGGGTCCTTCGATTATTCAAAAAGAACGAGACCGAGTACACGCTCAACCTGCTTCCGATCGGCGGGTTTGTAAAGATATTCGGGGAGAACTACGACGATGCGAACGACCCCGGCGCCCAGGAGAGTGAGCGCAGTTTCGTAAGTAAGGCGCGGCACAAACAGGCACTGGTACTGGTGGCCGGCGTAACGTTTAATATGGTGTTCGCCTGGCTGTTGATCTCGCTTGGATTTATGATCGGCCTGCCGACGCCGGTCGATTACGACACGCGCGGGGACGTGGTGAATCCTCAGCTGATGATCACCACGGTTGCGCCGGGGTCTCCCGCCGACCGTGTCGGATTAAAATCCGGAGATGTTATCGTTGGGCTGGATTCGAGCGCTCGTTCGCTTGGAGGGGCGCTTGAGGGGCCGATCTCGCCCGAGAACGTAACGTCGTTTATTCAAGCGCACCCCGATGATGAGCTGACGTTTACCGTTGAGCGGGGCAGGCAGGTAGTGACCGTGCAGGCTGAACCCGAGCCCGATATTATTGAGGACGGCGAGGCGGTCGGGATCACGATGGGTCTGATCGGGACACTGCGCCTCCCGCCGCACCAGGCACTCTGGCAGGGGTACCTTACTACCGGCCAGCTGACGAACGCCGTTGCGGTCGGGATCGTGACCTTTATCTACGAGGCGTTCACCGGCGCGGCTGACTACGCGCAGGTGGCCGGCCCGGTCGGGATCGTCGGTCTTGTGGGGGACGCCTCGGTACTTGGATTTGTGTACCTGCTGCAGTTCACCGCGTTAATATCGGTCAATCTGGCTATCATTAACCTGGTTCCGTTCCCGGCTCTTGATGGCGGACGCCTGGTGATGGTGGCGATCGAGGCGGTGAAGCGCTCGCCGATCAATCCGCAGATCGCCAACACGCTGAACGTAGTGGGCTTTGTCTTGCTGCTTCTGCTGATGGTCGCGGTGACGTATAATGATATTATAAACCTCTTATAAGGCGTAACGCGTTTTCTATGTCATACGAACACTCGGATCAACTACAGCATACGGTTGACGTTATGAAAGGTGTGGACAAACCGGCGAATCGATACGAGTTGCAGCTGCGTATGATGTGGCTGTATTATCAGAGCCGGATGAGTGAGCAGGCAACGGAGGTTGACAGTGACCATATCGGGCACCACGAACAGGCGATGGCTGATCTATGGCGCAAGGAGGGTGTGGCGGAGATCTTCCGTGAGCTGGTTCCGGAAAACGCCCCTATTGAAGAGATCGCGGAGACCGAAGACCTTCTGCTGGCTCAACTGAAAAGCCGGCACAACACGGCTGAGTAGGTCTTAGTTGTTGCCCGGTGAGCGGGCGTGATATACTTAAAAATACGTTATGAGCGATCTACAATCACAACTGTTTAATTCAGACGATCTCAATGCGCGGGCCCGCGAAGTCTTAGAAGGGAACAAAGAGGCTCAAAACGAGTATGACCTGCACCTGAAGCTGATGTGGGAGTACTACCGGACGTATAAACAGCAGCGAGGGGAAGACGTAGATCTGACGGAGTTTTTTGCGCAGAAGGAGCTTCAGGAGGAAGCCTTTGATGCATGGAACGAGCACGGCCTTCAGCTGGCCTTCCAGGGGCTGGCGAACGACCAACGGCCGGCCGTGACCGCCGAGCAGGACGAAAAAGTACGTCCGGCCGACGGCACGGTTGCCGAGACGGATACCCCCACGTTTCTTCCGACGGTAACGCTTGATGATGTTCTAAAGCGTCGAGCGGAGATCCAGGCGTAGCTGCAAAATCTCAAATACTACGGCACCTGTCGTTTCTAAGTTTTCGTACCTGATCTGAGTATTCGTCTCCGGCACCCGGTATGTGCTTGATCGAATGCTTGATTGGATGCTTGGTCGAGCTTCAGTTCGGGTAAGGGGCTCGGCAAGACACTTTTTGTCGAACCCCTTTTGTCAGACCCCCGGGGTCTTACATGTCGAACCCCGGGGGTCTGACAACATATCCTACGTCGATATTCAAGAGACGTTAAACACTAAGTACTATAGCGCTTAGTGTTTAGAGCGGTTCTTTTGACCCTTTTTTGACCAAGTCCGGGGCCAGGGAGGGTGCATCTCGCCGACCTTCCGGGTCGACGAGGGAGCGGGGAGCAAAAGAGGCCGGGGTCACCACGTTCTTGTTCCGACACCGTCTTTGCGGTACTATGAGCCGTATGCGACAACGGCATCTATTCACCAAAACGCGCAAGGAAGCGCCGAAAGAGGAGACCGCGAAGAACGCCAAGCTCCTTATCCGAGGCGGATTTATTCACAAAGAAATGGCGGGCGCGTACGCCTACCTGCCGCTCGGGTATCGAGTGCTGCAGCGGATCTGCACGGTGATCCGCAGTGAGATGGACGCGATCGGCGGACACGAGCTTCATCTGACCGCGCTTCAGGATAAGCGGATCTGGGAAAAGACCGGTCGGTGGAGCGACGAAGTAGTGGATAACTGGTTCAAGACCACGTTGGCGGCAGGCGGTGAGGTCGGCCTTGCAACGACCCACGAAGAGCCGCTCACGAACCTGATGACCGAGTTCATTCACTCGTACAAAGATCTTCCGGTGTACGTGTATCAGTTTCAGACCAAGTTTCGGAATGAAAAGCGTGCCAAGAGCGGTATTATGCGCGGGCGGGAGTTTTTGATGAAGGACCTCTACTCGTTCTCACGCAGCGACGAGGAGCACAACGAATTTTACGAACGGGCCAAACAGGCGTATCACAACATCTTTGAGCGGGTCGGTATCGGTGCACACACCTTTATCACCTCGGCGTCGGGAGGAAGCTTTAGTCCGTACTCGCATGAGTTTCAGACACTGACCGACGCCGGCGAAGATACGATCTACCTTGATCGCGAGAAGAAGATCGCGGTGAACGACGAGATCTATTCCGAGGAGGTGCTCGCCGATCTGGGGCTTTCCAAAGAAAACCTTGAAACCGTCACGGCGGTTGAGGTTGGTAATATCTTCAGCCTGGGCACAAAGTTCTCGGACGCGTTCGATCTCACGTACGTAGATGAGGACAATAAAAAGCAGCCGGTCATAATGGGTTCGTACGGCATCGGTCCGGGCCGCCTGATGGGCGCGATCGTCGAGGTGTTGGGGGGCGAGAACGAAATGCTCTGGCCGAAAGAAGTCGCGCCGTTTGACCTGCATCTCCTTCAGATGAGCGACGATGACACGACGTATGCCGAGGCAGAGAAAGTGTACCGGGCGTTGACTGACGCCGGCGTTGAGGTGCTCTGGGACGATCGCGCGGCGTCGGCCGGGGAGAAATTCGCGGATGCTGACCTGATCGGTCTGCCGTACCGTGCGGTCGTGGGGACGAAGGCGCGTGACGCCGGGGGGATCGAATTCACCGACCGGACAACCGATACGGTCCGGATCGTGTCGGTTGAGGAGCTCGTCCGCCTCGTGGCCGAGAACGCCTAATTGTTACTGTCTGTATGAAGCTACCTGCATTTTCCTCATTTGACCGACTGAAGCGATGGATGTCGAGTGATATCGGCATCGATCTCGGCACGGCGAATACCCTCGTGTACGTCCGTGGGCAGGGAATCGTGATCAATGAGCCATCGGTTGTCGCGGTGAACCAAAAGACCGATCAGGTGGTTGCGGTCGGCACCCAGGCCAAACAGATGCTCGGGCGGACACCGCCCCACATTATCGCGGTTCATCCGTTGATCGACGGAGTGATCTCTGATTTTGAGGTGACCGAAGAGATGATCGCGTACCTTCTCAACAAGGCTCAGCAGAAAACCCGAACACTGCTCGGGCCGCGCGTGGTCGTGGGAGTGCCGTCGGGGATCACCAATGTCGAGATACGTGCCGTGCGCGACGCGACAAAGAATGCCGGGGCTCGGGAAGTGCACATTGTCGAAGAGCCGATGGCGGCGGCGATCGGTGTCCGCCTGCCGGTGCGGGACCCGGTGGGCAGTATGATCATCGACATCGGCGGAGGAACGTCCGATATCGCGGTCATCTCGCTCAACGGTGTGGTTCAGGCGAAGAACCTTCGGATCGCCGGCGATCGCCTGAACAACGACATAATGTCGTACATCCGAAGCGAATTTAAGATCCTGATAGGAGAAAAAACCGCTGAGCTTATCAAGCTCAAAATCAGCTCGGTCATCGGAAGCGACGAACCGATTGAGGCGCCGGTTAAAGGGCGCGATCTGGTCACCGGATTGCCGCGTGAGGTTGTGATTACCGACGCCGACGTGCGCGAGGCTATCTCCCACTCGATCGATACGCTCGTTGAATCGGTCCGCGAGGTACTGGAGGCAACGCCGCCCGAGGTACTCTCGGACGTGATGCAGCGCGGGATCTATCTGGTCGGCGGCGGTGCGTTGATCAAAGGACTCGATGCGTTACTGACCGAGTACATTAAAGTGCCGGTGCACGTTGCCGACGATCCGTTAACAGCCGTGGCCCGCGGGACCGGAGTGATCTTGGAAAATATGGAAGCGTTTGCAGAAGTTTTGATCATTAATGAAGATGAACTACCTCCAACAGCGTAATCGACAGCGC
>JBBDHZ010000040.1:0-1407 GCA_040880645.1 Minisyncoccota bacterium
AACCAAGATGAAAGCGATAACTCGCCGCTTCTTGACGGTAGTACTCGATCCAACGCCGGTACTGGTCTTTATCAAACTTGGGGTCTTCGTTCGGCTCGGCGCGTTTCGGTGTAGGCTGCTCGTCGTCGCTTAGTGCGGGCATCACGCCAAGTTGGAACCAAAGTGCCACACCGATGGTCAACCAAGCCATCTGTTGAGCAGTCATGGTAGATATTCCTTGCTATGTATATTGCTGCAGCTGCCGCTCTCGACGCACTTATATCTAACTCATGCTTCGGTAGTGCGATTACACGGAACGATTAAGGCATTACTCCGGATGTAGGCATGATTTGTGTGTGCTCCCACCAGGTAAAATCTGCTTCGCGATCGTTCATGGGGGTTCCCGCGAGAGACGCGACGAGCTCGCCGTCGAGAAATAGACGAATCGGACCGCCTGTTCGCTTCACGGCTGCGTATTGCCATTGGTACGACTCGGCGCTTCGTCGAGCTTCGATCATCAATAACGTCTCCGGGTCCGTGCCGTGAGCGAACGCGAAGATGGCACCATCCAACACATCGGGTGTCTCGACTTCCTTCGGGGGGCCGTCTCGTTTTGTCGGGATCTCATAGCGATAGATGGGAGTGGCAAGCAGACGAAGCGTTTCGCGATCACTCGCATCCCCCAGATCCGCCTTGAAACGCTTGGCGAGCAGCCGCATCTCACGAAGGCGCTGGGCATTCAGCGTCGCAACAGGCGTTGTTTCTGGGATCGCGCGGAACGCCGTCATTGATGGTCCCAGGGATCGGGGACGCCAGATCGTTTCGCCATCCAGTTCGGCCACGATCACTTTTTCAGAAAGCAACCCAGGTCCCAAGCTCAGGATGCCGTTGAAATCTGTCCAAGTGCAACACACGGCTCTCGGTCGGCCATCCTGAGTCCAAATCGCCGTTGCCCCATCGTTTGTGGCGCGAACTAGATTGGGCCAGCGAAGTACGATATGCAACTGCCATTGCAGCGGTTTGGTTCTTTCTTCGGGAAAGTAGAATTTCAAGTTCGTGAGCGTGCGGTCAATCGCTTGGCGCTCGATGGACGGTTCCTGAGCCGCGTCCGCCGTGTTGAACGCCGGCTCTTGACCGAGCAACGGACACGCGACCACGGATAACAAAAACAGTGCAGAACCGCGAACTTGAAGAGTCATTGTTCATTCCGAAATAAAGACGGTGTTGGAATCCGATCTCAAAACTCAAGCCAATCCAAGGCTCCTTCGCCACAACCACTCGACGGTCAACAAACCGACGATTACCGACCATACCCACCAGTTGCTCCACAACGGGCTCTTCTTCACAAGCGGCGGGCCTTGTTTGAAGTCGACGTTGGTAATCATCTTAGCCAGATCATCGCTATTATCGAGGACTTGTCCGCCGGAA
>JBBDHZ010000041.1:0-1404 GCA_040880645.1 Minisyncoccota bacterium
GCGATCTCGACTCGATGGTTTCCAACCAGGGCTCCGTTGGCATCGGTGTCAATTCGCTTCAACGAATATTTCCCTTGCTCATTGGTTCGACCGTAAGAGCCGGGTCCAGCTTGTTCGGATTGTCCCTGGGCGCTCGGAGAAAACGTGACGGACGCGTTTGGCAAAGGCGCGCCGTCCAGCATCACGGTTCCCGATACGGGTGCCATCCGATAGCCGTCACCCCCACAGCCCAGGGTAACGGCAGCGAGAACACCAAGCACGCCGAGACCGGCATTATTCAATTGCACGCAACTGGTTCCTTAAAAGAATGTCGAGAATCAAAGCCGACGTTCGCAAAGAATGATGGCTGTCGTTTCGTGAGTGTGAAAATCCGACGGTTACGGCCCCGAGACAGCTTCGCCACCGGCAATCGTCGCCATGCCCGTGTAGACGGTCGAATCGATCGTAAGATTCACGGCACGGACGGCGCCATCGACGCGGACAAACTGAATGACGCCGGGGTGGAAGCTGCCGAAGCCCCGTTTGCACGAGTTCGCTCCGCCCGCACCGCCGATCGCAACGCACCTGTCGTAGTCGTTCAAAAGCGTTCGAGGCTGATTCAGTGTCGCGGAAGACTCGTTGTAGCTCGTGTAAGTGTACGCCCAAAACGTTCCCCGCCGGTTTCGCGTTTCGGTCCCATACTCACCAACCATTAAAGTATTCGACGTCCCGTCGGTGACGGTAGCGAAGCGTTCCCAGGAGAGGCCTTGTGCGGGCCACACACTATGAAGCGCGCCCTTCCACTGCTTCGGTAGTACCAAGCCCTCGGCGTTGTCAAACCAGCCCGATCCATCGCTCATCCCGCTGATCGCTCGGTACGAGCCCATTCGATAATCCAGCCCGCTTCCCGGACCACTCTCCGGGCGATTGAGCCGTCCTTCGTTAATGTCGGATGGGCAAGCGTACGCAGGCATCTCGGACTCGCGTACAAATTGATTTTGCGGATCTTCGTTGAAGACGTTGAAGTCGTAGCGATCGTACAGGGGCTGTGCCTCGAGAAAAGGGAGAATTGAAATCGTCCAAGTTGTGCGGCTCCTCGTTGCGCAGCAATTTCCTTCCGTAATGCCTCCGGCGGGAAACGACTTGTAGGTGTCATGATAGTTGTGAATCGCCAACCCAATCTGTTTGAGATTATTGCCGCATGACATTCGCCGCGCAGCTTCGCGAGCCGCCTGAACCGCCGGCAGCAGGAGGGCAACCAGAATTCCAATGATCGCGATGACGACTAGTAACTCGACGAGTGTAAACCCGCCTCTTTCGCGAATACGTGATGACAGCTTCATGGGATCTCGCTCGCAGTGAAAAGAATCTATTGATAAGAACGCATCTTTCCTCGCGTTACGGCAGCATGAACCCTACCCGACC
>JBBDHZ010000042.1:0-5402 GCA_040880645.1 Minisyncoccota bacterium
TACTGAGGCCAATCCTCGGCCAACGCCGAAACGCTGAACCATGCGGAAGCGAGAACAACAAGAGGGCAAAACAATCTCATCGACTGAATCTCGTTAAAGAACATTTGAAGGTGGGCTGGGAACGGGAAGGAACGGAAATCGAGCCCCGTCGTCGCCCCACTGTAATGAGCCTTTTTGATGGTTGCTAGTGCTCGTTGGGAAGCAGTTTTGAATCGCGAAGCGATGCCAGCGCCTGGCATTGGGCGGTCGTAAGCCCGCAGAGACTGCTTCCTCGTCCAAGTCAGTGTGCGGACCTCCGGCGCGCCCCCTATCCCTCTCCCCAAAAAGACGACGTGGATTGCGAACCGAAGTGGAACGCTCTTTGCGCCGACTTTTCGGGGAGAGGGGACAAAAAGCGACCTCTTCAGAGATGTATAGTACAACAAGCCGCAAGCGGGAGGGTTACGCGTCGTCGGAAGTCTGCAGTCGCAGCCGCACGTCGGCAGCGACCACACCGTTGGTCTTGACGAAGACGGGGTTTAGATCCAACTCTGCCACCTCTTCAACATCTTCGACGAGGGCGCCGACGCGGTGGATTAGATCGAGCAACGCGTCGATGTTCTTCGCCGGTTGACCACGATATCCGCTCAGCAATGGAAACGACTTTAGCGATTCGATCATCTCGCGTGCTTCCCGATCGCTGAATGGCGTCAGACGGACACCGACGTCGCCGAGCAACTCCAGCAACTCGCCGCCGAGCCCAACCATCAGCACTGGGCCAAAGGAGGGATCTTCGCGGACACCAACCGCCAACTGGACTCCGTCGCCAACCATCTCCTGCACCAGATAGCTGCCGATGTACTGACCTTGGTCGGCTTGCTGGAGCGATTTTTCGATTTGCTCAACCCCCTCGGCGGCTTCTTCGGGCGTTTTACAGCCGAGGACGACACCGCCGACGCTCTTCTCATCCCGGCTGGCTCCGACGACGGCAACCCGCTGCGGCCACAGAAAACGCCGCATTAAATCCACGTCGGTCGCCTCGTCCACCGACCCGTCGTCGGCAAGGATGCTCGGTTTCTCGCGTTTGGCGGAAATCTCTAAATCGGATCTAGGCATCGTTTGTTATCCGGCAGCAAAAACAAGTGCTTTGTCACAGCTTCATTGTGGGGAAGAGGAGGCAGTCAACAGGGCCCGAGATAACCGTCCGGCGCAAGACTGGTCGCCAGCATGACCTCATTGATATCACCGTGCGCTGTCCAGCTATCCACTTCACGGTTCGCGGGCTGCCGCCAAAATGCTTCGATCTCGTCGGCTAGCGCTTGATGCCGGAGGATCTGTTCGATTTGCTCAGTAAACTCCGTTTCGTTTCGGGCGAAGGGGCGCAGCCGCTGGACGGCCCGCAAGCCGATCGAAAAACCCAATTCTCGGAATCCGAGGCGATAGGCGGCAGGCTGTTGGAGCGGATCCTGCTGCGCATAGGAGCGTACGCCCGGCAAGACGGAATCGAGCAACTGTGCGAATAGCTGGGGTGGCTTGATGCTTACCCTCTGCAGTAGCTGCGCCGTGCGACAGAGATCCACAAGCAGCCCGCCGAGGCCGAGCGGATCGGTGGTCTGCCAATGTTCCCCATCGCACATTCTGGCAAGCTCGTCGATCTCGGCAGCAAGATCGGAACAACTTTCTCCAGCTGCCTGGCCGCTGGCGGAGAGTTGCTGATAGGTAATCAGTCCATCCAACGGGTCGTGCTGGCCTTGAGAGGGGACGAGGGGGCGGGAGAGGTCAATGCTCATTTTCCAGTGCATTCGCCGTCGGCTGCCAGTCGACGTGTAGGTAAAACGGGCATGCGCGGTCTGGGCAAGCTCGATCGCCCACCGACAATAATGCGCCTCGCTTGTTACCTGGCTCAGCCGTTGCAGTGCATGCATCCATTTGGTGAGGTAGTGAAAGTATTGACCATCGCGTTCCCACTCCAGCCGCTCGTCGAAGGGCTCGTCGGGTCTGCGCTCGCGGAGCGGCTTTCCGATCCGCAGTCCGCCAGCGGTTGGGTGCCTCGCGCCTTCTTCGTCCGCCAGGCCGCTGATCCAGCCGCGCCGGGGGTCGTCGGAGCGGTGCTGGCCCAGGGTGTGGTGCACCTGATCGACGAGCTGCACCGCGAGATCCAGAAAACGCGTGTCGCCGGCCTGATGGTTCAATTCCAGAAAATTACAGACCGCAAAAGCATCGGTCCATAGGTAACGCTGCGGCCCCGTCCCCGAGGTCAGCCCCGTCCTCTGAGCAAACTCCAGCATCAGGCCCTCGTTCATCGCATTTTGCTCCATCGCTTGTCGTTCAGAGTGATGAGAGACGGGATCGCTTCCTTCGGGCCGCAACTGAAGTGCCGTGAAAGCAAGAATGATTGTTTTTGACAGTTGCCGATGACAACGTTGCAAAATGGCGATTTTACCCACCGCAAACAGGCGGGATGGCCCGAGCCTTGCAGCGTTTTTTCTGTGCCAGAGACAGTAGGGACAACCACGGTCTTACGAGCCATTCCTAAGTCCGCATTTTTTTATTGATGAGGAATAAAACAATGCAAGTTTGGCCAGTGCGGATCCGCAGCAAGCGGCAGAGGTCGTCGCCAGCGTTTCACGTCCCACCGCCTCGGCTTCAGCAGTCAGCGGTTGAGTGGTCCAGCGATGCTGGCGTCTTGGAAATCAAGCTCAACGAATAAAAGGAGAGATCAATGACAGCTTTAATCATTCCTGCCCTGGAACCGGCGATTCACAAGACCAATGTATGGCTCGAGGAACTCGCCGAAGAGATGAACGGCGACTATCACCACGCCTATCAAGGCCTGCGGTGTCGAGAACAACAGGGCGAAAGACGCGAGGGCCGAATACTCGACCGCGGGGAACGCGAAGGTCGTTTCTTTGACCGTCGAGAAGGTGATGACGGAGGCGTTGGACGCGGGGAACGCGACGGCCGACTTCGCGACCGTGCAGAACGCGAAGGAGGGTTTCGTGACCGTGGAGAACGGGAAGGCCGGCTTCGCGATCGCGAAGCCCGTGAACGTCGATTGCTCAATCGCGAAGCAAGCGGTGGAGAGGAAGATGAACACTAAATGCTATCGAGCGTGGCCTCTTGTCGGTCGTATTCTGTTGAGTGCAATATTTATCATGAGCGGGGTTCATAAGGTCTTTAGCTGGAATCAGACGTCCGAGCAAATGGCCAATGAAGGGATGGTCATGATTCCGCTGTTCCTCGTCGGTGCCATTCTATGTGAGGTCGGTGGTGGATTGTCAGTCTTGCTCGGATGCTGGGCACGCGTTGGGGCGATGGTGCTGATCGCGTTTTTGATACCGACTACTTTGATTTTCCACGATTTCTGGACCTACGAGGGCCAGGAGCAACAAATGCAAATGGCCCACTTTATGAAGAATCTTGCCATTATGGGCGGGCTGGTGTTGGTACTGAGTTTCGGTGCTGGCCCGATCAGTGTGAACGATCGGTCAACGGTGGCTTCGCCCTCGACGGAACCATCACAATAGGTCGTGGCGTCGTCGTCGATATCGTGCAGGTTACTCGTGGGTGCCAGTCTGTGTGAAATCGGTGGTGGATTGTCGGTCTTGCTCGGACTCGCTCCGTTCACATTCAGCATGCCAGGATTTCGCCAATTCTGCGGCTGATCGGACCCGATCGAGCAAATGCGGGTATCTTTCTGGTGGCTCTTGTCGTTCGAACGCCTCCGCCTCCTGCTGAAATCTTTCTCGCAATCGGGGCGAATCGCCGGCGCATTCTTCCGCACAGTTCTGTACTCTTTGGCAAAGATTTTTCCATTCACTCTCGATCCAAGGATCTCGCATGCTTACTCTCCCGCGATCAATACAACGTCATTCGGAAAGGAGGTCCTGGAACTGCTGTTCGTCGAGGACGTTCACACCTTGAGCTTTCGCCTCGTCCAGTTTACTGCCTGGATCCTCCCCCATCACGACGTAGTCCGTTTCACCGTCACTCCGCCAATATCGACCGGTTGCAACAGTGCCACGGGGGTGAGTTTGCCCGTCCGCCCCACTTGTACAACGATCTCCTCGAGCGTTGTGACTTCTTCACGAGCGGAAAACTTCCAGGCCAATGTCCAGCGGGGGCTGCGATGTCGGGCGCCCAGTGTTTCCCAGAGCTCTTTTTGGTCAAGCTTGATGACAATGCCGTCGATCTCGTAATCCAGATCCTCCCGCTCGTTTGCCAGTTTTTCGTGGTACTCGATGACTCCCTTCTTCGAAGAGCAACGCTGCACATGGGGATCGCACTTCAGACCCCACTTGGGAAACTGCTGCAGTTCGTCCCAGTGGGTACGGAACGCTTTGCCTTCGATTTTAAGAACGTCATAAAAAAAGATGTCCAGCGGATGGCGAGCGACCTCTTTGGAATCGAGTCGCCGCAAGATCCCCGCGGTAGCGTTGCGGGCATTGCTGTACGGCTCCTCGCCGCGTTCGACCCGTTCACGATTCATCTGGCGAAAGCCCGCGCGGGAAATGAACACCTCGCCGCGAACGGCCAGAAACGTCGCCGGCTTGCCGCTCTTCTGCAGGGATAGCGGGACTGATCGAATCGTCTTCAGGTTGGCGGAGATATCCTCTCCGATTCGACCGTCCCCACGTGTCGCACCGTGCTGGAAACGGCTATCTTCGTACACAATCTCCACCGAAACGCCGTCAAATTTCGGTTCGAGCACATACTCGACGCGCTCGATTTCGGCTTCGCGCCGTACGAAGTCGTGAAATGCTTCAAACTCATCCTGTTCCAGGGCAGCGTTCAGGCTCAGCATCGGGGCGGTATGCTCGATGCGTTTCAATTCATCCAGCGGCTCGCCACCGATGCGCTGCGTGGGCGAGTCGTTTGACTGGAATTCAGGAAACTGATCTTCCAGTTCCTGCAATCGATGGAAGAGTTTGTCGTAGACAGTGTCGGAAATGACGGGGTTGTTCTCTACGTAATACTTGTGGTCGTGAAACGCGATCCCCTCCCGCAGCGCCTCGATCTCTTGCTTCGCTTCCTTCTTGCTGAGCTCACCGACGTCGTCGAATTTTGTGGTTGGGTCGTTCTTGAAGTCGCGTCTTCCGGCCATTGGTGTTAGTCCCTTTTCAGCAGCTTTTTCAGATCGCCCCACTTTCGCGTGTTAAGGACGTCTTCCGCTTCCATCCAACCGCGGCGTGCCTGATCGATTCCGAACCGGAGGAATTGAAGATCAGTTTTGGTGTGGGCGTCAGCCGAGATTGCGATTTTTACTCCTTTTTCCTTTGCCAGTTTGCAATGTGCATCATTGAGATCAAGCCGATCCGGCTGGGCGTTGAGTTCTAGAAAACAGCCGTGGTCAACGGCTGCATCCATAATTCGCCCGATGTCGATTTCATACGGCGCCCGTTTGTTGATCAATCGTCCGGTGG
>JBBDHZ010000042.1:5502-7631 GCA_040880645.1 Minisyncoccota bacterium
TCCGTCTTCAAGGATATCCACTTCGATTCCCTTCAAAATGCGGATGCCGCTCAACCGATCATTCAGTTTGTCGATTTCCTTCATTTGCTTTCGCAGACGTTTTTCGTCGAGCCCTTTGGCCATCGCCACGGCTTTCGAGTGATCGGTGATCGCAAGGTATTCCATACCCGTCTCCTTTGAATACGCCGTATTCGTTGATCTTGAGCTTCTTTTTCTGGCCCATTTTTCGAACGGCGATGTTGTGGTCCTTGGAGCCCGTAAAATAATAAAGGGCCGCGCCATAGCACACTTCTGCCACAACCCGCAGGTCGATCTGCAGACCGGACCGCAGAATGACGGTGGAGCGAGTCTTTCCGTGGGAGACGACCTCGCCGACCTCTTCATAAGAAGCAAAGCGGTCCATCACCGGCGAATCTTTCTTGCAAGTGACAAGGATGTCGAGGTCTCCGACCGTCTCCTTGCGCCGGCGATAGCTCCCTGCAATGACCACTTTCTTTACACCTTCGACGTCGGCAAGATACGCCTGTACGGCGTTGGCGATCTGGTCGACGTCGGACAATTTCATTCGCTGTTGTTGACCATCGCGGCGGTCAATTTCCCGCAAGATTTTTTCTTCGGTCTTCTTGCCAAAACTATCCAGTTCACGAATCTGTCCGTCTTCAGCGGCCTGTTGAAGCTGGTCGAGCGATTCGACACCAAGCTTCTCGTGGATCGTCTTTACTCGTTTGGGACCAATGCCGGGCAATTTCATGAGCTCGCTCAACTCGGCGGCAGTCTCCCCTTCGACCTCTTTCAGCAGCGGAAGCTCGCCGGTTTCGACAATCTCTTTAATCTTCCCCGCCAGATCGTCACCGATTCCAGGCAGATCGGAAAGATCCTCGTCTTCGTCAAGCATCTCTTGCGCGCTACGTGGAAGGGATCCCACCGTTCGTGCAGCGCTTCGGTACGCTCGAACCCGAAACGGATTCGCCCCTTGAATTTCCAGTAAATCGGCGAGACGACTGAATTTCTCAGCGATTTCTTGATTATGAATCGGCATGATTGGTTTCTCGCGTCCCCTCCCCGGCCGCTACCGCGTCCGACCCTCCCGCTTGCGGGAGGGTGAAATCGTTGTGTTGCCGCAACTTAAAAACTACACGCCCTGTAGCCCGGATGATTCACGTAGGTCGGCAACACGGTCGCGTAAGCTGTTGCCGGAACTGCGCAAACGCCAATAA
This sequence comes from Minisyncoccota bacterium, assembly GCA_040880645.1. Taxonomy (GTDB): domain Bacteria; phylum Patescibacteriota; class Minisyncoccia; order Phycocordibacterales; family CSBR16-193; genus JBBDHZ01. The sequence goes on from JBBDHZ010000042.1 coordinate 6,720, forward strand.
GGGACAATATCGAATTGCGTTTCCAAACGCTGGGTGCCTCGCGACCGAAGTTCGGGCGCAACAAGCGTTTACTTGTTCCGGCCTACACACCGATGAATAATCCGGGCTAGAAGGGCAGGCGACTGCAGAAGCTGCGATTCGATATCGTCCTTGATCTCGCTGTCCGGTTTTACGCGAGTCGTGGTGTAATCGAAATCATAATCATACAATGTTGGATCCCAGTCGTAATAGTCATAAGTAAGGGCTGGGGGATCGTACGAAACGTCCAAGTAATTATGGACGTTGGTGACGCCATTGACTGTCGCGGCCAAATCCTCCGCTTGGGACTTTTCGTAGTACGAATTGACATCACCATGCAGCCAGACTTCACCGCCAATGACGATCGGCTCGATATCAAACCGGTCGACGTAAGGATCCCGCGCAAGGGCATTGAGGATGTCTTGTTTGATCTCATCGTCGGGTCGCTCGGAGACGGGCCGCACCTTCAAATAGTTTTTGACACGAGTGACCCCGACGGTGTTCTTGGCGTCTTGAGCGGCAGCCCGTTTCGCTTTCAGGTTGTCAACCACCCCCGTCAGCGTAACGACGCCGTTGTCGACCGATACGGTCGGTTTGAACGAAAACACACGAGGATCGTAGAGAAGTGCGTCGTTGACTGCTTCTCGAATGTCGTCGTCATCCAGATCGGCCCAAACCGTCTTACGCTGCATGTCGTCCCGCGACCACCACGTGACCAACAAGTCATCATCGTTGACCGCCTTCACACCGGCAACGCGGGCATCGCTACGAGCAAGCGCCTCTTGGGATTGCTGCTCCGTTTGAGCACGCCCGGTGAGGACGGGGAAGACGAAGAAAAGCCCGAGAACCGTGATGGCTGCGATACGCATGAGCATGAACCTCTGGCAAAGATGT
>JBBDHZ010000043.1:0-1394 GCA_040880645.1 Minisyncoccota bacterium
TCACCGACTCGCCCACAGATGTTCGTTGCGGCTTCGCGTCGGTTGCGCACATCCGCTTTCAAGCTGCTAAGCTGAGGCACAGCCACCGTTTCAGGAATCACTACCGTGCCACGGCTGATGGCGGCGAGTCGCTTCTCGACCGCACAAAAGGAACCATACACAGACTGAAAGATAGGTAAAGAGCGAAGCACAAAATCATGATTCTGTGCTCCATGATTTTGTACTCATGATCCTGTGCTGCGCGATTTTGCACGAACCGGGAAGCCTGCCATGCCCATTGTGACATCAGCTCCAATCAAGATCTACGATCAAGAAATGTTTCACAAAGTTGACCGGCGAGTAACAGGTTTCGCTTTCGATATACACAACGAATTCGGTCGCTACCTGGACGAAGCGATGTACCAAAGTGAGCTGAGCCGCCGGTGCAAAGCGGCGGGTTTCGATGTCGTACCGGAGCTTCAGATTACCGTCAGCCTCGACGATTTTCGGAAACTCTATTCTGCAGACTTGTTGATTGACCACGGCGTAATTGTTGAGACAAAGACGGTTTCGACGATTGCTGACTCGCACAGGGGGCAGACCCTGAACTATCTCTTTCTGAGCGGACTCCACCACGCCACATTGCTCAACTTCCGCCCGGAGCAGGTCGAACGAGAGTTTGTTTCCACACGACTCACGCACACTCTCCGGCAACGATATACGTTAGCGTTTGATGGCTTCAAAAAGTTGACGCCGCAGTGCCGTCGCCTGAAGGAGGCACTGATGAGCTGCCTGAAGGAATGGGGCGCCTACCTCGATCCGCTTCTTTACCGAGACGCTATGACGCATTTTGTGGGTGGCAAAGAATTCGTTCGCCGCAGTGTCGCGGTGCACTCCGCCGGCGCGACGATCGGTCAGCAGAAAATGCACCTCTTGACGGATGATGTCGCATTTTCAGTGACGACCGCGACACATCGTCCCGAAAGCGTCTTCGACCACCAATCACGATTCCTGAAACACACCCACCTGCGGGCCCTCCAGTGGATTAACCTCAATCACAGCCACATCGAAGTACGTACCATCGAAAAATAATGACGAGCTCAAATAAGTTCATCCGAAGAAGGTACAAAACCATGTATCACAAAATCATGATGCTGTGCTCCATGATTTTGTCTTCCGTTCTGTACACTACGGCACTAACGGTGGGTGGATGGTCGAATATGGTGTGGTAATGAACGAGCGTCGGAACCGCCAAAGTACGCCTTTGAAGCGACTGCTGCCAGTCGCCCCGGAAGACCGGACCGATTTCTACTCTGTCGACCGTCGCTCAAACTGCAAGCCTGGGTCACCTTGGGGGCCACCGAGGACGACGAACCGAAAACGGTCCTCGGCTTCGGGGATCAGACGCGCCAGGA
>JBBDHZ010000044.1:0-7586 GCA_040880645.1 Minisyncoccota bacterium
CCGGCAAGGATATCTTGACACTCGAGCAACTGCCTGCCGAGGTTGCCGTACTCGTTCGCGAACGAGAGACCGCCCGGAGCGAAAAGAACTTCACTCGGGCGGATGAGCTGCGCGAAAAGATCAGCGCCGCCGGATTTGAAATACACGACACCGACACCGGCCCCGAGCTCTCCCCGAGCGATCACCAATGATCCTCCGGTAGATGCAGGAGAATGCTCCTTCTCGGAGGTATGTTCTCTGAGGCGTGTGGCTCGTTAGGTGCGGTACGCCTTGCTCGACAGATTATCAGAAGAAAAGAACTGCTCGGCCTTCTCGATGTCTTCCGGCGAGGTCATCTGCATCCAGAACTGTGATTCGACAAGCGTGACCTGATGCCCGTCCTTAACCGCTGAGAGCAGTGTTTGCGGGAGCCCGTACTCATCTTTCCCGGGCAGCTGGACAAGATCGTAAGAAAAAATATCCGGTTGCAGGACAAACATTCCGATATTGACCGTTCCGTTCTCAACTTCGTGAGTTCCCTCAATGATATCGGCAAGGGTTCCGTCGTCGGTAAGTACAACCCGTCCGCCTCGTTCAAGATACGGCAGGGTCGCGACGCCCATCGCCCAGTCATAGCGAAGCAGCTCCTCCATATCTCTCCGACAGTAAATATCATCTCCCATCATTACCAAAAAACGCTCAGTGAGATGCTCGCGGGCCGCCCACAGCGAGGCGCCGGTACCGGCAAGGTTTCCCTGACGGACGTAGGTGATCCGCCGTCCGTTGTATGAATCGCCAAAGTACGACTCGATCAGGTCTCCCTGGTACTCGATCACCAGAATGATCTCGTCGATCTCGTCCGGCATCATCGCGATCTTATGCTCCAGAAGGGTCTTTCCGGCCACCTGAAGCATCGGCTTGGGGGTATCCTCCGTCAGGTGGAGCATACGTTTGCCGCGACCGGCTGCAAGAATAACTGCTTTCATACCAAGATTTATACTAAGAAGGGTGAGCGTGTGAGATCGGCGCCAACTGACGTAATTCCGATACTATACGTATAGTACCATATCCGCTCACCGCAGCCAGAACACGATATACCCTACACGCTGAGCCGTATATCACGCTCGTACCGGCTATACACAGCTTCCCCCCACCCTCATCCCCTTCTCGTTTTTGAAAGGATTCCGGCGCGTGGTAGGATACATACCTGATATGGCGACCACCCAAACCGCAACCCAAAAATCCTCTGACGGACTACGCGTCCCCCCTCAAAACCTTGAGGGGGAACAGGCCCTGCTCGGCTCGATCCTGCTGCGACCGGAAGCAATGTACGAGGTGACCGATATGGTCTCGGCAAACTCTTTTTATGCCGACAAGCACCGCCTGATCTACGAGGCAATGATCGATCTGTTCCAAAAACACGAACCGATCGATATGCTGTCGCTCTCGAACAAACTGAAAGAGAAAAAAATCCTCGATCAGATCGGGGGTAACGAATACCTGACCGATCTCACCAACGCGGTCCCCTCCTCCGCCAACCTCAAGTACTACGCCAAACTGATTCAAAAAAAGTTTATGATGCGCGGCCTGATCGATGCCTCTGAATTTATCGGTGCGCTTGGCTACGACGACAACAGCGAGCTGGAAGAGATCATCGATAAAGCAGAAAAGCGTATCTACGAGCTCAGCAACGCCGGTGCGACGCATAAATTCGTCGAAATGAAAGACGAGCTGGCCGAGGCCTGGGAGCGACTGGATAAACTGCATAACTCAAAAGAGGACATTCGAGGTGTACCGACCGGGTTTTCGGCGATCGACAACACGATCGCCGGCCTCCAACCCTCCGACCTTATTATTCTGGCAGCCCGACCGTCGATGGGTAAAACGGCGCTCGCCCTCGACATCGCCCGCCTTGCCGCCGTGAACCACAACGTATCGGTCGGCATCTTCTCGCTTGAAATGAGCTCCCAACAGCTCGTTGACCGTATGCTGGCCGCCCAAGCACTCGTGGATGCGTGGAAACTGCGCACCGGTAAACTGACCAGCGACCACGACTTCAAATCGATCCAGGAATCGCTCGATAAACTTTCGCGAGCGCCGATCTACATCGATGACGAAGCAACGAACAACATTCTCAAGATGCGATCGGTCGCCCGCCGGCTCAAAAGCGAAAAAGGGCTTGACTTGATCATTGTTGACTACCTTCAGCTGATGCAACCGGTCGAGTCCCGCGGCAGCGAGTCAACCGTCCAGCAGATCACCGAGATATCGCGCAGTCTCAAACAGCTTGCCCGCGAGCTTGATGTACCGGTCCTGGCCCTCTCGCAGCTCTCCCGTGCCGTAGAGCAGCGCGGCGGCCGGCCCAAACTCTCTGATCTTCGTGACTCCGGTTCGATCGAGCAGGACGCCGATGTTGTTATGTTCATCCATCGCGAGAAAGGGCACGAAGCAAGCGAGGATAACGACAACATCGCTGAGATCCTGATCGAGAAGCACCGTAACGGTCCGACCGGGATTGCCCAGCTTCACTTTAACGCCCAGAAAGCAACCTTCCAAAGCATTGAAAAAGGCCAGTACGCCGGTGCGGATGAAGAGTTTGCAAACTTCTAATTCTGACAATGTCCTCGTTTGATAAACTTCAACAGCTCCTGACCGAACTGCCCGGAATCGGTCCGCGCCAAGCACGGCGGTTCGCCACCTTTCTTGTGCGGAAAAATAAAGGGTACGTCGACCAGCTCACGCGCGCGCTTGCCGATACTCGCGATCATATGCGGATCTGCGAGGACAGCTGTATGCTTTTTTTCTCTACCGATCCGAAGCAGACCCGCTCCCCTATCGCCCGCGACCCGAACCGAGACCCTTCCCAGCTCCTTGTGGTAGAAAAAGATATAGATGTAGAACAGATCGAGCGAAGCGGATCGTATCACGGACAGTATTTTGTTGTCGGCGGTACGGTTTCGTTTGTTGAGGCGGAACCGGAAGAGCAGATCCGCCTCGCCAAGCTCGCTGAAAGTATTGAAAAACGCGCTGCCGACGGTCTCAGCGAGGTGATCCTTGGGCTCTCCGCCACACCTGAAGGCGAGCACACAGCAGGCATCCTCAAAACGAAGTTAGCGGAGATCATCGAAAAACACAAACTCACTGTCTCTACGCTCGGACGCGGCCTCTCGACCGGCACCGAGCTCGAGTACTCCGACGAGAACACGATCAAAGACGCACTCAAAAATCGCCAATGAACGTTCATTGAACGTTACGTGAACGTTCACGGGCAGAAATACGACCATAAGCCGAAACGCCTTCGGCTCAACCGCTTCTTACGTGTTACGTAGCATGCTACTCCGACAAGCGAGAAACGGTCGAGAATTTATTCTCGTTCCGTTCGAGCGCAGCCGGAGCAAGCTCTGCTTACGTAACAAGCGAAATGCAGCTATGCAACACCAGGTGTTGCATAACCTCACGACAGGCAAGACCCATCTCATTCGTTCCTCTTTGATTGTTTTAGCCATACATATGCTCATTTCTCCATTCTAGGAGAAACTGCCATATGTGTGTGCACATTACCCGTTGGTATTGACAAAGGAAATACTTCGATATATAATAATAAAAGTAACTGGTCTTTCCCCTCAAATCAAACCGGAGGTCTGTGATGCCTACTAAGTCTCTCCCCGATTACCCCACAGTGACTCACCAAGAGAAGCTCACAACCGAGCGATCCTGGTGGGAACATTTCGAACATCTCGAAGCGGAAGGGATCATTTCGGTTGCCAACTTACGCTCCTGGCTCTACGCCAGCACACACCACGACAAAATCGGCTACGAAGGCAACGGGATGATCCGGCCCGGCGACCTCGGGAGGTGGGATCTATTCTTCCCGCTCTACCAGGAATGGGGTGTTGGTAAGAAGGTGGCGGCAAGGATTGCTAACGTAACCATCGAAGAGGCCAACGCTGAGATGGACGCCGATCGTCATTATTAAGCTTAGGCGCCTATCGATACGTCGCCTATCAACACACCAATGTGCAACCCCCCGGGGTTGCACATTTTTTATATTAAAAAATCCGCTTCCGCGGTTTTTTCCTAACGCCTAGAGCCTAAGGCCTAGCACTTATCTTATTGCTTCGATCTTCACCTTCATAAACGGCTGACGGTGTCCTTTCTGCTTGAAGTATCGGCTCTTTGCCTTGTACTTAACAACATCCACCTTCTTAGCCCGTCCGTATGATTCAAAAACACCCTCTACCTTCGCCTTCTCAATATACGGCGTACCGATCGTCGTATCCTTTCCGTTGTCCACAATAAGGACATTCTCAAAGGTCACTTTATCTCCTTCCTTGAGACCATCGGCATTTCGCTCAACGGTTATAATGTCCCCGACCGCAACGCTGTACTGCTTGCCGCCTGTTTCAATAACCGCAAATTCATCAGAGTCAGCTTTTTTGGCAGTTTTCTTTGCCACTTTTTTAGGTGCAGCCTTTTTTACCTCCTTCTTCACGGAAGCACCTTTCTTCACAGTCGTCTTTTTTGACGCTGTTTTGCTCGCTGATTTCTTTGCTGATGTGGTCTTTTTCTCTGCCATATACGTTGTGCTATTGTACATATTCCCCTAAAAAACGCAACACCCTTACGCCGGTTGGGCGGGTCGCCTCACGGCCTATTCCTCACGCTCCTGCGGCCGGTCCAACTGCAACCCCTCGACCCCGCTCGCCTCACCGGTGATCCGAGTCACGTCTTTATCGATCTTTAGGAGCTCCTTATCGGCGCTGTTATAGTGATTAACGGTCGTCGAGAGAGATTTGCCGATCTTCTTGAAATACTCATCGTAGCGATTGATGTGCCGCGAAAGCTCGCCGACGTTCTTCTGGATCGCTTCGGCATTTTTTTCGATTTTGAAAGCGTTAAAGCCGTACAAGACCGACTGCAGATAGGCATAAAAGGTTGTCGGAGAGACAATGATCACTTTCTTGTCGTTCATTGCGTAGTCAACCAGATTGCGTGCATTCACGTCCAGCCCGCCGATCCGATTAACCAAGAGATCGTAGTAGATCCCCTCGGCGGGAATGAACATAAACGCAAACGGCAACGTTCCCTCTTTCGGCTTGATGTACTTGGCAGTCTCGTCGATTCGTTTTTTGAGATCCTCCTTGAACTGCTTTGTAAACTGATCCTGACGAGTCTCGTCCTTCTCGTTGATCAGCTGACTATAACTCTCAAGTGAGAACTTCGCGTCGACCGGGATAATACCGTCGCGGGCATGGATCACCGCATCCACCGCCGTGCCGTCCTCAAAGCGATACTGTAGCTCATACACATCCGGCGGGAGGATATTGCCGAGGATCAGCTCCAGGCTCGACTCACCAAAGTTGCCCCGTTCTTTTTGACTCTTGAGTGTCCGCTGCAGATCCTGAAGCTGCTCGGCGATCGTAAAGATCTGATTACTTCGCTCTTTCATTTCGGTCTGTCCCTTTGACACATCCTGAAGCTGACGGTTCACCTGATCGTTGATCTGCTGGATCAAACGCTGCGAATCGCTGAATTGATGGCGTACTGTTTCGTTCATCTGCTTTGAGGTCTCACCGATCTTGCTGTCCACTACCTTGGAAAGCTCGTTCATTTGCTGGAGAACGAGGTCGAGCCCCTCTCCCCGCGGTGCTTGCTGTTGGCGAATCTGACGCAGAATCAGCCACACGGCAACCACCAGCGCGGCTATAACCGCGCCCCCGACAAATATGATCAGTGTAGTCTCTGACATAGTGTGCTAAAGTATATCACGTACAGCCTACATCTAACCACTTTTTTATGTCACTTCAGAAACAGATAAAAGACGACCTTACCAATGCAATGCGCGCCAAAGAAAGCGTCCGAGTGAGCGTGCTCCGGAACATTACGAGCGAGATCACCAATGAGCTCCTTCGAAACAGCAAGACCCCGCAAGACGACCTTCCCGATGAAGGGGTGCTGAACGCAATTGAACGCCTGGCCAAGCAACGCCGTGAGTCGATCAAGCAGTACGAGGAGAACAAGCGCGCCGACGCCGCTGAGCAGGAACAACAAGAGCTTGCCGTGCTTGAAACCTATCTTCCCGAGAAGATGAGCGAGGACGACGTACGTGCAGTCGTCGAGAAGAAGATCGCTGAGCTCGGTGCCTCATCTGCGTCAGATACAGGAAAGGTTATGGGAGCCGTTATGGGGGAACTCAAAGGAAAGGCCGACGGGGACACCGTGAAGAGTGTGGTCGCTGAGCTCTTGTCAGCCTAGCTTGACAGTTTTGAAATATACCGTAATCTAACTACTAGACGTACCCTAGAACCCCCCTCACCGAAAGGACTCGTGATGTGTACTCCGCAAAAACCGTTAACCGATGCAGATCTCCTGCGACTGGTTGATCGGGGAGAAATCTCTCTTCAGTGTGCTATGGAAATCCAAGGTGCTGATCAGAGGGATCAATCGCTTCCCAACAAACTTCAAGAGCTGCTCGAGAAGCACACCGGCCGAGCGATGAAGCCGACACCACTGATGATCACTCCGGAGGTGCCTCGAAGGCGTACACGGAGACCATCAACCTGACGGTCACAACTCGCGTTCCGCCCTCTTCCCACAGCTCGCCGTGTACACCAAGCGTGGCACGGCGAGTTTTTTCACCTTTTTATGGAGGCACTATGTATTACTATCAAAACCCCGCGGAGTGGAATCGCTTGCGCCTGAAGGTGACCGGTGAAGTCAAACGAGCGCGACAAACTCAAAAGAAAGTTCCGCTTGCTGAGCATATCCGTGCACAGCTCCGAGAACACGGCGTAACCGTGATCGACCCGGTTCTGGTTCAAGCAATCTCGCGGCTGATCATCGGGCTCGAGAAGCAAGCTCGGGGACTTAAAAACCCGCCCCCCGCTGAGGCTACGGGCGTAAAACAAAGCGATAGGGTCTCCGGGCCCACTCCCCCGCGTAGTCGACACCGACACGCGGGGTTTTTTCTATTGTGTTTTCCGGTACGACCAGCCCGCTCTCCTCAAACCAGACGCCGCCTTTTCCGGTTGCGCTGCGAGCATTGAGCGAGTGATCGATCCCGAGCCGGCGCGTCAATTTTCCCGGACCCGAGATCCCCTCTACCCCGCGGATCAAGACCGCCGCCGGGTATCCCTCCGCGCCGGTCACAATATTGAGCATCCAGTGCATCCCGTAGACCAGGTATACGTAGAACACCCCGCCGGCTTGGTACATTACCTCTGTACGCGTTGTTCGTCCGCGCGACGCGTGGCAGGCAAGATCCTCCGGGCCGTCGTACGCCTCAACTTCGGTAATAACGAACCTCTCGCTCCCCCGCCCACCTTTCCTCGACACCACCAGATGCCTACCGAGAAGCTCCGGGGCCACTTCAAGCACCGGCCGCCTAAACCATCGAAGTGAGAGCGGTTTGGACATTGTGGTGATAGTGTAGCGGATCAGACCCAACTATCCAAGCACGAAACTCAGCAGCACACTCACCCGTATAACCTACCCCGCCGATTCCTCGAAAGGGCCTGAGATGCCTCCTCGCGTGGCTTTTCTCAGGTAATCCGAGTATTTTCCAATCCCAAAGTGATAGTGGAATCCAGTGTATCACGGGCGGCGAT